>CAIYJU010000163.1 GCA_903926565.1 uncultured Bacteroidales bacterium
AGGAGATGTTGTCGGATTTCTCCATTCCGACGACCTGTATGTCTCTGCAGATTCAGTTAAGCTGATCGCTGAGGCATTTATCCATTTTAATGTTGATTCAGTTTATGGCGACCTTGTTTATGTTGACCAGGCAGATACATCTAGGATTGTCAGATTCTGGCGGTCGGGAAAATTTCATCGCAGCAAGGCGCTTACCGGCTGGATGCCACCGCACCCGACATTTTACGCAAAGCGCAAGGTTTATGTCGATTACGGAGGGTTCAACACAACCTTCAGAATAGCTGCCGATTATGAATCGATCCTCCGGTTCCTGGTACGGTTCAAAATCAGCACATTTTATATACCTTTGGTGTTGGTTCGCATGAGGGTGGGGGGAGAGAGCAACAAGAGCATCAAAAACCTGATCAGGAAGAGCTGGGAAGATATAAGGGCCATGAACATCAACGGGGTGCTCTTCTTTGCAGCATTGTTCAGCAAGAACGCTTCAAAGTTCAAACAGTTCATGCCCCCTGAATGGGTCAACCGGCAAATGAGAAACACTTAAAAAAGAGATATGTCCTACTTTATGTTCGTCAGGGATTTTATTGCAAAAGCCGACACCAGCGACATGTTGTTATCCGCGATTGCTTTTATCATCAGCTTTATTATCTGCTTCGTCCTGATACCGATCATCATCAAATTATCAATGCGGTATAATCTGGTTGACAAACCCAATGAGCGGAAGGTGCATAAAGTTCCGATCAGCCGGTTGGGCGGGCTCGGTATTGTTCTCGGTATTCTTTCGTCGGCGCCACTTTGGTTTTTAAAAGGGGATTCTTCCATGCTGATACACCTGCTTGTGGGAATGCTGATCCTGATCATGATCGGAGTGATTGATGATATCAGGGAGCTTCCACCCAAGATTAAGTTTTTAGGGCAGATCGTAGCCGCCCTGTTGCTGGCACATGCCGGTTTGCTGATTGACAACATGTTTGGGATCTTCGGCATTGAGCAATTACCGATTGTATTCCAGTACATCCTCACCGTTTTCATTGTTGCCGGGATTATCAATGCGTTCAACCTGATCGACGGCATTGACGGTTTGGCGGGCGGGCTTGCGCTGATCGACATGACTGGCTTTTTCGTACTGTTTTTCCTTGCCGGTGAAGTCAGCTCGGCCTTGATTGTGGCTTCAGCAGCAGGCGGGTTGCTTGCTTTTCTCAAGTACAACTACCATCCAGCCAGGATATTTATGGGCGATACAGGTTCCATGATCCTTGGCTTTTTGCTCGCGGCCATGGGCATCCTGGCACTTGTGATCAGCCGGACAACAACATCGTATTTCGTCTACAGCGAGGCTGCGATCATCGTCTTCAGCATTTTTATATTGCCTGTTTATGATACTTTACGCGTTTTCGCGGGGAGGGTCATCAACAAAAAGTCGCCATTCAGCCCCGATAAGACCCATATCCACCATGTGCTGATGAAAACGGGTTTCAATCACCCCAAATCAGCAAAGATTCTGTATTTAACCAATATCGTTCTGATCGCGACAGGCTTTTTTCTGCGCTCGGAAAAACTTTTACTGGTGGCGCCTTTGCTGGTGCTTGAAGTGATCCTCTTTTCAGAATTCCTGACCCTTTACAAACTTATCAAGGCTTTATTCCAGGGAAAGAAACTGCAAAGTAAAGCGCTGGATATGCAAATCGATAACCGACTTTTAATCGATAACCTGGAAAACAAGGATGGAAAAGAATAGACCAACAAGGATCTTCATTGTAGAAGACGATGAAATGTATTCCCTGATCCTGAAAAGAGCGCTTGAACAGGAGGGGTATGAGATTCATATTTTCAATTCCGGCGAACAGATGATCTCCTCCTGGGATGAGGATCCCGATATAATCCTGCTGGATTATTACATTAACAGCAACCTCGGCATTGCCATGAATGGCGAAAAAATCCTGCGTTTCATCCGGCGGATCAGTAAAAGCCTGCCGGTCATCGCCCTTACGGCCGCTCCCGATATCACCAAAGCGACCAGCATGCTTAAACTTGGCGCCATCGATTTCATTGTGAAGGACATAGAAGGATTGCCAAATCTGCTGAAAACAATCAGCCAGGTGCTTGAGGCGGGAAAGCTTCGCGAAGAGATGGTGAAAAACAAGGTCATGATCAAAAAGTACAAGCAACATTTTTTAATCATCGTACTGTCCATTGCCCTAATGGCCATGACCCTTCTCTGGCTCTTTTCGTGAGGCTGAAATTTACACTGCATGGCTATCCGTTCTGTTTTTGGCAATCGTGACATCCGGGAAAAGAAGATTCTCCCTAACCGCGATTATTATAAAACACTGATCGAAAATAAAAAAGAAGCAACTTTCCTTTGCGATGGTGAAGGAGATCTTTTCCTGCTGAATAAAAAAGCACAATTGATGACAGGTTACGGCGAGGAAGAGATTCGGGAATATCATATCCGGGATCTGTTCATCACCCTGAAAACTTCAGAAAATCAACTTGATTCGAGACAATATTCGGAATTTACCACAAAGTTGTTCCTTCTTGATTCACGCCGGTACCTTATGCCTGTTGTTTTTGATTTCAAAGAGATCGAAGGCCAGAAGTTCCTGTGTACCTGTGTCGAAACTGAAGACAATAACCCTCCTTCCGGTGGGCGTGAAGCCATTGTTCAGATGCAGGTTGAACCGGCGGCGGTTGTAACCCAGCCATCCAAACCCGAAACCCAGGCCCGCTGGACCGTTGATTTTGAACACAGGGTCAGGAACCTGCTGGGCAGCATCCTTGGCTTTGCTTCAATTCTGGCGCGGGAACCTGCCATTACCGGGGATAAAAAACTGGCAAATAACCTTGATTCGATTCTCAGGAGCAGTAACCAACTCAAGAAACTTTTCAATCAGAACAGTTTTAACGACAGCGAGTCTCATGAAGTAAACCGCACAGTCAGCTTTTTGTCGCCTGTCATTCAAAAAGCCGTGATCCTGCTGGAGCCCCTCGCTAACCTCAACAACCAGACAATAGAGGTCGTAAAACATGCGGACATCAAGGTGGTTACTGACGAAACCCTGTTGCTTGACCTGCTCAAATTCCTGATCAGCAAGGCACTCATCTACACACGCCGGGAGGAAGTTCTCGTTGAAATATCGGAGGACAGGAACAACCGCAAGGTCATGATCAGCATTGATAATTTAGGGCAGGACATTCCACAGGGAGTCATCAATTTCATCAAACGCGAGGCTTCAAAAGAAAAGTATGACCTGGAGAATCCCATCGTTGCTCAAAACAAGGAGATATCTTCGCTACTCCATTCTCTCAACCGGATAGACGGGAAGATCACCTTTTCTGCCAGCCCGACACTGGGTGAGATCGCACAGGTAATCCTGCCACTCGCATCGGATGCAGACAGCATTGATGATATTGCGGTCCTGGAAAACTCAGTCAGAAGCAAATCACTGAAAATACTGATTATTGAAGATGAGAAATTCTCAGCAATGATCCTGCAGATTTACCTTGATAAGATAGCCGAAGTTTCAATTGCCTATTCAGGAAATGAAGCGCTGAACATTATCGAGATATTTTACAACAAAGGCATTATTTTCAATGCAGTGATCAGTGATATCGGATTGCCACCGCCATGGGATGGCATCATGCTGAAACTCGAGATAGAAAAAAGATGGCCTGAATATCAGGGTACCCCATTTCTTGCACAGACAGCATATACGGCCAAGAGTTATGCAGACAGGATCATGGAGAGTAAGTTCAATGAAATGCTGATAAAACCGATCAACAGGACCGATGTTCTGTTGTTTCTCGATAAATACTGCAGGTAAATTTTCTATTTGCATCATTTGCATTTCAAATTTATTATATTTGTTCAACTTTAACTCAATTACTATTCATGGCGTTTTTTAATACTCTCCGTGGCCTTCGCGATCATCTGCCATTACTTTTCATTTCCCTGATTGCGGGAATTCTCACCTCCTGTATTCCGCAGAAGAAAATGTTGCTGATGCAGTATGAAACTTTGATAGACAGTACATACGCGACCACATTCGAGGGAAAACATTTTGAAGACACCATTTACCGGATCCAACCCAATGATTACCTGTATATTAACGTTACTTCAGTTGAAAAGCCGATCACACAATTCGTGGAACCGGTAGCCGGCATCAACTATCTTAACAGTGAGAACCAGGCCCTGGTCGGATATCATGTGTACGATGATGGCCGCATTTATTTCCCATATATCGGCATGATCCATCTTGGAGGGCTTACGCTGCTCCAGGCAAGAGACACTGTAAAAGCAAATGTGACGAAGCTTGTAGGCAGATGCAGGATTGAGATCACACTGATTAACAACACGATCTACATGGTGGGTGAATTCTCGAAACAGGGAACGTATAACATGACACGAAACAAGCTTGGCATCTATGAAGTCATTGCTCTTGCAGGCGGACTTACCGATTATGCCAAGCGGGACAGAATCAAGATTTTGCGAACGGAACATGGGGTTAGAAAAATGTATGTTGTGGATGTCAAAAGCGGAAACCAGATCGGGAAGAATATGTTTTATGTTTATCCCAACGACGTAATTTATGCGGAACCGATGAAGGCTAAGTCTATCGGGGTTACACCAACATTCTCACTTGCAGTTTTAACAACGATCGTGTCATTCGCCATATTGGTAACAACGTTATTTAAATAGTAATTTGTTGTGGGGAAAGCAGGAAATAACCTGACCAGCGGGATTGATTTCAAAAGGGTGCTGAATAAATACCTGAAAAACTGGTATTTGTTTGCCATTGCGATCGGGATTGCCTATATGGCCGCTTCCGTTAATAACCGGTATGTGATTCCCATTTACAGTTTGTCCACTTCGGTGCTGATCGAGGATAAGAGCAATAAATCGATGCTTGACCAGCGGGGCTCGATCTCCGCCGATCCCTTGTTCCTGAATTCCAAACTTATCGATAACCAGATTGCGCTGTTAAAATCGTTTTCACAGATCAAACTGATAATCCAGCACCTTAATTTCGACGTATCATATTATGCCAGAGGAAAATATGTCTGGGAAGAAGTGTATAAAAGGGCACCTTTTGTTGCCAGGTTTGATTCAGGGCATCCCCAGATCAAGGGGGTCAGACTTGATATCAGGTTTAAGGGGAATGGAAAGTTCCAGCTATGGTCCGAAAATCTTGGAATTTTCAAGGAACCAAGAAATTACTCCTTTGGGGAGACCATTTCGGGGAAGGATTATTCATTTTCGGTAATACTCAAGGACAGTATCAATCCGCTGGACTATTCGGGCCAGACTTATGGTTTTCAACTCAATGACATTAACCAGCTTACATCAGAGTACAGGAAAAAGACCAACATCAGCCCGGAAAAAGGGGCGTCAGTCATCGTCATTTCTTCCTCCGGCCCGAATAAGGACAAGGAGAAAGATTATCTCAACGAGCTGACGCGCATGTTCCTGCTTACGAACCTGGAGAAAAAGAATCGAATACTGACCAGTACTATTGAGTTTATTGACAGGCAGTTACGCCAAATGGGAATCGAACTGGACACCGCTGAATCGAAGCTGGAGGAGTTCCGCAAGGACAACAAGTTCATGCAACTTTCCGCCAAGGCAGCAACTGTGCTGGCTGAAACCAACAACCTTGCCAAAGAACGGGCGAACCTGATCGCCGACAAGAAGTATTATGAGTATTTGCTGGAATACCTGACCTCTCACAATAGTTTCGAAGATGTGGTGATGCCTTCTACGGTCGGACTGAGCCTGCCATTGTTTTCGGATCTCGTGCTGAAACTGTCGACCGTAAGCCTGGAGAAAGCGGATCTCATTGCCAATTCGTCGCGGCAGAATCCATATATTCAAACGCTGGAGGAGCAGATTACAAACATGAAAGCTGCGCTGATTGAGAACATGCACAGCATTATTAAAACAACACAGCTGAAGATCGATGACCTCGAAGAACGTATCAATGTCAAAGAAGCCGACTTCGCCACTTTACCCGGAGTGGAACGGCAATACCTGGAAATTGAAAGGAAGTACAATGTTTTCAATAACATGTACGACTTCCTGCTCCGGAGAAAATCGGAAGTCGAGATTCAGCGGGCCGGGAATACCTCTGATCATGAGATCGTTGATTATGCCGGTAATACAGGGATCAGTATCGTTTCTGCAAGCCCGAAGACCGCCTTTGTCAACGCAATGATCTGGGCAATCCTGATTCCTGCTGTTTTCCTTTTCCTTGTTGTGATCCTGAACAACAGGATCATGTCAAGAGACGACATTGAAGCCCTTACCGATGTGCCCGTTATCGGCAGTCTGATCCGCAACACGGATAAGCGGACCGGGAAATTACTGCTCAATGCGAATTCTGTTTTTACCGAAACCCTTCGCATTATTAAGATCAAACTCAACCTTGATCCTCACAATGGCGAGCAGGTCATCAAAGTCACTTCTGCCAATATTGGTGATGGCAAGACTTTTCTCGCGGTCAACCTCGCGTCTATCTATGCCATGGCCGGAAAACGGACGCTTCTTCTTGGTTTTGACCTGCATCGCCCGCAGATTTCGGAGCACTTCAACCTGCCCATGAATGAAGGCGTTACCAATTATCTGATCAATGACATCAGGGTTGAAGAGGTCATCCAGCGCACCTTCACCAAGAACCTTGATATTCTGCTGTCTGGTCCCATTCCACCAAATCCCGACGAGCTGATCGAATCGGATAAAACACGGCAACTGTTTGCCGAGTTGCGCGGAAAGTATGAGTTTATTATCATGGATACCCCTTCCATTGGCCTCGTTGGGGATGCCTACTTACTTGACCGGCATTCGGATGTGACACTATTTGCTGTCAGGCAAAACCATACAACCAAGAAATCTTTTGCCGCATCGGTTGCGGAGGCAGTTGCAAACAGGATGAAGGCTCTGAACATCGTGTTTACAGACGTAAAGCAGAGCGTGAGGATCCAGGATGTTAATTTTACGGCCCCGGCTGAGGAAAATCATAATATAATCCTTCGTAATATCGCCCGCTTTCGGAAGGCGGTCATAAACAAGATCCGGAAATTTTAATACATTTAACCAATCACCAAAACCCATACTCATGAGCAAAGTTGCTTTAATTACCGGAGTTACAGGTCAGGACGGGGCTTACCTGTCGGAATACCTGTTGAAACTTGGATACACTGTACATGGTGTCAAACGCAGGTCATCACTCTTCAACACCGATCGGATCGACCATCTTTACCAGGATCCATTCATGACAAACAAGAATTTCTTCCTGCATTACGGCGATATGACGGATTCGACCAACCTGATCCGGATTGTTCAGGAAACCCAGCCCGATGAGATCTACAACATCGCGGCCATGTCGCATGTACAGGTCAGTTTTGAAACCGCAGAATATACGGCCAATGCCGATGCAATTGGGACCCTGCGCCTGCTGGAAGCGATCAGGCTGCTGAAAATGACCCACAAAACCAGGTTTTACCAGGCGTCGACGAGCGAACTTTACGGAAAGGTACAGGAGATCCCGCAAACGGAGAAAACACCATTTTATCCCCGCTCCCCTTATGCAGTGGCAAAATTATACGGCTTCTGGATCGTGGTTAATTACCGGGAGGCCTACGATATGTTCGCCTGCAACGGGATCCTCTTCAACCATGAATCGCCGATCAGGGGGGAGACATTTGTTACACGCAAGATTACACGCGCAGTGGCGAAAATCGCACTGGGATTGCAGGATACAATTTATCTCGGAAACCTCTCTTCCAAGCGTGACTGGGGACATGCCAAGGATTACATTAAAGCCATGTACCTGATGCTTCAGCAGGACAAACCCGAAGATTTCGTCATTGCCACCGGGGTAACGACCGAAGTGCGGGAGTTTGTACGTCTTGCCTTTAATGAACTCGGGATCATTGTTGGTTTTGAAGGCGAAGGAGTGGATGAACAGGGTGTTGTCATGGATTGCCTTAATCCGGAATATAAGTTGCCTAAGGGTAAAGTGGTGGTGCGGGTCGATTCCCGGTATTTCCGCCCGACAGAGGTTGAATTGCTGATCGGAGATGCCACCAAAGCGCGCGTGCAGCTGGGCTGGGTGCCTGAGCACGATCTCAACTCCCTGGTCAGGGACATGGTTAGCGGCGACCTGTTGATCATGAAAAGAGATAAGTACCTGAAAGAGGGCGGTTATGCAATAAAAAACTATTATGAATAAAAATGATAAAATTCTGATCCTCGGATCAGCGGGGATGGTGGGCAGCGCCATCCTGAGAAACCTGATTGGAAAGGGTTACGAAAATATCGTTGGTACCGATTATCGTTCTGCAGGACAGAAGTTTGAAAAGGTAAGATACCGTAAGGTCGACCTGATGGATCCGGCTGCATGTCATTCACTGTTCGTGGAAGAAGAGCCTGATTATGTGTTCGTTGCAGCAGCCCGTGTTGGCGGGATTGTTGCCAACAATACGTACAGGGCGCAATTCCTGTATGATAATCTCCTGATTCAGAACAACGTCATCCATCAGGCATATTTGTCGAAGGTGAAAAAACTGCTTTTCCTCGGCAGTTCATGTATTTATCCTAAAAATGCACCACAGCCGATCAGGGAAGAGTACCTGCTGACCGGGCCGCTTGAATTCACCAACGAGCCCTATGCCATCGCCAAAATTACCGGGCTGAAGATGTGTGAGAATTACAACCTCACCTACGGAACAAACTTCATCGCCGCAATGCCGACAAATCTCTATGGTCCCAACGACAATTACGATCTCCAGAATTCGCATGTACTGCCAGCGCTGATCCGTAAATTCCATGAAGCAAAGGTTTCAGGGGCGCCTGATGTAACCATCTGGGGAACAGGCACACCCTTGCGTGAGTTCATGCATGTGGATGACCTTGCAGCAGCCGTTATTTTCCTGATGGAAACTTATGATGGAAGCAAATTTGTGAACATCGGATGGGGAAAGGACATTACCATCAGGGATCTGGCATTCCTGATCAGGGATGTGGTCGGTTTCGAAGGGGAACTGGTTTTCGACCATTCCAAACCTGACGGTACCCCGCGCAAACTGCTGGATGTATCCCTCCTGACCTCTCTTGGCTTTACACCTTCCATTCACCTCAGGGAAGGCATCACGAGCACATATGCCGACTTTCAGAACAAACATGCTTAAATGGAAACAATTCGAGAAACTATCCTATGAGTTCAATAAATACCGATCAACAGGTAAATACCCTGCCCGACGAGTGGACGATGATCCTCAGACCCAAGCGTAACCTGCTTGATATCAACCTGCGTGAACTTTGGCAATATCGTGACCTGATCATGCTTTTTGTGAAGCGCGACTTTGTGTCAAAATTCAAGCAAACGATCCTTGGACCGTTATGGTTCATCATTCAACCCCTGCTGACCACCATCATGTTTACGGTTATTTTCGGAAATATTGCGGGCATTTCAACCAGCGGGATCCCGAAAATGCTCTTTTACATGTCGGGAATTGTCGGATGGACTTATTTCTCAACCTGTCTCAATGATACGTCCCAGACGTTCATCAAAAATGCCTCGATTTTTGGGAAAGTTTATTTTCCACGGCTGGCGCTGCCTATCTCGGTCGTTATCTCCAACCTGGTCAGTTTTGTCATCCAGTTTGCATTCCTGCTTGTTTTTCTTGCATATTTTATGATCAGCGGGTCTGATGTTTCCCCGAACATCAATGTGCTTTGGCTGCCTTTCCTCGTGCTGCTGATGGCCGGCCTAGGCCTCGGTTTCGGGATCATCATCTCTTCACTGACAACAAAGTACCGCGACCTGACCCACCTTGTGACCTTCGGGGTTACTTTGTGGATGTACGCTACGCCCATCATATACCCGCTTTCCGAAATCCCTGAAAAGTACCAGATGCTGGTAATTGCGAATCCCATGACGCCGGTTGTTGAAACATTCAAGACAGCTTTACTGGGTGTGGGAGTGATCAATTACGGGCATATTCTTTACAGTTTTTGCTTTACCATCTGCCTGCTCGCGATCGGGGTAGTGATCTTCAACAAGGTTGAGAAAACCTTCATGGATACAGTGTGATCAGTTTTTTTCAGGGTCACTTTATTTAACTTCAATCATACGTAAAAAAACTGCAAAATGTCGAATGTTGTCATAAAAGTTGAAAATGTATCCAAGCAATACAGATTGGGAAATGTTGGGACAGGAACCCTGAGCCATGACCTTAACCGTTTTTTTGCAAAAACCCTGGGAAAGGAAGACCCGCACGCAAAAGTTGGAGTTGCCAACCGGCTTGATACCGTTGACGGCCGGTATGTCTGGGCGTTGCGCAATATCAATCTTGAGATATGCGACGGTGAAGTGCTTGGTATCGTTGGAAAGAACGGAGCAGGGAAGTCAACCATGCTGAAGCTTTTATCGCGGGTAACTGCGCCTACCGAAGGTGAAATCAAGGTCAGGGGACGGATCGCCAGCCTGCTCGAGGTCGGAACCGGATTTCACCCGGAACTGACCGGGAAGGAAAACATATTCCTGAATGGTGCCATCCTTGGCATGACAAAGAAGGAGATCAGTTCGAAATTTGATGAGATTGTGGAGTTCTCAGGGGTGAAAAAATATGTGAACACTCCTGTAAAACGCTATTCTTCAGGAATGTACGTGAGGCTGGCGTTTGCAGTCGCTGCCCATCTTGAACCGGAGATCCTGATCGTGGATGAAGTTCTTGCGGTCGGCGATGCTGAATTCCAGAAAAAAGCCATCGGGAAAATGCAGGATGTATCCCGAAGCGGCCGGACGGTCCTCTTCGTCAGCCACAACCTCACAGCAGTGGAGCAACTTTGCACAAAAGGGGTGCTGATGCAAAACGGCATGCTGAAGATGGAAGGGAAAGTGCACGACATCACCTCGGCCTATAAGCAGATGTCTGTGGATGAGAATGAATTGCGCAGGAGCGGAACCCGGGTCATGGAGTTCCAGGAGTATAAAATGACCGACATGAATGGCCGGAAGACCGATGAAGTTTTTTTGGGCGATGATTTCAAAATATCGGCCACTGCCAAAGCGAAAGATCAGATCGATTTCTGTGACATGACGCTTGACATACGAAACGATTCCAATGAATTCATCGGCCATGTAACCAACGCCGACGATCAGTTCGAAATTAAGAAACTGAACAATGGAGAATCGATGACCATCGAAGTGGCCGTGAAAAATATCTGCTTCGCACCGGCCACCTACTACATCTCGCTTTGGCTTGGCAACTCATACGGCACCTTCGATTACATAGAAAACTGCATCCGGTTTACCATCAAGCAGGGCGATAATTTCATCCACCGGCCTTATCCGTTTGATAAAAGAGCGAAAACAGTACTTCAGTCTTCCTGGCAATTTAAATAACAAGCATGGATACCACCCCACCACTGTTAAGCGTCCTTATGCCTGTTTACAATGGCCGTGATTATCTCCGGCCGGCCATCGACAGCATTCTGGCACAAACGTTCAGGGATTTTGAACTGATCATTGTCAATGATGGTTCATCCGACGATACCCAATCGATCATTGAGGAGTATAAAGACCCGAGGATCGTTTGCGTGGTTCAGAAAAACCAGGGTGTTGCCCGATCGTTGAACAACGGACTGGACCTGGTACGCGGGAAATATGTCAGACGTCATGATGCCGATGATATTTCAACCCCGGACTCCTTCCGGATCCAGGTCGATTTCATGGAAAGTCACCCCGAATATGTGATGGTCTGCAACCAGGAAGCTTTTATGACTGCCAGCGGAAAAATCGCCTGGAAGTACCGGGTCCCGAACAGTAAATTTTTCCAGGGGAAAGACCTTGTCGATCTTGATCTCAGCCATTTCAACATAAACAGTTCCAGTCCTGTCGTTCATGGAACCGCTTGTTTCAGGACAGAAGAGGTAATCCGGATCGGGAAATACCGGACAGAATTCACCGTGTCGGAAGACAACGACCTTTGGCTGCGTTTACTTGAGAAATATAAAATTGCCGTCCTGAATCAATGTACCTATTTCATGCGGCTGCACGGATCATCGGCTACCCAGCGTCACGCAGGCAAGATAAAGTATTTCAGGCAGTTGCTGATCGATTATTCCATACAGCGACGGGAAACAGGATCGGATCCCATCATGCGCGGCGAGCCGGTACCGCCTGCTCCCCAGGTTGTGGCAGCGGAAACGCCCGTTCAAACACTGAAACCAGGAAAAAATTTCAGGGAAGACCTTCGCTATATTTATGGTTTGGTTGTCAATGCAAGGGATTGGGGAGAAATTAAAAAGTACGCAGGTGAGATTATCCGCGATGGATGGAAAGACAAACGCACCTGGGAAATGTTGCTGTTTCCTGTCGTGGGCGATAATGTTGTCAAAGCCGGCGTTTCGGTGAAATCTCTCTTCCGTCGCAAGAATACTTAAGTAAAAGATAAACAATGATTGCCGAACATCCACTCATATCCGTGATCATTCCGAATTACAACCGGGGAGATCTGTTGCAGGAGACCCTCGGCTCAATGCTAAGGCAGGACTACACGGAGTGGGAAGCACTTGTGGTGGATGACGGATCGTCTGACAACAGCGCAGAAGTGGGTCGCAAATACATGCAACAGGATCGGAGGATCCGGTATCTTGCAAGAGACAGGGAACCCCGTGGCGCTCCCACATGCCGGAATATCGGCCTGACACAATCCAAAGGTGAATACATCATTTTTCTCGATTCCGACGATCTGCTGACCTCCGGCGCGTTATCGCAACGAATGGCAACGATAAAAAAAAATCCGGAACTCGATTTCTGGGTTTTCCCGATCCTGATGTTCCGCGATGAGCCCGGGAACGCAACGACACTCTGGAATATCGATAATGGAGAATCCGACCTTCACCGTTTCCTGATCCTCGATGCGCCCTGGCAGACGACCGGCCCGATCTGGCGGAAAGAGCCTGTTTTGACGATCGGTGGATTTACCGAAGGTCTGACTTGCTGGCAGGATGTGGATTTTCATCTGAAGGCGATTATCGCAGGGCTGAAAGGGCAGAAATTTTACAACCTGCCTCCGGATGTACTGTATCGCCAGCATGAAACTCAAAGCATCAGCCAGGGCGAGATCAGCTCCCCGGCCAAGCTGAAGAGCCGGTTTGATGTTTTCAGGAAGCAAACACTTGCGATACAGGAAAAAAAAATCACTGCGAAAACTGCTGAAGAGCAAGTCATGTACGACCTTCAACTCCTTGGTGGTAATATTGCCATTGGTGCGGCAAAGGCACTCAACGCCGATATTTGCGCTAAAGTGATCCGGTTTGGGTCGCAACAGGGGATTTTCTCTTCCGAAGTAGTCAGACAACTGTTGATGTTCCTTGCTTTTTATCAGTTGCGGCTGAACAAAATATCATCACTTGATGCAAGAGTAAAAGCCAAAACCCGGATGTACAGGCAGGATTCGAACATCGGAAAACATCAATACAAAAAAACAACCTGAATTGAACGAGAACCCGGTAGCAAAACCCCTGATTTCAATCGTCATTCCAGTGAAAAATGGCGCTGATACACTGTGTTCATGCCTCGACGGTATCTTCAGGCAATCCCTTCGCGACAAGATCGAAGTGATTGTGATCGATTCAGGATCAACCGACGGAACGTTGGAGCTGCTGAAAAAATACCCCGTCAGGGTCCATCATCTTCCGCCCGAGGAATTCAATCATGGAGAGACACGCAATCTCGGCATACGGTTAGCCCATGGTGAATTTGTGGTCATGACCGTCCAGGATGCAACCCCTGCGACCGGCAACTGGCTGGAGATCATGCATGAACATTTCAGCGATGCGGCTGTAATTGGTGTTTGTGGTCAGCAGATTGTGGGGCACGACAGTGACAAAAATCCGTTGCAGTGGTTTTCCCCTGCGGGTGAAGCGAAGCCGGAAAAGATTGTATTTCCCGATCCGTCGCAATTCACCGGCCTGACCGGAAAAAAGCAACACGACTTTTGCAACTGGGATGATGTGAACGCAATGTACCGCAAGTCGGCAAAAGATAAAATTCCTTTCAGGCAGCTCATGTTCTCCGAAGATACCCTGTGGGCCAAGGATGCACTGTCGCAGGGACAGACGCTGGTTTATGATTACCGGGCCAGGGTTTATCATTACCATCACCAGAATTTCAAGTTTTACTTCAAACGCACGTATATCATTCTATACCAGAACTATAAATTTTACGATTACATAAAGTTTCCCAAAAATCCTGTCATCCAGGTTCCACAGATCATCGTCAGGATGATCCGGAAAAATTTACCTTTGGGTGAGCGTATAAAATGGATCTCTTATAACCTGAAACTGGTTACAGCTGCCTGGTCGGCTGCGTTCATCTTCCTGCTGAATGCCCGTTTCAGGGGAATGCAAGGGGTCGAATCTTCCCAGAAATATTTCGTTGGCTACCCTCCACAGGGTGTCCAGTCAAAACTTAAACAGAAAAACGATGACTGATCCGGAAAAACCAATGGTGAGCGTGCTCATGACAACCTACAACCGCGAGAAATATCTCGCCCAGGCTGTGGAAAGTGTCCTTGCGTCAACCTACCAGAATTATGAACTGATCATTGTCGATGACCAGTCGAAAGACCGCAGTCTTGCTATTGCGAAGGAATTTGCAGAGAAAGATGCGAGGATCAGGGTGATCCTGAATGAGAAGAACCTGGGCGACTACCCGAACCGCAATAAGGCGGCGAGCCTGGCGCGGGGAAAGTACCTCAAGTATGTGGATGCTGACGACCTGATCTATCCGACCGGTTTGCAGGTGCTTGTGGATAGTATGGAACGTTTTCCGGAGGCAGGCTATGGACTCGGATCCCTTCCGCAGGACAAGTTCCACATATTTCCCTTTGTACTTTCACCTGTGGAAGCATACAAGCGGCACTATTTCAAAGAGCAGTTGTTTCATAAAGCGCCGTTGTCGGCGATCATGCGTAAGGACATCTTTGAGGCAGTGGGCGGTTTCACGGGTCGCAGGTATCTTGGCGACTTCGAGATGTGGCACGTCCTTTCCGCCCGCTACCCGGTCCTGTTAATGCCGCAGGGCATTGTCTGGTACCGCGAGCATGAGGAGCAGGAGATGCAGGACAACAGGACGGACTTTACCATTCCGTTCAAATACCTGAAATGCTCCGAGGAGATGATCAACAAGCCGGAATGCCCGCTCTCTCCCGAAGACCGGGCGAAGGCGTTGCAGAAAATACACTGGAACATGGCCAGGTACATCCTCGGCGTTGGGAAGAACCATTCGCGTAAAATCATGCGCGAACTTCGGAAACAGACACCGTTCTCCTATCTGACTTTGTTAAAACTGGCATGGAAAGAACCAAAATTTTAATTCCCGGTTTATGAGTACAGCAGGAAATTTAATCAGGATAAAACTGATGTACATAAAATACATCGGTCAGCGCTTTGCACGGTTCATTTACTGGAATATCAGGCTGGCACAGGCCAATCTTGGCCCCGGCGTGAGGATCCACTTTCCGGTAATTGTGGAGGGAAATGGCCGCCTGACAATCGGTGCAGGAGCGGAGCTCATGAAACGTGTTTCGATCGGTTTGTCGCCCGGAAGCCACGTTATCATGGGTCCCGGATCAAGAATCCATCCTGAGGCCAACATCCATGCCGGAAAGGATACCACCATTATCCTTGGAGAAAAGTGCTCGGTGCTTACCCATGCAGTTGTCCGCAACGGGAAGGGCGTTGAGATGGGCGACAAGAGTTCCATCTCCAGCTATTGCAATATCTTTCCGCGGGAGCCGGGGTATGACGGAAAACTGATCATCGGGAAGGGCTCAAATATTGGAGATAATACCATCATTGACACAAGCGACGACGTCATCATCGGTGACATGGTCGCACTGGGTCCCCATGACATCATTTATACCCACGATCATGATTACCGTTCCGACTCCTTTGCTGCCTGGAAAGGTGGTGTTCATACCGGGAAAGTCGTGGTGGAGGATGGCGCCTGGGTGGGGGCAAGGGTGACCCTGCTGCCGGGTGTGACGATCGGCAAACGTGCCATCGTTGCCGCTGGTTCCGTGGTGACGAAAAATGTTGCCCCGGGAGATATTGTCGGTGGCATTCCGGCTAAATCGATCCTTAAAAAGAAAAATGATGAGTGAGGAAAATCCGGTTGTTTCCATCGTCATCCCTGCGTATAATGCAGGTTCCTGCATTGCTGAAACGCTTGATTCGGTCGTAGGGCAAACCTACCCCAATATTGAAGTTTTCGTGGTTGACGATGGCTCATCCGACAATACAGTCGCCGTTGCCCGGCAGTTTGAATCCGGCAATCTGACGGTGATTGAACAGAAGAACAGCGGCGCCTGCGTTGCCAGGAACCTGGGACTTTCAATGTCAAAGGGCAAATATATCCAGTTTCTTGATGCTGATGATATTTTGAGTCACGATAAGATCGAATTGCAGGTTGATGTGTTGGAGAAAAACCCCGGTTTTCTGGCGGTATGTCCTACGGTGCATTTTATGAACGGTGAAGATTATCTGAAAATGGCGCCCCGCGAGGAATCTTACTGGATCCACGATACAGACGATCCTGTTGATTTTCTGACCAGGTTATATGGTGGTGACGGGGAGCGTTGGATGGTGCAGACAAGTGCCTGGCTGACCCCCCGGACGATCACCGACCGGATTGGTCCCTGGAACAATAAATTGCTGCTCGATCAGGATGGCGAATATTTCGCCCGTGCCGCGCTGGCTTCAAAAGGAATCAGGACTACCGGAGGGATCAACTATTACCGCCGGTTCACCCATGGCAGCAGTATCTCCGGGAAAGCTGACAAGAAGGAGAACCTCCAGAGTGCGTTGCTCGCACTCAGCCTGAAAGCTGAATACCTTGGAAAACACACCCGTTCAGATCGCTATTTGCAGGCGATGGCTACCCTCTACCTCGAAATAGCCATCAATGCATATCCCCGGTTTCCTGACCTTGTGAAAATCTGCGAGGAGCAGGTTGCAAAAACCGGCAAGAACCCTGTTGTACCGGTGCTTGGCGGAAAGATGATAGAGGTCACAAGGCAGTTGTTCGGCTGGAAAGCCGCGAAATCACTCAGGAAAACCATTCATAACATCCTGAAAAAGTAGTGGCGCCATGAAGAAAAAGATATGCATACTCACCCAAAGCCACCTTTGCCGTAATCCCAGGGTTGTGAAGGAATCGACGGCCCTTGCAGAAGCAGGGTACGAAGTAGTGATCCTGACGACTTTCACCTTTCCCGATTTGCTCGTGGAGGATCTGAAGCTGATCGAAAATTCAGGGGTTGTGTTAAAAGGTGTTGTGAACATGATCCCGTCGGAGGCATCGAAATGGTACAGGCTGAAAGAGAGGCTGGTACGCAGGGTCAGTGGCGAAGTAATAGCACGGTTCCACTATGAAAATGTTTACGCGCTGGGATACGACTATGGTAAAAACCTCAGTGCAGCGATCCGTGAAAAAGCAGAATTGTATATCTGCCACCAGGAGGTCAGTACGGTGATCGGTTGTAAACTGATTGAAAAGGGTTTCAGGGTTGCCTTCGATTTCGAAGACTGGTACTCACATGATTTGTTGCCCGAAGCCAACAGATCCCGACCGGTAGGGTTACTTGAAAAATATGAGAAGTATGCGCTGAACAGAGGTGTTCTGACCTACACGACCTCCCGGGCGATGGCCGCTGCCATGGCTGAATTTGCCGGTTCCGTGGAACCCCGGGTACTGCAGAATGTCTTCCCGTTTACCGACCGGGATCATCTCGACCACAGGATCAAAGACCGCGTGGATATCGCCATACCTTCGATTCATTGGTATTCCCAGACAATCGGACCCGGCCGGGGGATTGAATTCCTCGTACAAAGTCTTGAGGATGTGGAAGTCCCTGTTGAGTTTCATCTTAGGGGTAACCTTTTCCAGGATTTCGGACGTGCATTGACCGACCTGTTTCCGCATCACAAAGGGCATCAGCTCTATTTTCATCCGCTGGTGCCGCACCGTGAACTGTTATCACGCATTGCCGAGCATGACATCGGGCTGGCCACGGAAGAATATACTCCCGACAGCCGCAACCTGACGATTACCAATAAGATCCTGCAATACCTCCAGGGCGGAATCGCCGTAGTGGCTACAGATACACTTGGCCAGCAGGAGGTTGCAAAAGAAGCTCCGGATGCCGTCATGATGTTTAAAAACAAAGACAGGCAGGGACTCTCCTCATTGCTCAACAGTTTGCTTAAAGACCCTGACAGGCTCCGGCAGGCAAAACAGGCCGCACTTCAGGCCGCACGGGATCAATTCTGCTGGGAACACCAGCAGCCCTGGCTTGTGAGCTGGATCTCTGATGTGTTACAATCAAAATGACCATGAAAAAAGTACTGATCATATCTCCCAATTTTCCCCCCGTCAACGCGGCCGACATGCACAGGGTCAGGCAGAGCCTTCAGTATTTTCCGCAAATTGGCTGGCAGGCAACAGTTGTCGCCGTTGAACCTTCTTTTGTGGAGATGAGCGAAGACCCGATCCTGCTGCAAACCTTTCCTGCAGATTCGGAGATTGTGCGGATCAGGGCCTGGCACCCGCAAAAAACCCGGAAGTTCGGGCTCGGGAACCTGGGTTACCGCTCACTGAAATTCTACCGGGATACCTGCAATCCATTGATCCGCAAGAATAAATACGACCTCATCTATTTTTCCACGACCGCCTTCCCGGTGATGGTTCTGGGAAGGTACTGGAAGAAAAAGTTCGGAATCCCCTACATCATCGACATGCAGGATCCATGGCGGAACGATTTCTATCTTGACAAACCCAGGCATGAGCGACCACCGAAGTTCATGATGGCATACACCATGGATAAATACATGGAAGCCTGGGCCATGAAAAAAGTCGATGGGATCATCTCTGTTTCTGCCGGTTATCCCAAAACCCTGATGGAACGGTATCCGAACATCAAACCGGAGATGTGTACGGTGATTCCCTTTGGCGGTGCATCCGTTGATTTTGAAGTACTTGAGAAGGTGCAGCTGAAAAACCCCTTATTCACCCCCGACAAGGAAACCATTAATTTTGTGTACATCGGCCGGGGCGGGCATGATATGGCGCCTGCTGTAAGCGGCATCTTTTCCGCTGTAAAACAGGGCTTACAGTCCTATCCGGATTTGTTCTCCGGAATAAGGTTTTACTTCGTCGGCACAAGCTATGCGGCTGACGGACAGGGGCAAAAGACCATCGAACCTATTGCTGCCAGGTTTGGGGTTGAAAGCCATGTGACCGAGATCACTGACCGGCTTCCCTATTTTACCGCCCTCCAGGTGTTGCACGATGCCGACATTCTGATTATTCCGGGGTCAACAGACACCAACTATACGGCTTCCAAACTTTATCCTTATATACTGGCAAACAAGCCGTTAATTGCCGTTTTTAATGAAAATAGCAGTGTGGTGGAGATCCTTGGCAAAACGAAATCTGGTACCTGTGTTACATTTAAAAATGATGATCCTGTTGAGGAGATCGGGAGAAAAACGCTTGAGGTGATGCATGAATTCCTGGTAAAGATCCCCTTTACCCCTGAAACCGACTGGAAAGAATTTGAACCTTACACTGCCAGGGAAGCCACCCGGAAGCAGGTTGAATTTTTCAATAAAATCACCGGATCATGAAAACCAAACTTGCCATCATAACTTCCCACCCGATCCAGTACAACGCCCCGATGTTCGCTTTGCTTGGCAAATCAGCCATTCTCGATATCAAGGTTTTCTATACCTGGAGTCAAAGCAGGGAGTCATTGTTTGACAAGGATTTCGGAAAGACCATCCAGTGGGATATCCCGCTTTTGGACGGCTATACCCATGAATTTGTTGAGAATATATCAAAAACCCCGGGACCCGGTTCATACAGGGGAATGGTTTGCCCGGACCTTAACAGGGAAATTGAATCCTGGGGTGCACAGGCAATCCTCGTTTACGGGTGGAACTACCATGCGCATTATCATGCCATGAAACATTTCAGGAATCGCATCCCTGTCTGGTTCAGGGGCGATTCAACATTGCTGGATGAAGCAGGTGGTGCGAAGCAGATCCTGCGCAGGACCTTTCTTAAGTATGTATACCGTAGTGTGGATTTTGCCTTATACGTGGGAGAGAACAACCGGCAGTACTACCTGAAGCATGGTTTTAGCACAGAGAGACTGTTCTTTGCCCCGCATGCCATTGACAATCATCGTTTCGGCGACCCGGGTGGCAGGATGCGGGAGGAGGCCGGTAAATGGAGGGCCGAACTGGGAATCGGGGAGGAGGATATCGCGGTGTTGTTCGTTGGCAAATTTGAACATAAAAAAGATCCGGAATTGCTCATCCGGGCGGCATTACTCATGGACAAACCAGGGGTTCATTATATATTCACTGGCAACGGGGCGCTGGAAACCAGCATGCAAGCAATGACACAGGGGAAGAGCCGGTTTCATTTCATTCCGTTCCAAAACCAGAGCCGGATGCCGGTCGTCTATAACCTTGGCGACATCCTGGCGCTGCCTTCACAGGGACCCGGAGAAACCTGGGGGCTGGCCGTCAATGAAGCGATGGCCTGCGGGAAAGCCATCCTGGTAAGCAACAGGTGTGGCTGCGCTATCGACCTGGTGGATCCAGGGAAAAACGGATTTGTCTTCGAAGCCGGAAATACGGCAAAATGCGCAGGGGTGCTTGATCAAATGACCGTTTCGAGAGAACAGACAGCGAAAATGGGCGAATTTTCAAAAAAGCTGGTCACATCCTGGTCATTTGAAGCGGTTTGCCGGAGCTTTGAAGAGAATATTCCAAATAAGACCAGACATTCATAACCATTCCTAATGTATTTTTCAGCCAGAGCAATCCGGATATTTTTTATAGGTCTGTTTGTTTTCACTTTCTTCCAGGTAAGTACCGATCTCTATTTTATGTCAGCTATCGGTATTGCAATGTTTGCCGGTGTGGCTGTAAAATTTTTCGAGGATCTCGGCAACCGTATCGAGATCCGCGACATGATTACCTTCATGTCGGTTCTGCAGTGGGTGGTTGGACCGGTTCTTGCTTACAATTTTCTTCCCTACGACGAGCTTTACTATATGGCCGTACCCGAAGAGGTTTATATGGGGTACATCGTTCCCTTCTCCTTTGCAATGATCATTGGATTGTACTTCCCGCTTGCCGATGAGCGGATTGTTAACTTTGAAGATGTAACCCGTGTGAAGGCATACCTTGCAGAGAACCCGATGCTTGGTTATATTTTCACCGGTATCGGTCTTGTTTCCGGGTTTACCAGCCACTACCTGCCACACAGCCTGACCTTCCTGATGTTCCTTCTCACCAATCTGCAATATGTTGGCGTATATATGATCCTTTTCGGACCGTCAAAGATCAAATGGCTGCTTTTCGGTGGCATCATGGGACTGGCCACTTCGGCAGCCGTTTTACAGGGTATGTTCGGGGAGCTTTTACAATGGTTCATGCTTTCGTTCCTGATTGTGGCCATCGTGGTGAAAATCCCGATGTGGGCAAAGATCACGATGATAAGTGTCGGGATGTTCTTGATCTCCCTGATACAATCTACCAAACAGGAATATCGGATGGCAACATGGTATGCCGAAAGTAGCCAGAGCAATTCCGAAATCTATCAGGAGATCATGATTTCGAGGCTTTCAAATCCATCGATGCTTTTATCGCAAGAGACCACCCAGAATCTGGGCGCCCGCCTCAACCAGGGATGGATCATCGCAAGGATCATGGAACACATGCCGGCGAAGCTGCAGTTTGTGAGGGGGGAGACGATAAACACAGCACTGATGGCTGCACTTCTGCCCCGTATCCTTGCTCCCGACAAAGCACAGGCGGGAGGGAGGGCCAATTTCGAACGGTTCACCGGAACTCCTTTACCTGAAACCACAAGTATGGATATCTCTCTGGCTGGTGAAGGTTATGCAAACTTTGGCATCCTGGGTGGTTGTGCGTTTATTTTCCTGGTTTCACTGTTTTATAACATAATTATAATCAGGATTGTATCGATCTCGAAAAAACATCCTGCCTTAATTCTATGGATCCCGTTTTTATTTTTCCAGGTCATGAAAGCCGAGACTGATTTCGCGACAGTCTTCAATTACATTACCAAAGCAGTGCTGGTTTGCTGGCTAGTTTTCTATGTCCAGAAAGTCGTTATGTCATACCTGGCGAAAAATAAAAGGATCAGTGTTGAAGCCAACAGACCAGTAAAGAATCTGTCGTAATTAAAACATGAGCATGAAGATATCGGTCATCACCGTTTGCTATAACAGCGAAAAGTACCTCGGCGATACCATTGGCTCGGTTGCTGCTCAGACTTATGGAAATATTGAATATATTGTGATTGACGGGAAGTCAACGGATGGTACCATAAATATTATCCGGACCAGCGAAGGCAGGATCAGCAAATGGATCTCCGAGCCAGATAACGGGCTTTACGATGCCATGAATAAAGGCATCGCCATGGCCACCGGTGATGTTGTCGGTTTTTTACATTCCGATGATTTTTTTCCGCACAGGCAAGTGATCGGAAAGATAGTGGAAGTGTTCGGGCGTACCGGAACTGACGCTGTGTTCGGCGATATCAGATACGTTGATCAATCAAACCCCTTAAAGGTGCTGACCAGCCGGAAATATGGAAAATACAAGCGCTGGAAGATGCAACTGGGCTGGCACCCTCCTCACCCTGCCTTTTATGTGAAACGGGAGTTTTTAGTGAACGGCGGATTGTTCGACACATCCTTTCACATTTCAGCGGATTATGATCACATGCTGCTGCTGCTGATCGGGAAAAAGATTCGGACTGAATACATTCCTGAGGTTCTGGTAATGATGCGCGTTGGCGGAGTGAGCAACCGGACGATGAGTAACGTGCGGAAAAAATGGCGTGAGGATTATCGCGCTTTGCGGAAAAACCATTTTGGCACACCACTCACCATCTTCCTGAAAACAATGCGCCCTGTATCCCATTTTCTGCAATCACCCCGATATTTGTTTGAATGAAAGGCGGCGAAAGACATATCCGGGCCCTGATTGCCATCCCTGCTTACAATGAAGCGCAACGCATTGGCAATTTACTGTTGCAACTTGAACAGTGGAAGGATGATGTTTTCGTGATTGACGACGGTAGTGCCGATCAAACAGCCAGACTGGTTTCGGGACTGGGTTTCAGGTGTCACTCACAACAAGTTAATTCAGGGTTGACAGCTTCTTATTCCCTGGCAGAAAAATTTGCATTGAAGAATGGCTACACGCACATCCTTGCCATCGATGCCGACGGACAGCATGATCCACGATGTATTCCGGCTTTTCTGGAGGCGATGACAAGGTTTGACCTGGTTTCGGGCAACCGTTTTCATGAAACCACCCTGATTCCTGATCCGAAAATTGCCTCCAACCTTTTCGCCATACTGCTTTTCCGCGAGGTTCTGAACATTTCCCTGCCGGATGTTTCCTGCGGCTACAAGGGGTGGAAAACCGGATTGTTTTTCCCTGAAGGCGAACATGCAAATCAACCTGCGATTAATCTGCGCTACGGCGTGGTCTATGAAATGCTCCTGAAACACATACTGGGCGGTAATAAGGCCGGTTTCGTGAAGATACCTGCAATTTATCATAAAAACGACCCGCTGAATACAAAAATATCTGAGATAATCGGTTTATTATCAATGGTATATAAATACCTAAACTCAACTGTTATTCAATCTGTCATGGATGATGTTTTGAACAGAAGAAATTTCAGGTTAAATTTGTCCGGGTTCACATTCGATGTAAGTTTGGTTTCCGATGACGCATTTGTTTTTAAAACAGATATGACCCGTGCCAGGCAAGTTTTTCAAAACATTCAAAATCAATGAGGTAATGAGAATGGATGAGATCCCCAATTTTCATCCGATGCCCGGGAATAACCTGTTGCATGTGGGAATCATTCCCGATGGCGGACGCCGCTGGGCCCTCGAAAATAAATGCTCTTTAAACGAGGGTTACACACGTTCGAGGCAATTAATGAATCTTCATGTGGAAAGATTACTCGCTTACGGAGTGACAGATTTCAGTATTTTCATTTCAAGTATCCAGAATTTCTGCAGGGATTATCAGGAGATTAACGCCATGCTGGAAGCTGTCAGTTCTTCGCTGGAGAATGAGATCGACAAACTGTCGGGGCAGCATGGACTCCGGGTTGTGGTTGCAGGAAAACGATCGATGCTGCCTGTTTCCCTCATCAAAGCTGTTGAAAATGCCGAGGAGCGAACCCGCGGGAACCGGAAAGGCACCTTAAACCTGCTTCTCGCATATGATCCGATTGAAGAGATCCTCCATGCTTTCAACTCCAGCGCCAATCATGAGCGGTTTTACGAAGACCTGTGGATAACCAAACCTGTTGATCTCGTCATACGCACAGGAGGCGCCATATTGCTCAGCAACTTCCTTCCGCTTCAGTGCGGCTATGCGCGACTATACTGCTATGACAAGCTGTTCAACGATTTTACCACCGAAGATCTCGACGAAGTCGTGCATCAGTTTTCGATGATCGAAAGGAAATTCGGGAGATGATGTTATCAGGCTCATAATGAAGTTTTACGGAAACATAAACTTAAACCCCACCCTCAGATCCACCCCCGAAAAATTCAGCGAAACGGGTTCATCATTACTGTATGGGTTGGTGAATGAAACCCCTGCATCATCCTGAAGTGTTTTGATCATGGCATATTTCCCGTTCAGCATCAGTTCGAGTTCGAGAAAGTGCCAGGGGACAAAGGTGAGCCCGACAGTTCCGTGCCAGGCATTGGTGGTTCCCTTGAATGTCCTGGTGCCATCAAGGCTGGTTTTAGTGCCTGTTACACGTTCATAACCAGTGACCGATTCCGTAAATTCTCCCTGTAGTACCCCAAATCCTCCTCCGACAGTCAAAAAGATGTTTTTTTGTTTCGACCCTGGCACCCAGAGCAATGATACACCTTTTTCATTGTATGACATTTTGAAGGTATAAGTAGCCTGGATCGCATAATGTCCGAATTGTCCGCCAGGTGCTTCATCAAACATGACCTCGAGGGGAAATGCGTAAAAATGGTCCCAATAGGGTTCCAATTGGAGGAAGTTGAAAATCCTGACGTCTGCTTTTAGTGTATAACCATATCCCCAATGCATCTCTTTTGGCTCATGACCTGAATTATAACCAGCGTATTTACGTTTGATCGCAGAATAAAGATCCTTGGTGTAAGCGTTGACGTCTGACGGGTAAAAAACACTGAGCATCCCCTGCATGCCGATCCCGCCACGGATGAAATAACGCTCCTCCTGTTTTTGCTCCTCCCGGGCGCTTTTAGAAACAGGAATTGTGTCGGATGAAAACACAGAGGCAAATCCGCCCAAAAACAGGATCATTGTCAAAGCCAGTGATTTTATGGTTGTTGTCATTTGATGATTGTTAATGAAGTATCTCAGAGTGTCAATTTGCAAGTGTGATTTCATATTTCATCCGGGTAACAGTTGTCATGGATCGGTGTGCAAAGGTTTCCTTGCAGCAATGTCTTTCAGTTTTGCCGAAATCTCACGTTCCCGGCCGGCACCTTCGGAGTCCTTCGCATTAACAAGAACCTGGGCCAGGTTGGCATGCATGCCGGAAAAGTATTCGAATATTCCGGCTTCGTTCTGATCAGCACACCGATAGGAAGTGGATGCCCCTGATACTTTCCCGGGTTCATACCTGGTGATGAAATCAGACAACTCCCTGGCAACCTTATCCCATTGTTTGTGGTCCAATTGCTCCTTTACCTTGTTAACATAATGACCGGACCAGATTCCGACATAATCATAGCTGTTTATTTGACTGACATTTGCGCTCCCGGTTGTCGAAACCCAAAAGCCCAGGATAATAATTGCAAAGACAACCAGGTAGTTTTTCCAACCTTTCCACGTCTTCAGCAGCTCGGTTATCGTTAATGCGGCAAAAGGGATCAGCACAGGAACCAGGATGATCCGGTAGCGTGCCAAAACCATGAATGCCAGCATGGCAAAGAGGTATGTGAGGATAAGCAGGTACAATGGCCAGGCATGGAGCCGGTAGTTCCAGCTTAGGAATATTCCGGTAATTGCCAGGGGAGAAAGGATAAGAAATGTGATAAATGTCAGGAACAGAATCGGGGTGCTTTCACGGACCAGATAGTAATTGACGTTGTTTGATATTTCATGTGAACTGAATGTTGCATGTAATTTATCCCAAACCTGCAACAGGTAGCTGCTGAACGATTTGTGCGTCCTGATTGTCGGAATGATGACGTTCAGCAATTTGCCGTCCGCCTGGTCCATAATGTCTGCCAGGTGCTGAACATCCATGTTCCACCCGGTGAAACTTTTAAAATTTATATTGTTCATCGTAACAAAGCTCACTGCAGCCGTACTGCTCAGGCTCAGTGGCGGGGTGTCAACAGAAATGTTACGAATCACAGCAGGGGAGATGGTGAGGAAAACTCCGGCCACCATACTGGCAGAAAAGAGGATTCCGGTTGAAAGTTTTTTCCTGTTTTGAATCAGAAGAATTATTGCGATTCCCAGTACATACAGAATAAAGAAGGAGTGGACCAGTATCGCAAGCCCCGCTGCGATTCCCGTAAGTATCCACCACGAAAAGCTGTTTTTCCGGAGTGCAGTTCCGGTGAGGTAAATGAGCAGAATCCCTAAAAATACTGCAATGGATGAACGAAGGAGTACCATTTCGAAAAAGAGCATGGGTCCGAAAAAAAGAGCCAGGAGGGAGGCGACAACTGCGGTAAGTGCACCAAAATAACGGTATGTAACGAAGAAAATAAGCAGGTTGGTGAGGATCCCGAAAAGAAGCTGAAAGAAGAAGACCCATCGGACGTTTTTTCCGAACAGTGAGTAATTTAATGCTACAAAATAAGGATACAAAGGTTCCTGCTGAAAAGTGTGTTTCCCATACCATTGATTCCAAAGCATTTTTGTGGGATTGTTTTTCAGGGTGTCGGTCCCGATGGCTGTTTTGAATTGTTCCAGTTTGTCAGGGTGAGCAAGAAAATACCGGCCGGAAACCCATTCCATCCACTTGTGCTGCGGATGCTCTATTGTTTTTGAAAGCAAATCCCCGGCAGCAATTTTACTGGCTCCGAGATGGAAAAATGACATGTCTGTCTCCAGGTTCGTGTGCTCATCAATAAACAGGGTTTTAGCGGTTTGCTGAAAATAGACGATCCGTAAAATCACTGACGAAATGATGATGAAGACAATGACCCACAACTGGTTTTTCTTACACCATTGATCAAGTTTTTCCCGGGTACCTGTTTGATTCCCCGTTACTGCCGTTTTTGAAACAGGGACCTTATGCTTTGGTTTCTTCATGCTGAGAGGTGAATATATCAGGCAATGTGAGCAAAATCAGGTGCTAAATATACTAATTTATCGCAAAAAACACGGATGGGATTTCCAGCAAAGAGAATCGGGAAAAATAATTAGTATTTGGATTTAATAAAAATAAGATGTATATTTGTTTGGTCATTTATCTTGTGTTCTTTGTCGTAAACCCGGTACATTCAGCAGGCAGCTGTGCCGGAATTTCCAAATAGATAAGATAGATGTTGGTTGTTAATCAGTAAGTTACAGTAAAAAAATCACAGATGAAAATTTCCATAATATTTGCAGCCGCTGCACTGTTAATCAGCCAGTTTTCCCTGGCCCAGGTGGCAGTCACTACGGATGGCAGCGGTCCGGATGCATCAGCCATGCTCGATGTGAAATCAACAACAAAGGGCGTTCTTGTACCCCGTATGACAGCCGCGCAGCGCGCCCTCATTGCCACTCCTGCAGCAGGTCTCCTGGTTTATCAGACAGATATTCCTGCTGGTTATTATTACTATAATGCGGGATGGAGAAAGGTGATTGACGGACTGGCAACTCCGGCCAATCCCGCGACCGGAAGCCTGCTGACATTTGACGGGACAAACTGGGTAGCGAAATCACTGGCTGTTGCCACGGCAGGAGGGAGTCAGCCGGTAGCCATCATGCAGCCCTACCTGGCAATGAATTATTGTATTGCCGTGGAGGGTATTTTTCCGCAGCAGAATGGGGCTAATCCGTTTATCGGGGAGGTTGAACTTTTTGGGTTTAATTTTGCACCCATCGGCTGGGTATTCTGCAACGGGCAGTTGTTATCCATCAGCGAGTACGTTGCCCTGTTTTCCTTGATTGGCACCACGTATGGCGGGGATGGCATGACCACATTCGGGGTGCCTGATTTACGCGGCCGTGTTCCCATTCACCAGGGGCAGGGCCCGGGGCTGACTAATAAAGTTATCGGACAAAATGGTGGCAGCGAAACGATAACCCTCACGGTCCCTCAGCTTCCTGTGCATACCCACGCAATTCAGTATCAGTAATCACAACAACCAGGTGCCGGTATCTTGTGCACGGCAGGTGATGAGTTTAACAGGTTAACTATAAAAGATATGAAAATCAAATTGTTACTGGCAATATCGGCATTGTTTATTAATTTGGTCTCACAAGCCCAGTTGGCTGTAAACACGGATGGCAGCGCACCGGTGACTTCTGCGATGCTCGATGTGAAATCCACCTCCAAAGGATTGCTTGCACCGAGGATGACAGCGGCCCAGCGGGCACTGATTGTAAGTCCTGCAGCAGGCCTGACGGTTTATCAAACCGATGCACAGGCAGGGTATTATTTCTATACAGGTGCCTACTGGAAAAAATTAATCAATGTGTTGTCAACACCTGCCAACCCTCCAACCAACGACCTTTTGACATTTGACGGGACAAACTGGATTGCAAAAAACCTGGTTCTTGGAAATACCGGGGGCAGCCAGCCTGTCAGCATCGCGAAACCCTATGTTGCGATGAATTATTGCATCGCCTATGCTGGCATTTATCCGGCCAGGAGCGGAATTGACCAATTTCTCGGAGAGGTGGAACTTGTCGGATTTGCTTTTCCTCCGAAGTATTTTTATGCGTGCAATGGACAACTCCTGGCAATTTCAGCCAATAGTGCCCTGTTTTCATTGCTTGGCACCTACTATGGCGGAAATGGAGCCACTACCTTTGCCCTGCCTGATTTGCGGGGACGGGATGCCATAAACCAGGGGCAGGGAAACGGGCTGACACCGCATTTCATCGGGGAGTCTGGCGGCAGTGAAAACACAACCCTGACTGTTCCGCAAATTCCCATACATTCGCATCCGGTAACTTTCACTGCTAATTGAAAAGACTTCCCTTAATTGCATTTTTCCTGGTTGAAATTCTCATGAAAACTCATGCGGGCGCCTATAATGCGTTGCCGCATGATACTGTTCGGAACGGAATCCCCGATTGCAGGGCATATGAAATGATGAATATTGTCCGGCAGAAATTGATGACAGGTGCGACTGTTAAGGTTGCCGTGGTTGATGACGGATTCAGGCTCACACACAAAACCCTGAAGCGTTTTATCTTCACCAACGAAAAGGAGATTCCCGGGAATTTCCAGGATGATGACAACAATGGGTTTGTTGATGATATCCATGGTTGGGACATTTCCGACAACGACAATAATGTCTCTGTACCTAATGGGAAAGAGAATATCTATTATCACGGAACCTTTATTGCCGGGATCATTGCAGCTGTTTTTGATAAATGTTACGGAGAGGATGCTTCCCGGTCATTGCAGATCATACCGGTAAAAGTACTCTCCGACCAGGCGCACAGTACCTATCTGGCAGATGGATACAAGGGAATAAAATATGCCTGTGACATTGGGGCAGACATCATCTGCTGTGCATGGAGTGGCGGACAGTTTTCAGAGGAGGAGAGGTCCATCCTGGACGCTGCGATACGCAAAGGAATCATCATCATTGGTTCTACAGGAAACTTTTTTACGGAAAAAGCCGAACCTCCTTCTTCTTTTCCCGGTGTGTTTTGTGTTGCAGCGGTAGATTCCATGCTGAGAAAAAGTAAATATTCAAATTTTGGAATGAGAACAGACGTTGTTGCACCGGGTGATTCGGTTTACGGGCCGCATCCGCTGGCCGACAATGCCTTTATCCATGAAAACGGCACCTCGCCTGCAGCCGCAATTATTGCAGGTTGTGCAGCGATTTTGCGGGCCGCCAACCCCAAAGCCACGGCATCTGAAATCTTTGACGCCCTCAGAAATACGGCCTTGCCGCTTGACAGCCTGAATCTGACCTGGTGCGGTAAACTTGGGGCAGGGTTACCTGATATGGCAAAAGCATTCGAATACCTCAAAAATCCTGATTATAAATTATGGTCTTTCTCTCCTTCCGGAACCAAAGGGGAGATGTTTTTCAAAAAAAACAAAAGCCCTCATTCCTGGGAAATTCATCCGCATGGTGCGTTTAAAGGAGTTCACTTAGCTTCGGGAAGCCCATCGGAAAAGAAGAAAATTAAAATCTTTTCAGGTGATTCGCTATGTTTTTCAGGTCCGGCCGGAGGCATTTCAAAATGGATTTTTATCCCGGGAAGCAGGTTTAAGGTTGAACTGCAGCCCGAAAGCGGACTTCCAAAGGAGATGAACCTGAAATACTATATGGAGACCATAGATTCCACAACCCTTTATTGCCATGATCTCCGGGAAATTAACCAGGATGAAGGATTCGTGGAGGATGGAAGCGGCAGCGAAAACTATGCGAACAACAGTTCCTGCAAGTGGCAGCTGAATGCTGCAGATAACAGGCGGATCAGGATAGAATTCACCAGTATAGATACCCAGCCGAATGTAGACTTTATCTGGATATTCGACGGGACATCCACCCTGCCCGAGAACCTCCTTGCGAAATTTTCGGGTACCAGCATGCCTCCTGTCATCACCTCCTATACGAACAAGGTGCTGGTATGGTTTTTAACTGATGGGAATTCAACAGGCAAAGGATGGGAGATGAAATTTACTGCTCAATAATAATTATTCTGACATTGGATTTCGTTCCTGTATTGACTTTTAACAAGTAGGTGCCTTCGTCATGGCCTGAGAAATCAATTTCGTCCGAAGGTTTGTGCCGGATGTTAAAATCCTTATAAATCATATTCCCCTGTATATCATAAATCTCAATCGACCCTAAATTACGTTTGCTGCTTATCGTAAATTTCCCTGTGTTTGGATTAGGATAAACAAGAAGGTCGCCTTCACTAGCTATAAGGTCGTTGATTCCGATGGTGGTGTGGAAAAAGAGGTAATTGCTGTCCCCGGAAGCTACTTTGACGCCGGTATAATCATACGTTTTATTTGTCGTAGTCTTCAGAAAGTTGTTATCATCGTAGGTGGAGGAAACCTGGTAATAATTCACCCAGGCTGCCCCGTTCCACGTCTGTTGCAGGTCTCCGGCGAGGTTGTTGCCGGCATCATAGGTATAAAGCGTTTGCTCATAGTTGATCCAGTCGCCCCCGTTCCACATTTGCCTCAATATGCGGGTCAGGTTATTTGTGACATCATACATGTACCGGTTTTGGTTTGAATTCACCCAGGTATTGCCAAAGTATGCCTGTGCTGTGTAGGTTATCAGTTTGTTACTGGCATTATAGGTTGACACTGCTTTATGTGAATCTATCCATGCTGTGCCAGTCCAAGTCTGGCCCAAAATGTCAGTCCGGTTGTTAAAGGCATCATAGGTGTATAAAGCTTGACTCGTGTTTCTCCACATGCTGCCATCCCAGTTTTGCCTCAAGTTCTTTGTTTGGTTATGACTGACATCATACGTGTATACATCCTGATATACATTCACCCAGATGGCGCCATTCCAGGTCTGATGCAAGTTGTTTGTGTGATTGTTGTCATTGTCGTAAGTGTCGGTAATCTGATATGAGTTTTGCCAGGCGGTACCATCCCAGGTTTGCTCCTGTTGTGCAGTCTGATTGTTGTTGGCATCATACGTGTAAATGCCCTGGTAGGTGTTCACCCATGCACTATTATCCCAAACCATGTCAGTGTATTTTATCCGGTTGTTATTGCCATCGAAGAGATAGATGCTTTTATCGTTGTTCACCCATGCAATTCCATCCCAGAATTGGCCGGTGTAACCGGTCATGTTATTGCGGGAATCATATGTGATGTTGATGACCTTGTATCCCAGTGCCCATACATTGCCGGTGGTGTCCCATTGCCACGATCGGACACTGTCATATATCTGGATTAAATCGCGCCCTGAGAATTTGTCCCTCCTGGCATCTCCGTTTCCTTCACCACGGCCAATAACGGAAGCTGATGATTGATAATGCCGCAAAGACAGCGGTTGTTTGATTTGTGCAATTGCACTAAATGATATTGCGAGAATTGCAAAAAGTAACATTTTTTTCATGGTTGTCAGGTTTTACGTTCACCTATTGATAAATCATCCCAAAAATGGCCCGGATGCCAGGTCGGTATAAACAGTATAAAAGTACAAATTAAATCAGCATTTTTCCACATTTGGAAATACATTTTTTTTATTGCATACACAACTATTGACGGTCCTGTTATGCTTGATGGTTGTTTTTTTATTGAGACTTTGTATAAATTAACATTCAGGTATTGATATATTTATATATTGTATAAATTTAACGCCAATTAAATCTCTAAAATCAATCGCTTTATGGAGAATCAGAGACTGTCATTTTATGAGGAAGCCAAAGGGAACGGTGTTTCCCGAAGGGACTTCCTTAAATTTTGTGCGACCATGGCGGCTTTCCTCGGGCTGGAAGCCAGCGGCATTGGCCAGATCGTCAAGGCACTTGAATCAAAACCAAGGCTGCCGGTCATCTGGTTTCATTTCCAGGAGTGCACCTGTTGCAGCGAGTCGTTCATCAGGGCATCACATCCGCTTGTTGCCGATATCGTGCTGAACAAAATATCGCTCGATTACCAGGAAACCCTGATGGCAGCCTCCGGCGTTCAGGCTGAAGATGCTTATAAGGCTGTGATGGCAAAGTATCCCGGTGAATATATTGTGATGGTAGAAGGATCAATTCCTACTGAGAATGAAGCATATTGTTGTATCGGAGGCCGCAGTGCCCTTCAGATACTGGAAGAGGCTGTAAAGAACTGCAAAGCCGTGGTTGCCTGGGGCAACTGCGCCTCTGCGGGATGTGTACAGGCTGCCAGCCCCAATCCCACGGGAGCACAGCCGGTTCACAAGGTCATCAGCGGAAAACCGGTCATCAACGTGCAGGGTTGTCCGCCCATTGCCGATGTAATGGCTGGTGTTGTGGTACATCTGCTTACATTCGACCGGATTCCCCAGCTCGACGGGTTGGGCAGGCCGAAAGCATTTTATTCACGCAGGGTGCACGATACCTGTTATCGCAGGGCAAACTTCGATGCAGGTTTGTTTGTGGAGTCGTTCGACGACGAAGGCGCAAAGCGTGGTTATTGCCTCTATAAAATGGGATGTAAAGGCCCTGTTACCTATAACTCCTGCGGGATCATCAAATGGAATGATGGCGTCAGCTATCCCATTCAGTCGGGTCACCCGTGCATCGGGTGTTCTGAAGCAGGATTCTGGGACAATGGTCCCTTCTACCAGCATCTGCCGGAAGTGGCAGGCTTTGGCATCGAGACCACGGCCGACAAGATCGGTCTGGGCCTGGGAATTGCAACGGCGGTCGGAATTGCCGGGCATGCCATTGTCACCAACATACGCAAGCATAAAGAGATAACCAATACTGAGCCTGAAGAAGGTTCCAAAATCGAAACCACGAAAGAATCATAGCCATGGCAGAAAGAATCGTAATAGATCCCATCACCCGCATTGAAGGTCACCTGCGGGTTGAAATTGAAGTCACCAACGGTAAAATTACCGATGCCTGGAGTGCAGGCACCATGGTTCGGGGTATTGAGACCATCCTGAAAGGCCGTGATCCGCGGGATGCATGGGCTTTTGTAGGCCGTGTTTGCGGAGTTTGCACCTCAACCCATTCGCTCACTTCTGTGCGAACCGTGGAGAATGCACTCGGCATTTCGGTGCCACCCAACGCAGAGCTCATCAGGAACCTGATGGCCAATGCCTTGTATATCCAGGACCACGTGGTTCATTTTTATCAGCTGCATGCCCTCGACTGGGTCGATGTGGTTTCAGCGCTTAAGGCCAACCCGGCTGAAGCATCACGGATTGCACAGAGTATCTCCTCCTGGCCCAAAAGCTCGGTTGGGTATTTCACAGACATCCAGAAAAAGTTTAAAAATTTCGTTGAAAGCGGTCAGCTGGGGATTTTCGCCAATGGTTACTGGGGACACAAAGCCTATAAACTTCCGCCGGAAGTGAACCTTATTGCCGTGGCACATTACCTTGAAGCCCTTGAATGGCAAAAGGAACTGGTGAAAGTGCACACTATTTTCGGCGGGAAGAACCCCCACCCGAACTATCTTGTGGGCGGGGTTCCATGTTCCATCAACATCGAAGAGGCAAACGCTGTTAATGCTGAAAGGCTTGCCTTTGTTGGCAAACTATTCGAAGATGCAAAAACGTTCGTGGATCAGGTTTATATTCCTGACCTGGTTGCCATCGCCGGTTTTTATAAGAGTGACTGGGGTGCCATCGGCGGCGGTCTGACAAACTACCTTTCATTTGGTGATTTCCCATCAAACGGGTACGATAACCCTGAGAGTTTCAAAATGCCACGCGGAGCCATACTGGGCCGTGACCTGAGTAAAATCCATGAGGTTAAAGCTGACGATCCGGAACAGATCCAGGAGTATGTCAACAACTCATGGTATGAGTATTCCAAAGGCGATAAGACAGGTCTTCATCCGTGGGAAGGGGAGACCAAGTTTAACTATACAGGACCCAAACCACCTTATGAGCATCTTGATTTCTCACAGAAATACAGCTGGGTGAAGACTCCCCGCTGGAAAGGGAATGCAATGGAAGTGGGCCCGTTATCGCGCATGCTTGTGGGCTATGCCTCGGGCCGTGCCGATTATAAGGAGGTGATTGAAAGTACGCTGAAAGCCCTGGATGTGCCTGTGGCAGCATTGTTCTCCACGCTTGGCCGCACTGCAGCCCGTGGCCTGGAGACCAAACTGGTTTGCGGCTGGGCCCTGGAGTTTTATCAGCAGCTTCTTGCCAACATCAAAAATGGGGATAGCCGTACCCAGAACAACGCCAAATGGGAGCCTGAAACATGGCCCAAACAGGCAAAAGGCATCGGCATGGTGGAAGCTCCCCGTGGCGCTCTTTCGCATTTTATCGTGATTGAGGATAAGAAAATTGCCAACTATCAGCTTGTCGTACCCACAACCTGGAATGCTTCTCCACGCGACCTTAAAGGTCAGCGCTCGGCATTTGAAGAGTCGCTCATCGGAACTCCGGTTGCCGACCCGAAAATCCCACTGGAGGTATTGCGAACCATCCACTCATTCGACCCTTGCCTGGCCTGTGCCGTGCATTTATACGACGAAAACGGAACCACAATTCATGATCTGAAAACCTATTAGCCATGAGAAACCGATCTGTTCCTTTGCGGGAAGTGCATGTATGGGAGATGCCTGTACGAGTCTACCACTGGATCAATGCGCTGTGTATTGTCGTACTCTGTGCCACCGGTTATCTGATCGGCAGCCCGCTCGCCTTTATGAATGGTACCGAAGCCTATTTTAATTATTGGTTCGGAACGGTACGGTTCATTCATTTTGTAAGTGCATTCCTGTTCTTCTTCAATTTTGTGTTCCGTCTTTACTGGGGTTTCACCGGAAATGAGTTTTCGCGGTGGTACAATTATATCCCGTTAAAGCGTTGCCAGTGGAAGGAGATGATGGAGGTGATCAAAGTGGATATCCTGCAGCTGACCAATAAAAAAATAGATTCCATCGGTCATAATTCGCTGGCGAGTTTCATCTATTTTATCACTTTTCTGATCTTCCTGTTGCAGTGTCTTACCGGTTTTGGAATGTATGCGGCCATGAGCAATGCTTTTTTACCAAAGCTTTTTGCATGGATTGTGCCATTTCTGGGCGGAGATATGCAGGTACGACAAATCCATCATATCCTGATGTGGGGGTTCATCCTCTTTGCCATGGTGCACATGTACCTGGTGTTTTATCACGATTATATTGAGCGGAGAGGGGTAACCTCTTCCATGATCGGAGGATGGAAGTTCATCGAAGAAGATGTGATCGAACGTCACGACAACAGAACGGAGGAGTGCCCGAAAGATTAACCGCTCAATAAACTGACTTTTGACTGATACGCTGAACAGCATCCTGGTGCTCGGGATTGGAAATCTATTGATGAATGATGAAGGCATTGGCATCCATGTCGTGAACCGGCTGGAGAAAGATGGCGGTATCCCGGGTGTTGACCTCATGGATGGCGGTACCGGTGGATTTCACCTGCTTGGGTTTATCCAGTCCTATAAAACCATTATCATCGTTGATGCTTCTTTAGACGAACACCCACCGGGGCATGTCCGGGTTTTGCAGCCCCGCTATGCAAGGGATTTCCCAAAACAGCTCAGTGCACACGAAATCGGGCTGAAAGACCTGATCGATTCGGCCATCCTGCTGGGAAATATGCCGCAACTTCACCTGATAGCCATATCTGTGAAGGATTTCCAGGATATGGGGCTTGAACTATCTGCAGAAGTGGAGGCTTCAATTCCGGTTGCAATCACTTATGTCAAGGATATCGTTTATCGGGTAATCAATTAATGTAAAATACAGACATTCAATATATTAAAAAAAGTTCTCGCAGATTTTCGCAGATTAGTTTCGCAGATTCACGCAGATTTTTTTAATGTATTTGATACAGGTTTTATTGTTTTTATTTTCTGCGAAAATCTGCCGAATTATTTGACTTGCACGTGTACCCGAATCCTGTCAGCAACGTCTGCAATGTGACATTTGCACTCGATCAGCCTGGCAACGTGAAGCTTACGCTGACCTCACCGATGGGGCAGACAGTTTCCACCCTGATAAACATGCATCTCTTACAAGGTAAACATTCCTTTCGTTATAACACTTATGCACTTATTCCTGGTTTATACCAATTTTTACTGCAACAGGGAGAAAAGATATCTGTCCGAAAAATCATCCAGGTAAGATAGCCCTAAAATTTCCGATACTTATTTTTAGAAAATAATTGATTTTCGCTCTTTTATCGCTTATCTTTATCGGGTTTTTTAAGCCTGATGTACAGGTAGTTTTTCCCATTTGGCAACCAACCCGATTCAGTTATGGTGCGAGTAGTCCTTATTGATGACGAAGATCACATCCGTGATTCACTGGTAAAGCTTCTGGAACGGAATTGCCAGCAAGTTTCGGTTATCGGAACCGCATCCGGAGTTCACAGCGGCATCAGGATCATCCGGGAACTGAACCCCGATCTTGTTTTACTTGACATCCAGATGAATGATGGCACCGGCTTCGACTTGTTGCAAGCCTTTCCCAGGGTCGATTTTAAAGTTATTTTTATCACGGCGTATGATCAATATGCGCTTCAGGCGTTTCGTTTCAGCGCCATCGACTACCTCCTTAAACCGGTAAATCCTGAACACCTTGTTTCCGCAATCGGCCGTGCAGCGCTGTTTATCAGAGATCACTTCAACATGCAGATAGAGGCATTGTATGAGAACCTCAGATCTGTTTCAAGGCAGGACAAGAAAATCATATTAAAAACCACGGAACAGATACATCTGCTTGATCTGAAAAACATTGTAACCTGCGAATCCGACAGTTGTTACACCACCGTTCATACCATTGAAGGAGAACACATTATGGTGGCGAAAACGCTGAAAGAATACGAAGAGATGCTGGCAGGATGCGGATTCTACCGGGCTCATAAATCGCATTTGATCAACCTGGCGCACATCAAGCGGTTTGACAGGCAGGATGGCGGGTATATTGTGCTGACCAATGATATGAAGATACCGGTTGCATCAAGGAAACGGGAGGAGATGATGGCGTTGCTGGAGAAAATGGCGGAGTGAGGTATCATAACAGTTATTGTATTCATCATGCGCAAATTTCTGATCGTTTCCCTTATTCTGATTCCAAGCCTGATGTCTGCCAATAAAGGTTTGCGCCTTGCCAAAGGCCAGGAAAACTCCGTTAACATTGCCCTGGAGAAAGTCAATGTTGGGAATGCCTATTATAATAAATTGGATTTCAAAAATGCCCTGCTGGCATACTTGTCCGCCTTGAAAATCCTTGAAGACAATAAAATTTTTAAAGCATCCGCAGAGGTGTGTCTGCAACTTGGCAATATAAATTTCTTTATCATGAGAAGTGATAAAGCGATCTCTTATTACCACAAAGCGATTTCGTATTATCAGGCTGCAGGTGATGAAACATCCCTGCCAATCGTTTACGATGCCATGGGGCTCTCCATGTTTTTTTTGAGATATGGACCCATTGACAGCGCACTTATTTATGGGAATAAATTATTGAATTATTCACGAACGTTTCCTGATCGCTCACTGGAGGCTTACGCGCTGATGGTGGTAGGAATGTATTATCTGGATGAAACCAGGTCAGTGTCCAGAAAACAAAAAGTGCTGACATACAGTGATTCCGCATTAAACCGGGCGGTGGAACTTCATAATAATGAACTTATTTCTATCATCTACAGCAACTTTGCAGGCTTTTATGACCGCACTTCGCCGCTTTTCGAATTGACCGGGAATCTGTCCTTTTCGCGACATTATTATGATAAAGCGTACCATGCCGCCAAACAGGCAGCAAGCAGTTATTTGCAGGCCAGGATACTGAATTATCTGGCCGCAATCGACATAGAGGAGGGGAAGTATGACATGGCAGAAAACCGCCTGGAATTAAGTGAAACCAAGCTGAATGAACCATTTCAGTTTTCTGAAAACAGCATTCCCTTCACCCTCAATTCGCAGTTCCACAAAATATTTCAGTACTTTTTGATTCAGCTACAACGAACAGATATGTATGAGGCCCGGTTTAAGCTGGCTATGGCAAAAGGAGAATTCAGGAAAGCAGTGGATTACCTGCAATTCTACCATCGGTCACAAGATACGATTACCGCCTCGCACCAGGGGCGGCAACTCGAATTGCTGATGGCAGAGGACGAGGCTTATAAACAGGATCAAAAGATCAGGACGCTTGCACAGGCCAACGAATTGAATAATCTTAGATTATCTCAATCCCGGACTCGGTTCATTGTTACCGGTACCGGCATTGCATTGGTCAGCATTATTCTGCTGTTGTTTCTCCAACGGAGGAAATTACGGGCGGAGCAACAATCAATTGCCACGGAACAGCGCTTGCTCAGGGCGCAAATGAATCCCCATTTCATCTTCAACTCCCTGGCCAGCATCCAGAATTTCGTGATCAACGAAGAATCCGGCAAAGCAAGCATTTACCTGTCCCGGTTCTCTCAATTGGTCCGAAATATCCTTGACAATTCAACAGAGGAATATGTGACCCTTGAAAAAGAGATCAGTACGATTGAAAATTACCTGGTTTTGCAAAAGGTGCGGTATGCCGGTAAATTCGATTACAAGATCGCTGTTGATGAAACGCTCCGTACAGAAGATCTGCTGATTCCCCCGATGCTGGCACAACCATTCATTGAAAATGCGATCGAGCACGGGATCCGGCACAAATCAACATCCGGACAAATTGAAGTCCGCTTCCAGCAAAAAGGCGGAATTATCAGGGTGGAAGTGGAGGACAATGGTGTTGGCCGGGAAAAGGCACTCGAAATTGAATCTAAACATAACATCAGGCACCGTTCCATGGCGATATCTATAACGAGAGACCGCCTCGATCTTCTCAACAAAAAGCTGAAAAACAAAATCCGTATGAATATCGTCGATCTCAAAGACGCTGATGGTCAAGCCTGTGGGACACGGGTGGAGTTTGGGATACCGTTGGTGAAAAATTAAATGACGAAATAGGCCTGACAATTTAGCAAAACCAGTTGCATTTCCTGAATAAACATATTAAATTTGTCCTTGAAATTTAAACACTCATATTTGTATTTTCAAGGAACATTGCATGATTCTTCGATCTCTTCTCAAGGAAAAAATTGAGCACTCACTTTTGGTTTCACCCGTTACAGCACTCCTGGGGCCAAGGCAATGCGGCAAAACCACTATCAGCAGGCTGATTGCCGAAAATCATGACACTGTAATTTTCGATCTTGAAAATCCGGTAGATTTTCAACAGTTGTCTGTGGCGCCGATGATCACACTACAACCATTAACGGGCCTTATCATTATTGATGAGATTCAGCAACTCCCTGAACTGGCTGGCATTATCAGGGTTTTGGCCGACCGCAGGGAGCATCCGGCAAAATTCCTGATCCTTGGCAGTGCTTCCCCTTTCATGATGAAGTATGCTTCGGAATCTTTAGCCGGAAGAGTGGCCTTTATTGATATGTCTGGTTTTAATCTGCAGGAAGTTGGTTCCCGGCAACTTAGAAAACTTTGGATCCGGGGTGGGTTTCCGCGTTCGTTCTTAAGCGAAGATGAGCGGACAAGTTTTCAATGGAGGCAGGATTTTATACGTACGTTCCTTGAACGTGACATACCCCAGCTTGGAATTTCCATTCCTTCTGCTTCAATGAGAAGGTTTTGGACCATGCTTGCCCATTATCATGGACAGGTATGGAACGGGTCAGAATTTGCACGTTCAATCGGGACTTCAGAACCAACAGCAAGAAGATATCTTGATATTCTTACCGGTGCATTTGTAGTCAATCAACTGCAACCGTGGCATGAAAATATAAAGAAACGCCAGGTGAAATCGCCGAAAGTATATATCAGGGATACGGGAATGCTGCATGCATTGCTCTTTCTGGACAAAGATGCCATTTTACAGCATCCGAAACTCGGCTTGTCATGGGAAGGATTTATCATCGAAGAAATGATAAACATGTTGCAAACCCCTTGTTATTTCTGGGCCACCCACGCCGGAGCAGAGCTTGATTTGTTTACCATTCAAAAAGGTAAAAGAATTGGGTTCGAAATCAAATATTCAGATGCTCCGCAAATAACAAAGTCCATGCTGCATGCTATAGAAGATCTTTCGTTGGAACAATTATTCATCCTTTACCCGGGAGATAAAAATTATACAATCCATGAAAAAATTCAAGTTATTGCAGCACAGAAAATGTACTCCGTTTTTTAACCCTTCCCCCATTCACTAAATCACACACCTCGTTCACTAAACAGTTTCAGGCGTTCTCTTAACGGAGTCCATTCTGCATTTCAGAGATATTACATTTGATAACAACCAAAATCTCTGATTATGAAAAAACAAGTTACTCTTTTAGTATTTAGTGCAATCCTGCATTCCTTCACTGGATTGAACGGAACCTTGGCGCAGGAAGCCCTGCAATTCAATGCAAATCCAAACAACCCGGCTTTGACCCATGGCGCCCCGGGAACATACGATGGTGAATTTTGCGTTTTGCCATATCCGCTATGGGATAACGGTACCTTCTACCTTTTTTACACCGGCAATGCGGGGGTTTGTTTTGCCACTTCTACCAACGGTTATAACTTTACCAAGTTTACCGGGAATCCTGTTTTGACAGCATCGGGCAGCGGATTCGACTCCCTGGGGGCTGCGCAGGCTGTCGTGCTGAAAGTCGGCCCGCAATGGGTGATGTATTACAATGCCCGCCAGTTTCCCGGATGGGGACCGGGTGAATCCATCGGCAGGGCAACTGCCGACAGCCTGACCGGCGCCTGGGATCGGTCTTTGGCACCGGTGCTGACCCTGGGCAGCCCGGGAGAATGGGATGCCGGCCTGATCACTCCGAACAATGTGTTTCCATTGGCATCCGGCGGTTTTATCATGTATTATTATGCTTCAACTGATTTCAACGGTACATGGCTGATGGGAATGGCAACCTCCCCGGATGGAATAAACTGGACGAAATACAACGATCCGGCCACAACCCAGGCGCCTTATGCCGAAAGCGACCCAATCTTACCAGCCGGTGAATCCGGCGAGTTTGACGAATGGGGTGTACTTGGGGCCGGTGTTTTTAAAAAAGGCGGCTTTTATCACATGTATTACTCCGGGGTAGGTCCCGGCCCGGGCGGTTACCGGACTGACATTGGATTTGCCTATAGCGCCGACGGCATCACGTGGCAAAAATGGGCGGAAAACCCGGTTTATGTCCAGGAAGATGACCCGTATTTCAATGCTAGCACCATGATATTTGAACAACCGGGTGTACTGCTCTATAATTCAACTGTTTTCATCTATTATGATTACGGTGTGCAGGAAAATTCGCTCGGAATGGCCACCGATGATTTTACGGATAAAATCAGCGAATGGGAACTTTCTGATTACGCATTGCGCATCACGAATTCGCCCAACCCTGTGACTCAGTCAACCACATTCTCCTACAATTTAGAGGAGTCGGGGCAAGTATCACTTGATATATTCGACAGTTTCGGCAGACTCATCGCCACGCCGGTAAATGAATGGCAGCAGAAGGGCGAAAAGCATGTTTTGTGGAATGCAGGCGAAGTTCCGGCAGGGGTTTACTTCCTCCGGCTCCATTCCGGGAAAAAGGAGGGGAATCGCAAGATGCTGGTGGTAAAATAAACTCTCAAAAAGATGAAACGAACCACCATCATCGTCCTTGCAGCAATCCTGCTTACAATCTGGTCATGGGGTCAGAATCCTGTCATCCTGTCCTGCCTCGAACAGGTCAGATCTGATAGCATCCGTGCCACCATGGAGCATCTTCAGTCATTCGGAACACGGTATGCGTTGTCTGCGAACCGGAAAAATATCGCCACCTGGATATCGAATAAATTTTCCTCATTCGGATATCCCGATGTAAAGCTGGATTCCTTCCAGGTTGCGAACAACGATTCATCATACTGGCAGTACAACGTGGTCTGCACAATCACAGGGGCCTCTTCTCCCGGAGAAATTTGCATCATTGGCGGGCATTACGATTCATATTGCGAACCGGATCCTTTCATCGCGGCGCCGGGTGCCGACGATAACGGTTCGGCAGTGGCTGCCACCCTTGAAGCTGCACGCGTAATGAAGCTTATGAATTTTCAGCCTGAATCAACGATCCGGTTCATTCTCTTTGCAGCCGAAGAATTGGGTTTATCCGGCGCTTATCACCAGGCGAATGAATCCATAGAGAATGGTGAAGATGTCCGGCTGGTGTTCAACATGGACATGATCTCCAGCAACCCCGACAGCGTGAACAAGGTTTTCCTTTTCCGATACCGAAATGTTGAAAGCACATTTAACATAGCCTCGGATGCCTTCCGGCAATACACAAATCTGTCCGTATTTCCCGGCCTTCCCGAAATGGAATACCGATCGGATTCCTACGCATTCTGGATGAAGGGGTTCCCGGCAACCTGGGCGTTCGAATATGACTTCTGCCCCAACTACCACACTGTAGCCGATATTGTATCGAATTGCAACATGGAATATTGTGCAGAGATCACAAAAGGGGCGCTTGCAACCATCATGGAAATGCAGTTCCGGCCATTTCCTCCGGGTATCTCGTCGAAATCCTCCTCTGAAAATGTTACGATCAGGTGGAAACCTACGGAGAATAAACACCTGTCGGGATATAAAGTCTACCGGAGCGGGAACGACAGTGCCGGCTTTGTGCAGATTAATTCCGCATTGGTAACCGATACCTTTTATGTAGATCAGGCCGTGGAGACCAGAAAGGATTACTATTACCTGGTAAGGCTGGTCAACGATCTGCAACAGGAAAGTGCGGCATCCAATACGGTGCACGGCGTGCGCTTTGGCTTCACCGACACGTTACTGGTAGTGGCCTGTATGAAAGGACAGCAAACCACCCCCGACAGCATCCGGCAATTCTATGCGTCGGTACTTGACAGCATCCCCTTCCGCTGGTTCGACCTCAACCAGTTGAGCCCCCTCACCCTTGGAACACTTTCACAACACAGGAACACTCTGTGGGTCATCAATTCCCTTGAATACAATGCGATTTCAGACGAGATGAAGGGAAACCTGCAATCCTTTTTTGAAAACAACGGGAACATGATGTTTGCAGGATTTTCCTTCTCAAGGTTTATCAACGGGAGCATAGGATTTCCATACAAACACCCGGAAAGTTCGATCGGTCGTACGTACTTTAAGGTTGATTCAACGCATAAAGCGATCAGCAGCTACATGTACCAGGCTTATCCTGACGAGGACGGATACGACACGTTGCGCCTGGATCCGGCAAAAGCCATGAAAGCAGGTTATCCGGGCGAATTAAACAATATCGAGGTGTTTATCCCGGTTTCAGGCGGAAATCCGGTTTATCGCTTCGATTCAAAGTACGATCCCGGAACGCCTCAAGGATCGCAACAGGACAAGATTGTCGGAGTGGAATATATGGGCGATGATTTCAAAACCATCCTGTTAAGCTTCCCCTTGTATTATCTCGACACTTCCGACGCCCGAACGATTATGAAACATGTGATCAGAAAGAAATTCGGAAGCCTGCAGGATATTCCAGCAACGGAAGGTCCCGGAGTTCTCGCAGTCCGGGTTTTTCCCAATCCATGTAAAAATGAAGCCACCTTATCATTCTCAGCACCTGACACCAGGCAAATCCAGGTTCAGATTTACAATTTGTATGGTACAAAGGTCATTCAATTGATCAATCAGAGGCTGGACTTAGAGAAGCAATCCATTCGTTTTTCAACACGTGACCTGCCGTCAGGAATGTATTTCATCCGACTCCAGGCCGGGAGTAAAACAGGAACGGGTAAAATAGTGGTCGTAAAATGACATTTCAATTCCAGAGTTGAATACAATAAGTCTAAAAACAGAACCGATGAAAATAAAAATTTTACTTTTTCTGATGGCACTTACCCTGACGTTCAGTGTAAACAGCCAGAATATTACAGTCAACCTGTCCTTTAATGCCGTCAACAACACGGCTGCCACACGGCTCGACAGTGTGAAGATCGTGAACCTGACCCAGGATACTGAAACTGTCATATACTATCCTGACACAGCATTGGCGCTTGGAATCACAACTGGAGACACATTACTTTACGTAGGGTATTCGAAAGGATTTGCGGTAGGAATTCATGAGATGGATCAGGTGAAGAAACAATTTCAAGTGTATCAAAATTATCCAAACCCGGTAAAAGATCAAAGCGTTATCTCAATGTTTGTTCCCGGAAAAGGACTGGTTAGTTTACTGATTACCGATATCTCAGGAAGGACGCTATTCAGTTCTGCCAGGCAACTTGAAGAAGGCACTCATTCATTCAGGTTCACTCCCGGAGATGGCCGGTTGTTTTTCCTCTCAGCCACCTGGAACGGGATAGACCAGCGTGTCAAAATTCTTGCGGGTGAAACAAGGGTTGGCAACAGATGCACATTGGAATATGCGGGAACAGTTAACGGGAATCAATCCATAAAATCATCAACACAGGTTTCCACCGCTTCGCTGGAATCAGGGATTATCGATGCGCCGATCACGAATAAAAACTATACTTTTCAATTTGCTGCCAACATTCCCTGCCCGGGAACACCGTCAGTTACCTACGAAGGACAAACCTACAACACGGTTCAGATCTTCAGCCAGTGCTGGATCAAGGAAAACCTGAATGTGGGAACCATGATCCAGGGAATGCAAAATATGGCAAATAACGGGATCATTGAAAAATACTGCTACAACAACCAGCCCGACAGTTGCACCAAATATGGCGGTTTGTACCAATGGGATGAAATGATGCAATATGTCACACAACAGGGGGTGCAGGGCATCTGCCCGCCGGGCTGGCACCTGCCAACCGATGAAGACTGGAAAATCATGGAAGGAGCGATGGACAGCCAGTATGGTATGGGAGCCAATATCTGGGACTACAGTGGATTGCGGGGTTTTGATGTTGGCAAGAATCTGAAAACCACCAGTGGATGGAAGAACAACGGAAACGGCACCGACCTGCTTGGTTTCTCGGCTTTACCGGGAAGCTACAGGATCTTATCCGGCACTTTCGATTTAACAGGCTATGAAGGGGTCTGGTGGATGTCTACAGCCTCCGCGATCAACTACGCATGGTACCGAAATCTATGGTTCTCCAGCCCGAAGGCAGGCCGGTTCAACGACTCATACAGCTTCAAGGATTACGGTTTCAGTGTTCGCTGTTTAAAGGATGATTAGTCGGCCCGACATAAATTTCCTGTATCCGGGGCGGAATCAGGACAAACCAGAATCTTCGATCGATGAATTTCAATTCAACTTTAAACTCAAAGACCATGAAAAAAACAATTCTGCTTTCAGTATTTCTTCTGTGCAATGCATTATTTTCTTTCGGACAGTGGCCGACCTCTGATTTATCTGAGGCTAAAAAAAACATGGGCACAGCGGTACTTGGTACAAAGGTTTATTATGCAGGAGGGAATAATGGAACAAATTCCCTGTCAACCGTAGAAGTTTATGACATCGCAACCGGAACATGCTCTGTTGCCGGCAATTTATCTAATGCCAGGGAGATAATATCAGGGGTTTCCTGCGGCTCAAAGGTGCTGTTTGCCGGAGGGATGGATTGGAGCACAAACTATGCAACTGTAGATATATTTGATGCCGTGACCCAGTTATGGACCGTCGAACAACTATCTGTTCCGCGATTTTCGATGGCTGCGGTAAGCCATGACACCAGGGTTATGTTTGCCGGGGGAATTCAGATTTTCACAAATAATTGGAGCAGCCTGGTAAATATTTTCGATATCCAAACCGGCGGGTGGTCAACAACCAACCTGTCGCAGCCCAGAGAAGGTATTGCGGCCGTAGTTGTGGGAGACCGTGCGCTCTTTGCCGGCGGGTTTGGATTTGGAATGACGACCAACCGGGTGGACATCTACAACTTTGCCACGAATACCTGGAGTAAGGATTCACTTTCCCTGGCAAGGGGCTTTGCAAGTGCCACTACCGTGGGCAACAAGGTGATCATTGCAGGCGGCATCACCAGTTTGAATAATACTACCAACAGGGTGGACATTTACGATGCATTGACAGGAACATGGGATACTGCAAGTCTTTCCTTTCCCAGGGCTTCACAGGGAAATGCAGCCACCTGCAATGGCAAGGCGTATTTTGCCGGTGGTGGTGTTTTCATGGGAAGCGGCTATTATTCCCCCTCGGATGTCATTGATATTTATAACCCTGCAAATGACACCTGGACCGTGACGAGCCTAAATGAACCGCTTTTGGAACATTCAGTTGCCGGGGTCGGAAATTTCATCCTGGTTGCAGGAGGAAAAAATGGCCAGGGAAACTTTGTTTCAACCATTGAAATATTGGATTTTGTCGGTGGCATTGCCCCTTCATCAAAGGACAATACACTTTTCAGGGTCCATCCGAACCCCAGTTCCGGCAACATCCGCCTGGATTTGCCAAAAGAAAATCATCAGAAGCCAATCACAGCAATCGTATACAACTTGCAGGGACAGGTGGTTTTCTCTCAGATAATCGAAACTGCCAACCCCGGGTTGAATATGAATCTGGCAGATGGCATATACCTGTTGAAAGTCATTTCGGGAACTGCTGCACACACTGAGTTGATTGCAATTCAGAATTAATCTGCAAATTGTAAAATGCACAATAGAAACTCAACATGCTGCGCGTGCTCATCATCGATGATGAATCTGATATCCGGCACACCCTTTCCGATATGATTGCAAGACATTGTCCCCAGATAAGCCTGGTGGGAACTGTAACTTGCATGGAAGACGGTGTTAATGCCATACGAACAATGCAGCCTGATCTTGTTTTCCTGAACATCGGCAGGAAAAATCAAACAAAAATTAATCTGCTTTGTGCAGTGAGGACCATCGAATTCAAAGTAATCGCCATATCTGCCTTCGATAAAGCCAGGATCCAGGCATTAAAATTAAGCGGCATCGAATACCTGTTGAAACCCATTGACCCTACGGTGCTGGAAAGCGCGGTAAGACGCATTCAGGCAACTTCAATCAATAACTGAGATTGCTGCAATTTTGAGACAAGGGCATAGAGACCACAACATTGTGTTATTTTCAAAAAAAAACCCCCGAAAAAAAATCCGGAGGCTCATGAAGATAATTTCAGGGGGTTATTCCAATTCCTTGATTGATCTCCGGATAATCTCAAGCGCCTCCTGTTTTCAGCGTTGCAACACCCTGAAAATATTTGTGGATTTTGATGGTTGCCATCTTTGCTAAAGCCTGTTTTACGCAAATCATCTTCGTTGCTTGCCTCAAAATAAAGCATCGTCGTATCATGAAAAACCACGCTGATATTGCCTTGTAAAACCATTTTTGTGTGGGCGAAAGCTATCTGTTCAACCTGGGCTTGCAGTTTGCTATTTAGCTTATCTAAAAACCGATAAACCGCATCAATATCAAGCATTACTCCTTGAAAACGGAACAAATAATCAATACCCATTTTCAAAAATCATCGCAATAAAATCAAGAGTTTTGGAGCGCTTTTTTTAAAAGTGCGGAAAACAGGAGGATATGGGGCTTGAACTTTCTCCGGAAGTGGAGGCTGCAATTCCGGTTGCCATCAGGCATGTAAAGGATATTGCAGAATTCACAAACAATTAATGTAAAACGCAGGTATTTATCGCTGTTTTTCCAGCCAGTCGTACCATCCTTGCATCCCGTCCCCCGTTTTTGCCGACATCAGGATAAATTCAAGGTTCGGGTTTAGTTCCCGGGCATATTTTATGGCAGATTCCACGCTGAAATCAACATAAGGCAAAAGGTCGGTTTTATTGATGATGCAGAGGTTGGATGATTGAAACATATAGGGATATTTCATGGGTTTATCATCACCTTCGGTTACACTGATGACAACCACCCTTTTCTGTTCTCCAAGGTCGAACATTGCCGGGCAAACCAGGTTTCCCACATTTTCAATAAACAGGATTGCGTCGTTTTCAACCTCCATTTTTTTCAAGGCATTGTGAATCATTTTGGCATCGAGGTGACATCCCGACCCGGTGTTGATCTGGATGGCCGGAGCGCCTGATTTTTCAATCCGTTCGGCATCCCTCGTGGTTTGTTGATCTCCCTCAATCACGAAGATTTTATGTGCAGAGATCAACTGACGGATTGTTTTTTCAAGGATGGTGGTTTTTCCTGAACCGGGGGAACTCACCATGTTCAGGGTAAGAACCTGTTTTCCTTCGAAATAACCCCTGTTTCGTTCGGCCAGGCGGTTGTTCTCCGAGAGGATATCCATATTGAGATTGATCACTTTTTTCTCTTCATGGCCATGGTGATGGGAGTGCCCGTGGGCATGATCATGATCATGGGAGTGACCATGGTCATGCAGGTGATCGTGTCCATGATCGTGTCCATGATCGTGTCCATGTGTGTTATGGTGTCCATGGTGATGACCGTGACCATGCTGAGGGTCGTTTATCTTAAAATCGTCGGGGTTTCCGCATCCGCATGTTTCGCACATAATAGATGATTTATTAGTTATAAAAATGTCTGCCTGTGATTGAATATGCCTTGTTGAAAATACTGATTCATAAGTGTTTATACGGTAACCAGTGACAAGACCCTGAACTCCTGCCCACCAGATATTTCCGCCGGAAAACAATTGCATTCCGGGCAGGTATCAAGCCTGTGTTTCATCTCAAATTCCACGCTGCATGCGCTGCATTTACCAGTTCCCGGAGTATGGACCATTTTAATTATGGCCTCTTCAAGTAAGGTGTTTTTTACAAGGAGTTCCAGTGCTGAAAGAAAGGCATCTGCCTCAACACCGCAGAGACTGCCCACTTCTATCTCAATTTCGTGAATGGCAGAAACATTGCTTTTCCGCGCTTCACGTTGTACCAGTTCAATAACCTCCATGGCCAGGGAAAGTTCATGCATCAGCTTAAGTTTAACAGATTCGTGGAAGAGGGTCACCGGTGAGCATATCGATGATCCGTTTGCCTCCTGTTCCGGTTTTCAACACCACCTTTCCCGGGTGATCAGTCACAACATGCCCGATAATGGCACTCTCCTTTCCCAGGGGATGACTTTTCATGATATTGAGCAGATGCAGGCTTTCGGCTTCGGACGTCACGACCAGAACCTTCCCTTCATTGGCAATGTGGAGCGGGTCAAACCCGAGAATCTCGCACATGGCGCTCACACCTTTGCTTACCGGCAAATCCTGCTCATTTACTTCAATTCCGAGGGTTGTTTTTGCTGCAAGCTCATTGAGAACTGTTGCCACCCCGCCCCGTGTCGGATCCCGCATGAATTTTATCTCACCCGACTGATCAAGCATGCTCCGGATCAAATGGTTCAGGGAGGCGCAATCGGAGGATATTGTTGATTTGAAATTAAACGATTCACGGGCACTCATCACCGCCATGCCATGATCGCCGATGGTACCGTTGATGATGATGACATCCCCCGGCTGGATGTTCTGTGCCTTTGCAACCAACTGATCCTCTTTTCTGACGGTGCCAATCCCTGCAGTATTAATGAATAATTTGTCGCATTTGCCTTTATTAACCACCTTGGTATCACCGGTAACGATTTTCACGCCTGCATACCGGGCTTCATCTGCGAGGGATTTTACGATCAGCTCCAGTTCCCCGATTGGAAATCCCTCCTCAATGATGAATGAAACGCTCAGATAGAGCGGCACAGCTCCGGAAACAGCCAGGTCGTTCACTGTGCCGCATACGGCCAGTTTACCGATGTTCCCCCCGGGAAAAAAGAGCGGGTCGATCACAAACGAGTCGGTGGTAAAAGCCAGGAAAGGAGCATCGACCGGCAGAATGGCTGCATCTGTCTGTTCTTCCAGGATCTCATTTCCAAAATGTTTAAGGAACAGGTTTTCAATCAGATTGTGCATCATGCGGCCGCCATTGCCATGGCTCAGCAATATTTTTTCGCTCTTCAGGTTCATGACCGGTATTTATAATATGTTGCACATGTTCCCTCCCCCGAAACCATACATGCCCCAACCGGATCTGACGGAGTGCAGGCGGTAGCAAACAATTTGCAATCGTTGGGTGTTTTCAGCCCCCTCAGAACTGACCCGCAGATACAACCCTTCGGATCGGGTGGTACAGGAACATTAAGAGGGTATTTCGTCCCGGCATCATATTCCGAGAACTCCTTAGTGATTTTCAGTCCGCTGGAGGGGATTACACCCAGTCCGCGCCAGGTGTCGTCCTGTAATTCAAAAGCCTGGGCAAGCAGTCCGCGTGCAATGAGGTTCCCTTCCGGATGAACAATCCGCTTATATTGGATTTCAACTTTTGGAGCAGATGCCTCAAATTGTCTGACCAGCATCAGTATGGACTGCATCATGTCAACCGGTTCGAAGCCGGATACAACCACTCCCAACCCATGTTTCCCTGCAAGTTCATTGTAGATGGAGGTGCCAGTGATTGCGCTGACATGGCCCGGTGCGATGAATCCATCAATTTTTACCCCTTCAATAACCAGCGCCTTCATCACCGGAGGCATGATTTTATGCGCACTCAGCACGAAAAAATTGTCAATGCCCTCTTTTTTTGCCCGGATAATCGCAGCTGCTGTAGCCGGAGACGTGGTTTCAAAACCGATGCCCAGGAAAAATACCGGATTTGCAGGATTGTTTTTTGCAATTTCAAGAACTTCAAGGACTGAATAGATGATCCGTATATCGGCTCCGTTGGCCTTCTCTTTTTCAAGAGAGGTTGCTGAACCCGGAACACGGATCAGATCACCATAAGTGGTAATGATGGCACCGGGTATTTTACTGTATGCAATGGCTGTATCAATGAAATGCTGGCCGGAGACACATACGGGGCAACCGGGACCGGAGAGCAGGTGTATGTTGGCTGGCAGCAGGGAGTGAAGGCCGAACCGGTGAATTGCCATGGTGTGGCCGCCGCAGACTTCCATCAGGGTAATCTCTTTTTTGGAACTCCTTTTAATCTCCTCTGAGACAGCAAGGATCAGATCTTTTTTTCGGTATTCGTCGATGTATTGCATGGGCCGGTTTTATTACTTCTCACCCCGTCAGGGTCCATTTTACTGCGGACTGTTATCAGCAATTTCATTCAGGAGCCGCAAGGTTTCTGCTGCTTCATCTGCATCCACTTTCTCGATGGCGAACCCGGCATGAAGCATGATAAAATCACCCGGCTTTACATCGTCAAGCAGCATCAGGCTTGCTTTGTATTCAACGTCTTCGATAGTTACCAGGGCATTTGACCCCTCTATGCTGATCACCTTTGCAGGTATGGCTAAACACATTTCAATTCCCTCCTTTTTGATGCAACTGCCAGTTGTCCCAGTGCGATTCCTCCATCGTTGCAGGGAACAGCAGCATGGGTATAAACGATAAAATGATGCTCATTCAGCAAGGAGATCGTCCTTTCAAGCAGGTATTTATTCTGAAAAACCCCTCCGGAAAGTACGACTTTATCTATCCCTTCCGCACTGCGAATCATATTTACTGCTTCAAAGATAACAGAAATTATGGTATTGTGGAACTTTGATGCAATTATTGTGGGGTGTACTTCCAGCATAAGATCATCCACGATTCCCCTGATAACCGGTCCGAAACAGATGGTCTGGCCTATATCAAATGGATAGGACTCTTTACAATTTTCAAGAACCAATGACTCAAGGCGCATAGGGCCCTCTGCCTGGAACGACGCCACCTGGCATAAACCCAGGAGTGAGGCAACAGCGTCAAACAGCCTGCCGGCGCCGGAGGTCAGCGGACAATTGATCTTTTTGTCGATCATGTTGACAAGGAGTTGAATTTTTTCAGAATCCAATTCCTTGTATAAAGGAAGTTTAAGGGTGGTGAAATCTTTTCCATATACATGATAGAGCCATGAAACCGCCATTCGCCAGGGTTCTTCTGCTGCCATGTCGCCTCCCGGCAAGGGGATGTACTCGAAATGGTTCATCCTGGTATAATCATTGAGATCGCATAAAAAGAATTCTGCTCCCCAGATATTCCCGTCGTCGCCATACCCGGTGCCATCGAGTGCTACACCTATGACCATTTCATCCAGGTTATGCTCTGCCATGCAGGATGCAATATGCGCATGGTGATGCTGTACGGCAACAACTGGCATGTGACCGAAATTCTGAGCTGTCCGGGTGGAGATATAGTCCGGGTGTAAATCTACTGCGAGTAACGAAGGTTTGACCCGAAACAACTTCAGGAACCGGGAGATCGTCTCTTCATAAAATTGTGTGGTTTCATATCCTTTGAGATCACCGATGTGCTGACTTAAAAAAGCTTTCCGCCCCTTGCCAATGCAAAAGCAATTGGTCAGCTCGGCCCCGAAGGCAAGGATGCCATCTGTATTCAGCCTGGTTCTGACAGGGGCAGGGACATACCCGCGTGAGCGGCGCAGGATCCGTTCTTTACCAGCAATGATTCGGACAATCGAGTCGTCTGTCCGGTTAAATATACCACGGTTGTGCAAGAGGATGGCCTCAACGGAAGCGGAAAATTGTGATATTGCTTCCTGGTTTTCGGTCAGGATCGGCTCACTGCTGAAATTTCCGCTGGTAAGCACGATGGCAGCGGTTTGCAGCTGCTGAAAAAGCAGGTAGTGAATCGGCATATAGGGCAACATGACCCCGATCAGATTGAGTCCGGAATTGATGCTTTTAGCCGGTACAGGCTGGTTGGCAAGCCGTTTCATCTCAAGTAAGACAATCGGCCGGCGCCAGGATAACAAGGATTGTTCCTCAGTAACATCGGTAACTGCATACCGCCTCAGCGCTTCAATATCGCGGAACATCACGGCAAATGGTTTTCCATCGCGCTTTTTAATATTCCTGATTTTTTCGACTGCATCCTCGTTGAAGGCATCACAAGCCAGGTGCATGCCCCCGAGTCCTTTCACGAGCAACACTCCGCCATTCATGATGGTTTGGGCGATGTTGCTTACGATGAAACCGGATGATTCGCTGATCTTCTTCCCCCGGGCAAACAATTCATAAGCCGGGCCACAGTGTTCGCAGGCAACAGGTTGTGCATGAAACCTTCTGTCGTGGAGATTTTCGTATTCCATCCTGCAATCATGGCACATCGGGAACTCCTGCATGGTTGTTTTGGCCCTGTCATAGGGAAGATCGCGGATGATGGTAAACCGCGGACCGCAATTGGTGCAGTTTACGAAGGCATAATTCAGACGGTTTCCGGCAATGGCAATATCTTCCATACATTCATGGCAAACTGCAATATCCGGGCTGATTTCAGTTATTTCATCGGAAATGTCATTGCTTTTCAGGATCACAAATCCTGTAAAGGCCTCGTATGAAATCTCTTCAGGGGTGATTTTCTCAATCATGGCTGCAAGGGGAGTCTCCTTTTCAAGTGATTCCAGAAAAAGATCTATGGCCTCTTTATTCCCGCTGACCCTGATCAGGACATTTTCATTGGTGTTCAACACCCAGCCATTCAGTCCATGGTTTATGGCCATGCGGTAAACGAACGGCCTGAATCCGACTCCCTGAACCAGGCCAGTAACAGTTATTTGCAGTGTTTTGATGGTGGAATTCCCGGATGATAAGAATGGATAGATTATTTTCCGAACACTTTTTTTAGCAGTTCTGTGGCCTGTGCTGCCGGGTCTTTCCTGATTTTCGCCTCCTCCTTTGCCACCATCACAAACAGTCCGCCGATGGCTTTATCAGTAACATAGCCTGTAAGATCAGGGTTTTGTTTCTTGACAAACGGGATCTGGTTGTATTGCCTGATCAGATCAGCCCATAAACGGGTTGCATCAACTTTATCGAGGGATGCCTTGATAATGGGAGTGAATTTTACTTTCAATTCCGGGGATGTGGTTTTCTCCAGATAGCGGGTTGCCGCATCATTGTTGCCTTTGACGATATTAATGGCATCGGTGACGTTCATCCCGTTGATGGCAGCGACAAAAACCGGTTCAGCACTTTTTGCTGCATCTTCCGCAGCACGGTTGAGCGAGGTAACCACCTCATCAACCTGGGCCCCCAGGCCGATGCCCCGAAGTTTTGTTTCTATGTCTTTGGCTTCCTGGGGGAATGGAATTTTAATTGCAGGGTTGGCGAAGTACCCGTTCACCTGTGACACAATTTTAACGCCTTCTCCGGTTCCTTTAATGAGAGCCTCCCGGATGCCGGCTACCGCATCTTTTTCGGTCAGGCCGCCTTTTGCCGGGTCAAGAACCTGCTTGATCGATATCGGGAACTGGGCATTGCAGACATTCATTCCGGCCAGCATCAGCAATGCTGCCATGATGATAGGTTTAATTTTTATCAGTTGCATTTCGAATTGTTTATTGATGATCAGAGATTAAACGTATTTATTTCGCGTTTGTTTTATTTTGCATGGCAGTTTACTGATTCGTTTTGAAAATGATTACCTTTAGGAGTGTTTTTCACCACAATAGGCACAATAATAAACAATAGGAAGGCACATTAGGTTTATCGACAGAGATTTTCTATTGTGTTTTTCCTATGTGTCCTATTGTGTCTATTGTGGTAAATTTTAATCGGGTTTGATCCATGAGAAAGTTCCTTTTTTTTATAATATTGACTGTTTTAATTCCGTGCCGGTTTTTTGCCCAGGGGAGCTGGAATCCTCCGGGACTTGATCCCACGTTTCCACGGACATTGCTCGACAGTGTCGCTGTTCCTGATGTCAGGGCCACCTTGTCCGATCCTGAGTACCTCGGGTTGTACGGGAGTATCTGGTCGAATGCCAATTCAGCCATCCCGGCAGGTAATTCCACCAATGAAGACCGGGCTGCCCGTTCCATGATTGCAAGGGATGCCGCATTTGTTTACCTGATGGATCGTAAAGTGTCCGCCAACACCATCCTTCCATTGTCAGCGGCCGGCAGGGACTCCCTGCTAACCCGTGTGCTGACCTTGCTTGAACAAATAAATACCGTTGTGGATGTGGGGACAGGCTGGACTTTTTATAATCCCTGGCAGCACCGCTCCAAGGAGCTCATTTCTTATCTCATTGCGTATGATTTGCTCAAGGGTGCCGGAACTACCCCTGCACAACTTGAGACATCAAAGGCAAAACTGCTTGAATACAGTGCAAACCTGTATCAGAAGTCGATGGCGTCCTATGTGGTTTATCTCTTCATCACCATGAAGTTTTTCACTTTTCAGTATAACAATCACAGCATCATGACTGCTTCGGCCCTGGGGCTGGCGGCGGTGTTATTTAACGATTATTCCAGTGCCAACATCAATTACCAGCCTCAAAACTGGATCAATGCCGGACTTTATAACCTCGACAACACCCTTTGGGTGGAGAACGGGTCCTATCCGCGTGTTTCTGAACCAGATACGCTGGCAGGCTATGCCGAAGGTCCGAACTACTTTAAATACGCGTTCGAAAATGCATTCCCTTTTATCCGTTCCATGGGGAATTTTCTGCCTGATGGAAATTATACAGCGACCTTCAACAATACCACACGAAGCATCCGGAACCCCTGGTTTGATCCGCGTTACGACCGGCTGTACGACTGGATGAACAAGATCAGGATGCCGGACGGGAGTTGTCCTGCAATCCACGATTGTTACATGGGTTTCGGTACGGCGATCATGGCTTTATCAGGCAAACCCCAATTCAACCTGGTCAATCCGGGGTTCTCCCCCGATGAGACCACCATGCGTACCCAATACCTGGCTACCAATATACAACACGGCACAATCACCGACAGCCTTTTTCAGGCGCTTCCGGCTGCCGGAAGTCTGATATTCAGGTCATCCTGGGCATCTTCGGCCATTTATATGCATTTTATCGGGAAGCATGGGGTTGCCCTGACCGGGGCCAAATCCCATCACCAGGCTGATGCCTCAAGCTTTTCAATTGCAGCTTACGGAGAACTTCTTGCTGTGGATCCGGGGTATCCGGGCGCATCTCTGGCTGACCTTGAAAATAAAGCTATCGATCACAGCCTCATTCTTGTAAATGGAGCCGGGCCGTTGCCTCCAACCGGGGAATTTGTAAGTGCTTCAACAAATGCCGCATACATCGAACACAGTTTTGACACACCCCTTCTCGATTACGGGGAGGTCCGGGTAACTTACCAGGGAGCAGATATCATCCGTAAAAACCTGTTTGTCAGGAATAAGTATTTCCTGTTGTCGGATTTTGTCACTGCTGTCAGCGCCAAAAATTACACATTTCAGTTGCATGGGAATGGACTATATGGTAATACACCGGCGATGGCGACCGGAGCATTTGTACCTGATTTTGGAAACCAGAGGGCAATTTATTCAAGAAACAGTGTGTCGTTGCTGGCCAGAATTGTTGCAGCAGGAAATGCATCAGGATATACGTATGAAGCTGACAGTATGGTTATTAACGGAGGATTCAGGAAGTATTCTAAGATGCTGGTTCAGAAAAACAACGTAGCGACAACCTTGTTTCTTTCTACGCTCTTTCCATATAATGCCACGCTACCACAGGTTTTGAATGCCAGCCAGGGGAGTACGGTCGCCTCTGCAAGAATTGGGGCAGATGGTTTCAACGACCTTGTCTTTTGTTCCCAAAACAATGTTTTATTCACAGTATCAGCGGATTCCTCAGGAATGAACAAGGCAGTAAAAGGCAATGGAAAGATCAATTTTATGTCGGAGGCTATGAATGGTCAGTTTTCCTGCTCATTTCTTCAAAATGGCGACAGTATCATTTCAGCTGGCCAGGTTGTTATTCAGGCCAATAAAAAGATGGATGTTGCCTGGATGCAGATCGATTCTGTCCTTTCGGGTGGTTATGTGTCCGATTTTGGTATTGTAAAGGTTTTTTCCGGTCGGCCATTGCAACTGCTCATGGGGCAGGTAACCACACTTTCGTATGATTCCATGCACCATCTGGCAGTTATTACCTTCAGTGGCAAAGGAAATTTCACAGTCGGGCGGGTTGACCTGACCTGGGTCTGGACGGGTGAGCAGGATACAGACTGGCATAACCAGGCAAACTGGCAACTGTTGAATCATTCATCCATCAAAGGGATTCCGGTCGCAACCAACAACGTAATTATCCCTGCAGGAGTAAGCCATATCCCGCATGTCTCTTCGGGTAATACAGCCGTTTGTCACGATCTTACGATCCTTCCTGATGCTTCTTTGTCGATCGATACACTGAAATTTCTGACAGTAGAAGGAACCTTAACCATTGGTGCCAGTCAGCAATACTGATGGTTATAATGAAATGGTGTAGTTGTAGACAACAGGTTCAGGGTTATTCTGATCTTTTTCACTGTTTTTTTTAACTTCATCTTTTGGAGCAGATGTGTAATTTATCTGTACTCCTCCGGGGGGCAGTTTGAAGTTAATGGTCGTTTTTGTGGTCATTTTAACCCGCACACCCCTGTTTTTAACAGTTTCGAAACGAAGCAAACCCACAACGCGCAAGGCCTCTTCATCGCAGCCATGACCGATCCCTTTCAACACATGTGCATGCCTGACCGTTCCATTGTCGTGAATATCATATTCAACAATCACCGATCCTTCAACCCTGGCTTCAAGCGCAGCTTCGGGGTAACGCAGGCTGGATGCAATAAACTCCCTGAAAGCGGAACTGCCGCCACTGTACTTTGGCAATTTCAGAAACGTCTTTTTATTGTGATGATCGGGCATTGATTCCGGTTTGGTTCGTAAATAAGGCGATTATATTGTAAAAGTAAACAATATTTATTTTGATTCATCGAAGAAACATCATATAAACATCATTCCCGGCATATAGGTGGATTATACATTCCATTTACGTTCATCGGACAAAACTTAAACAAAACTTAACAGAGACTTAAGGAAGTACTTAAATGGGACTTAATTGACAAGTCGAGGATGTCCGCTTTTGTGAGTACTATTTCGATGGTGGATGCCATATGACAATTTATTGCTTAATCGGATTTTTTCGAAAAGGTGGCAGGTGAAAGTGCATTTTTTTCTGCCTATACTGGATCAAAGTTGAGGGGAGTGTTCAATTATTTTTACCTTTACTCAGCAACATGCCAGGAATGGAGCAAAGTAAATTTTTTTCCCTTTTTAACCTTTCAGGAAATACAGGCATCGCCTTCAGATGGTTGCTGTTAACAATGATTATATGGCTATGGAGCAATGAGTTGTTAAATTCACAAACATTTACAAGGGTTAATTCAGGAACCAAATCAGATATTGGCCAGATTAAGGTGACGAATGACGGGAGTGCCTTTTTTCTTACCGACAAAATTTACACACTGGAAGATGACGTCTGGAAAAAGGTTGATTTTCCCGTTGCAGGTAAAATTGCCGCGTTTGATGCGATCTCCAGGGATGATATCTGGTTCAGCACTACCCTGGAGATAAGTACTTCATTATTATACCATTACCATAACGGAATTACCGAGAACATACATTCCCCGTTTGCAAACAGCATAAGTGCAGTGAGTTTTGAATCAAAAAACCTGGGGTTTTTTGCCAGCTATTCTGATGTTGTGGTTTACAACAATGGTGGTTTCGGGAAAGTAAATCCGGTTACCACGCGTGGTTTTATTTTCAAGTCGCATGGGATGAGTGCCGATAAATTTTGGGTTTTAAGCCAGTTTAACGAGTTTTTTATCTTTGAAAAGGGCCGCTATACCCGGATGTTTCCCGATAAAACCGTGGTTGATTTTCAGTTTATCAATTCAGAACATGGATTTGTGTTATGTGACGATGCGATTCTTGAGGTCGATGGAATGAATGTAATCCATCAATACAAAAATACATTGTTTAAAAAAGCCAGAAAAATCTATGTCCGTGACAATGAAATATGGGTGATCGGCGATGCAGGTCTTATCCTTGTTCAGCAAAGCGGTTTATTGCGCCAGGTGAATTTTGAGGGAAAAGAGAATCTCATCGCACTTGAATTCGGCAGAAATAATGACATCTGGATCACCGGAAAGGATGGGTTGCTGTTATACAGCGGATCAAGGAAATTCCGGTCATATAATGAACGTTATCCTGGTTTTGCCGCAAAGAAGTTAATTCCGTTCGGTATAGAACTGGATAACGAATATGGTGTAGCGCTGGCCGATTTCAACGGGGATGGTAAAACTGACATCTACACTGTCTGCATCTCTGATCCTGACAAATTATATATCAACCAGATCAATCCAAAGGAGGAACTCCAAAGTCTGGCATTGTTTGTCGATGAGGCGACCAAGCGTGGTGCTTTGCGGTTGCCAGGGCACAAAGTCTCAGTCAGCCCTTCAGAATTAAAACTGGGTGTTGCAGTTGCTGATATTGACAATGATGGGGATGAAGATATTTATCTGACCTCCCTGAATGGGAAAAACAAGTTGCTTCTGAACAACGGAAAAGGATATTTCAGGAGTGTTTCAGACCAGCATCATCGCGCCTCTGAGGATATTAACCGTTCCAATGCAGCAGCCTTTGCTGATGTTGATCTTGACGGAGACCCCGATCTCTTTGTGACAAGTGAAAACGGAACAAACAGATTGTATCTCAACGACGGGAACGGTTACTTCACAGATGTTACAGATAATACCGGGCTTATCTCAACCGGCGGAGGAATGTGTGCTTCCTTCAGTGATGTAAATGAAGACGGGTATCCCGACCTATGTGTCACCTTCTGGTATCCTTCAAACAAAATATATCTCAATGAAACAAAAAACGGGATCGTTAAATTCCGTGATATCACTGCAAACACAGATCTGGCGAGATCGGAACCGGCAAAAAGCAACGGGGTGGTATTCGCTGATGTCAACAATGATGGTCATTCAGATCTTTTTATCGCAAACAGGCATACCTCAAACAAACTCTATCTCAATGATGGCAAAGGTAATTTCAGGGATGTGACAGATGTTTTTTTTGAAAACAAAGTATTCATGACCAATGGCGCTGTATTTGCCGATTTCGATCTTGATGGCTACCAGGATCTGTACATTACCAACGTAGGTGAAAATGTGATGTACAGGAATATCAACGGTACCCGTTTCGAAGATGTTACCGGGAAATTCGGGACAGAACTCAGTGGTTACTGCACCGGATGCGCGGCAGGTGATATTGACAATGACGGTGATGTTGATTTTTACGCCGCGAATTACATCAATGGCAGCAGCATGTTGTTTCTGAATAAGATGGAGAAAAAAAATGCAGTTACATTTAAGATTTCCGGAACTCACTCCAACAGGAATGCAATTGGGGCAAAGATTTTTCTGTACCGGGCTAATCCTGGTCACTCAAAGGATACGCTTGCCGGTTTTCGTGAAATCAGCGGAGGAGGAGGGTATGGCTCTGTTTCAGCCAAAGAGGCGATTTTCGCGCTCACACCGGGGTTGGACTATTATGCGCTTGTTCAATTCCCTGCATCAGGGAAAACGGTAAGAGTAAACAAGATATTGGCTGGAAGTATGATCAGGGTAAATGAAGAGACAGGATTTGCCGCTTTCCTCACGTTGTCGGAAAAGGCTGTGATCCGGTTCTTTACTGATCCTGAGATGCAGCTTGAATTTGTCAAGTATGTCGCGGTTTTAATGATCCTGATCATTTACCTGGTCATTCAGCATAATGCCACGGCGCGGATTGCGGCAATGAGATGGATGATGTGCCTTGCCCTGTTACTGCTTTTTGCGGTGATTAACCAGGTTTTTCTGTTCAGTTCTGATCCTGTTTTATTTTTCATATCACCGGTCATTGCCATTGTAGGACTGGTGATCCTGCACCTTATTACTGAAAGGATCATGTTAAAACGCCAGTCTCAGCGGGAGAAGATGGAACTGCGGGAGAAGATTTCACGCGACCTGCACGACGACCTTGCTTCCACGCTTGGAAGTATCTCTATCTATTCCAGCACCCTTAAAGAGATGGATAGTTCCAGCCAGGTAAATTTCCGGAAACTGAGCGCTAAAATTTCAGAGCTGACCCAGACAGCCCTGCAATCAATTACTGACATTATCTGGATGACCTCTCCCCGGAATGATACCCTCCGAAGCCTTTTGTCAAAGGTGAGTGCACTCATGTTTGATGTATTAACAGATAATGGGATCAGATTTGATGAAAAGGTCGAACTTCCCGAACAGCAGGTTATTTTGGATGAGAAATTGAGACACAATACTTTTCTTATTCTGAAGGAGGCACTGAACAATGTTATCCGTCATGCAAACGCCCGGAGTGTGACCCTGCGGGCACATCAAAAAGATAAAACCTGCTTCATTCAGTTTGCCGACGACGGCACCGGCTTCGACATTCATGAACTTAAGCGCGAAGGGGCGCATGGGAATGGCCTGGTAAACATGCGAAGGAGAGCCTCAGAATCAGGAATTGAATTTCGGATTCAGACAACAATTGGTTTGGGAAGTGTTATCGAATTATCTTTCAAAATATGACCTGAATGGGCTATAGTTTTTCCCTGCTATATTTCTTTAATTTGTGGTCAAATCTTTTCAATGGAAATTACGGTCGGAATTGTTGAGGATCATTTTGAGTTCAGGGTAAGTCTGGTATTCCTGGTTTCATCAATTGCGGAATACAGGGTTTTGTGGGCGGTTGGATCGGTGGAGGAGGCTATCGGCAATCAGTTGCAGGCCGATATCATCCTGCTTGACATCAGCCTTCCTAACCTTTCCGGAATCGAGGCCATTCCTTTATTCAAAGCCAAACACCCCGGGCAAAAGATCATCATGCTTACTATTCAGGACGATGAAGAGAGCATCATAAACGCCATCAGGGCAGGGGCAGACGGATATATCCTGAAAAAAACCAGTCCGCAAAAAATTCTCGAAGCCATCCAGCAGGTATATGAAGGGGGAGCTGCCCTCACGCCGATGGTGGCAAAGCAGGTTCTTTCCATGTTTATGCCTCAAAAGGCAGTCATTGAACTCGTAAATCCACTGACAACCAGGGAGAAAGAAATATTGACCCTGATCACCCAGGGCATGAGCACCGTGGTGATTGCTGAAACACTGTTCATCAGTTCACAAACTGTCAGAAATCATATTAAGAATATTTACGAAAAACTCCAGGTACACTCAAAAGCGCAGGCTGTTGCCAAAGCGCTCAAGGAAAATATTGTCGGATAGAAAATCACGACAGCCAATTACCGAAATTATAAAATAAATCATTTATTATAAAAACAGTTAACCTGCCAACTAATTTAAAAACAAATTGTTATGAAAAACTATCTACATTTTCGGATCAACAGACTTTATTTTAAAGTTTTGTTCCTGGGATTTATTTCTTTCATTTTTACAGGTATTGTAACGGTGACGGCCCAGGTGAACTTTACCCAAACCCTCACGGCTGACTTCAATAAAGGGGTGGTGAACAATGCAATTGTGGCAAGTGACAATGTTTCACTGCAATTTGCTGCAAGTGATGTGGGCACCTGGCTAACCACCACCGTACTTCCCCAGACACTGGCCGGTCATAAAACCGTGTCGTGGAATGACAGATATGTTTACATGGTTGGAGGTTACAACAATACGAACTATGTAAACACCGTGTATGTTGCGACAATACAGGCTGGCGGGATCACCGGATGGACCGCCATTAACCCGTTGCCGGTGGCATTGCGCGACCCGGCCGTGGTGATCGGTACCAATACGATTTATGTTATGGGAGGCCGTGATGGTTCCCAGGTGTATAATACGATTTATTATGCCAGCCTTAACACAGATGGAACCATTGGTGCCTGGCAGACCTCAGCGGTCACGCTTCCTGCCAATTTATGGGGGCATACGGCAACCTACCTTATGGGATATATATATGTGATCGGCGGAACCAGTTCGATGACGGAAAACACCGCCCTGAACACCGTATACTATGCCAAGGTCAATGCATTAAATACATTATCTTCTTTTACAACCGGGTTAGCGTTATCAGCAGCCGTTAACAGGCACAGTACTGTTACCTATAACAATAAATTATATGTGATCGGGGGATATAATAACATCGGGACCAAGTCCAGCTCGGTTTACTATGCAACACCAGCAATTAACGGAGCAATAGCCTCCTGGACTTTGGCTGCTGCCACATTGCCTGTAGCGCTCAGCAACCATTCAGCAGCGGTATCCAACGGGCTTATTACGGTCATGGCAGGAGCTACAGGAGCCACATTAAGTAATACCGTGTACTATACAAACCCGGATGTGCTTACGTGGACTACTTCATCCAATGTGATGTACGATTATACCAAAGACGGATCAGCCTTTACCGGTAACGGGCAGGTTTACTATACAGGAGGTGCCAATCTCTCAGGAACACCAATCGTCAATTGCAGGTATGCCAACATGGTGTTAACTGCCAACTATTCTGCGCATGGGGTGTTCGTTTCGAACCCGTTTTATGAACTTGGTGCTGAGCGGTTAATCACCACACTCACCTTCAATAAGACATACGTCGCCCCTGCAAACATCCAGGTGAATTATCGCACAGCCGGCAGCGATGGAATCTGGAGCGACTGGACTGCACTCGTTACAGCATCGCCAATCACAGTAAACGCTACAAAACAGTACCTGCAATATGCAGTTGCACTGACCGGATCAACGGTGAACAATGCTGCTTTCCTCGACATGACACTTACCACGCCGGGAACCCAGCTTAACGGAAATCTAAATGCCACTACCACGTTCACGAAAGCATTAAGTCCCTACTGGGCCACAACCGACATTTCGTTTACTGCCGGGACCCATACCTTTGAGGCAGGAGCCACTATTCTTTTCCTGCCTGAAACCGGAATGTCAGTTGGTGCAGCGCATATCGAATGCCTGGGAACACCCGTGGACTCGGTTAAGTTCCTCTATTTTACCAGTGAAACAGGGAAATGGGATGGAATCTATTTTGATGATAACAGTGATGTCGGTGTAAATTCAAGTTTCAATTATGTTGTTATTGCCAATGGAGGGTTTGGCGCGCCGAATGCAAATCTCTATTGCTTATCTACAAGTGAACCGCTGCTTAACCATTGTTCGCTCAGGAATGCCGAGGGGCATGGTATCAGGATGAATAATGCTTTCCTGACAATCCAGAACAGTGTTATTAAAAGCAATTCTGAGAATGGGGTTTATCTCGAAAATTCAAACCCATCCTTTACAGGAACGTCCCTGTCCTATAACAGTGGAGCGGGGGTTTTTCTCACATCAACCACCTCAAATCCAACCTATAGCACCACCACGATTGACCACAACCAATCAGGATTCCGATATCCATCACCCAACTTTAATTTTTTCCAGCCGAGCGGCACACCTACATTGACAGCAAATACATACAACGGTCTTGCCATGGATGGAGGAGATGTAAACGGTTCGAATAAGAGATGGAATACCATTACTTACGACTATATCCTGTTAGGAACAGTGAATGTTGTTCAGTATGGTGGTAACGTTCGGTTAACCATAGAACCAGGAAATGTAATCAGGACGATAGAGGGACACCAACTCAGAATTGGCGGAGGCTGGCCGTATGGTGGAGAACTTTATGCAATTGCGCCATCCGACAGCATGATTACCTTCACCTCTCACAATGGATTGGCAGGCGGATGGTCAGGTATCTATTTCATGGACTATAGTGATCACTACTCCGGTCAGTCTCAACTTGATTATTGCATCATCGAAAAGGGGCTTGAATATAACTATTTTTCCGAGAATACAGTGCAGCCCAATTTGCTTAATCACTGCAAGATACAAAATGCAGTGCTCGATGGTGCCCGCTACAGCAATGCTTATGGGGCCATTACCAATACCCAGTTTTTGAATAATGGAAGGTACCCCTTGTATCTGATGAATCCCGAAGCGGATCCCGTTCATACTGGAAATACATATACCGGGAATGTGATTAACAAAATTGCCTTGTCAGGAGGTACCTATTCCTTTGACAGGACGTTAACAAATGATGGCGTAACTTATTATGTTCTTGATAATATATCGGTTGCCAAATATGGTGCAACATCAAGACTTACCGTCAATCCCGGAATTTTTATCGATTTCGCAGTCGGTAAAAAATTAACTGTCGGAGGACCATATCCTTATGGTGGCGAACTGTTTGCGCAGGGAACGGTAAGCAGCCAGATCGTGTTCAGACCCTACAACAACCTGGCAGGTGGTTGGGAGGGTATTCACTTTATGGATTACAATGACTATTATGGAGGTAATTCTATCATGGAATACTGTAAGGTCCGCAAAGGCAATGCTCAGAATATTCTGATTGAAATGTCTTCTAAGCCGACATTAAACAATTGCTCGATCCTTGAGTCTGCCGGGAATGGAATTGTCCTGCTTCAATCGAATCCTTCCATTACCAATACCATTTTTACCAATAATGCAGGATATCCCTTAAAGTTCAACGACTGGACCTGTGATCCTTACGTGCGGGGCAATTCCTACTGGACAAACGGCATGAACTACATTGCCCTTTCCGGAGGGGATTATACTTCAAATCGCACTCTTTTATTTGACAATGTTCCATATCATGTGCTTGGTAACATAAACGTTATAAAATATGGCGGACTTACCAGATTCACTGTCAATCCTGGTATAACCATGTTATTTAATCCGGGCATTCAGCTGCAGATAGGTGCAGGATGGCCTTACTCAGGCGAACTGATTGCGGAAGGTAAAGCCGACAGTACGATTTTCTTTAAACCGTATAACAATCTTGCCGGAGGCTGGGCAGGTATCTATTTTGCTGACTACAGCAGTGATTACGGAGCAGCATCATCAATGAAATATTGCTGGATAGAGAAAGGTGCCATCTATAATATGTACAGCACAAGCACAAATCAACCGGCACTGGATCATTGCACACTTACCCTGTCAACAGGAAATGGCTTTAATATCAGCAGTTCCACCCCGTCAATCACAAGTTCAACGTTCAATTACAATGCCGGGTATGGGATCAGTATTGAGGGTTCAAGTCCTGTTACAATCGGCAACACAGAAGCCTCTACATGCAACATCCTGAATAATTATGGAACCTACGATTTATATAATAATTCAGCAAGCAACATTAACGCCCGGTATAATTTCTGGGGTTCAGGTGATTCGACCATGCTTAACCTGAGGATCTATGATAAGTTGGATAATTCTGCGAAAGGCCGGGTTTACACAGGTCCTTTTGCACAGGTTCCCTCGTTATACACTGCTGCAACTGTTATGAGCGGAACTGTAAAATATGCAAATGTCGGGGCAAATCCGATTAAAACGGCCACCATGGTGGTAAAGGATTTTGGGGGAGCTACGATCAATACCACGACCACCAACACTTCCGGGGTTTATGCATTCTCTTCAATGGTGTCGGGTAATTATAAAATGACCATTACCCCGTCTGCTGTGTGGGGTGGTGTAAACTCGACCGACGCCCTCAACATACTCAACCACTTCGCCATGATTACCCCGCTCACCGGAATGAAACTCGCTGCTGCAGATGTGAATTTCAGTCACAGTGCAAACGGCACCGATGCACTCCTGGTCATGAAGCGTTATTCCGGAATGATCACTTCTTTCCCTGCCGGTGATTACCTGTATCATTATGACACGGTGATTGCCAATGGAAGCAATGTGACAGGCAACATTGAGATGATCTGTTTCGGCGATGTAAACGCATCTTATGCACCGGCTAAAAAAAGTTCCTCCTCCGTCGGCCTGGTTCATGAAGGGTCACTCCTCGTTGAGTCATTGTCAGAATTCGATTTCCCGGTGAAGTTGAAAACCGGCATGCAGGTAGGAGCCATTTCGCTTGGTTTCTATTATCCGCAGCAGTATCTTGAGATTACCGGCGCCAGGCTTGCGAATGGTGCAACAGGATTCTCATGGACCGCAATCGACGGGCTATTCCGGATGGCGTGGTGCGACATGAATGCGATGAATGTCAACAATGATGAGGTAGTCGTTATACTGAGCATGAAAGCAAAAGATCTGTCGGGCCTTACTTCCGGTATTGCAATGGATATCTTTGAAGATAGTGAGTTTGCAGATGCAATGGCTACTCCGAATGACCTGGAAGTTGTTTCTATACCTACGATCAACACCACTTTAACCGGAATCAATCCGGGTAATGGACTCACCGGGTTATCCGTATATCCAAATCCGCTTTCACAAAATTCAGTGATTGAGTTTTCTCTGAATCAACCGGGAACCATGAAGATTTCCCTGCTGGATGTTGTCGGTACCCAGGTCATGGATATTGTTGCCGGTGACTTTGCTCCGGGTAACCATAAAGTTGGCATGAAGGCCTCCGGTCTTAAACCAGGTATCTATTTATTAAAAATCGAAAACACAAGCGGCGGACAAACCCTGTCAGACATGATAAAGGTTGTAGTATCTTACTAAAAATCACTGCGCTATGAAGACACTGATTTTAAAAATACTACCACTGTTGCTGATCGTGATCCTTGCAGGTTCTCTGCAAGCACAAATCAACACCACAGCCGGGACAGTTACCAGCTGTCCCGGCCAGATTGTGGTTCCGGTCAATGTGACCAACTGCAATGACGTCGGGGCCATTTCACTTGTGCTGAATTTTGACAATACCAACCTGACCTATACGGGTTACCAAAACCTGAATGTTGCCCTCACTGCCGGGCTTTTGATTATTAACTCAACCGGGAACAAGGTTGTTATAAGCTGGGCCAATACCGTTGCCATAAACCTGGGAAACAGCACCATGGTTGAGTTGAAATTCAACGCATTGCCAAGTACAACCAACCTTACCTGGGATACACAGACATCCGGAAATTGTGAATACAGCGATGTTAACGGCAACATTCTGCCGGCAACATTCACCAATGGTACGGCAACCGTCAATCAGCCACCTTTGATCAACACACAGCCAGCTAATCAAACTGTGCTGGTCGGCCAAAATACGTCGTTCAGCGTTTCAGCAACCGGAACAGGGATCGCCTACCTTTGGCAAATGAGCACCAATGGTGGTGGCATCTGGACAGATATGACCAATGTGCCGCCCTATTCCGGGGTGACAACTTCAACACTGTCTATTACCAATGCCCTGCTGTCATACAATGGATACAAATACCGATGCAGGCTCACAGGAACATGTGCGCCGGTGATTAATACAAACGAGGTAACACTAACGGTCGTTAATCCAATTACAACCACCCTCCCTACTGCAAGTTTCTGCCCGGGCAACATTGTTGTGCCGGTAACTGTTACAAATTTCACCGGAGTTGCAGCGCTCTCTCTGACCTTTTCCTATAATGAGTCCTGTTTGACCTACACAGGTTATCAAACCTTGAATGGAGCGCTTTCCACAGGTACTTTCGTTGCCAATGCTTCGGGGGGAAAGGTATATATGACATGGTCGTCGACAACGGCAGCCACCTTCGGCAATGGCACACTGGTAGAACTCCTCTTTACCGCCGCAACGGGAACAAGCAGCCTTGCGTGGGATTTGCTGATTGAAGGCAACTGTGAATATACAAACCTCAGCGGGGTTTTCATCACCCCGGTTTTCGTTAATGGAAACGAAACCATTTATGCCCTGCCGGCTGTTACGGTCAATCCGGTAAATAAAGTTATTGCAAAAGGACAAAACACCACTTTCAGCACGACTGCTACCGGCTCTGGCTTGTCGTATTTGTGGCAGGTAAGCACCAACAACGGAGTTACATTTACCGACCTGACGAATGCCGGATATTATACCAACGTAACAACCCCCACGATGAACATCACCGGGGCGCAACTGGCGATCAGCGGTTATCAGTACCGTTGCAAAGTGACAGGAACATGTTTGCCTGTTGTTTTTTCAGATCCGGCAGTGCTGACCGTATTGCCCAACATCCTGACAACGTGCGGGTCGGCAACAACATGCCCGGGACAGGTCATCATTCCTGTGAATGTAACCGATTTTATCGGTGTCGCCTCATTTTCCCTTGCCCTGAATTATAACCCTTCAGTTCTTACATATACGGGATTTCAGAATTTGAATGCGGCGATGTCATTGGCAGGAATTTTTTCTGCCAATGCTTCAGGAGGAGTGGTTTACCTGACATGGTCCAGCACAGGGCCGGCAACAATTGCCGGAGGTGGGTTGCTGATTGAGCTTGTCTTTACTGGAGTTCCCGGATCCAGCGCACTGAACTGGGATACGCAAACCCCGGGAAATTGCGAATACAGTGATCTTAACGGACAAGTAATCTTCTCGACCTGGACGAGTGGGAGTGCCACCATCAACACTCCTCCAGCCATTATAACCCAACCATCAAATAAGTCCATTTATGCTACAGGAAGCACTTCATTTTCTGTAACAGCTACTGGCACCGGATTGGGATATTTATGGCAGGTAAGCACAAATGGTGGAGCAAGCTGGGCAAACCTCACCAATGTTGCGCCCTATTCGGGTGTTAATACCCCGACATTATTGATCAGTTCTGCAACAACAGCGATGAATAACTACCTGTTCAAGGTTGTCGTTTCCGGAACCTGCTCTCCATCAGTCACATCTGCACCCGTGCTGTTGACGGTTACCCAGGCTGCGATCACCACCACGCCCGGAAATGTAACCAATTCCTGTACCGGTAATCTGAATATTCCAATCAACGTGTTGAATTGCAATAATGTAGGGGGTATTTCCCTCACGATGGTTTTTGACACAACAATGATGACCTTTGATGGCTACCAGGCGGTGAATGCTGTGCTAACAGGAGGATTGCTGGTTGTAAACCGTTCGGCTAACAAGGTGATATTCTCATGGGCCTCCACCACGGCTGCCAACATCGGCACAGGAGTTCTGGTCAACTATCGCTTCAAGGCCAATGCCGGGATTTCCACAACCCTGACCTGGGATACCCAAGCCACAGGGGCTTGTGAATACAGTGATCCTTCGGGAACTGTCATCACCTCTTTCTTCAATAACTCGAATGTTACGGTTACAGCGAATGCGCTGATTGTTGATGCAGGTCCGGATATGATTAAGATGGCACCCACGGTACAGCTTAATGGAGGAGCAACAGGGGGAACACTTCCCTACGTTTGGTTATGGTCACCCGCCGCATCGTTAAGTAATCCGGCGATTTCAAATCCGGTTGCTTCTCCTGCCGCCACGACCACCTATACCCTGACAGTTACTGCAAATAATGGATGTGTGGGAACAGATGCCATGAATGTTGTCGTGTTTGGGCCTCCGCAAGACCTTGTATTACAGGGAATTACAGTTTCAAACGGTACAAATATCTGCTACAATGCCCTGCAAACCATTGCTGTTGCAGGTGGCGCCACCACCTTTGTTGTGGAGAATGGGGGAAGTGCCACCATGATTGCAGGAGTGAAGATCAGTTACCTTCCCGGAACGAAGGTTAACCAGGGGGGGTACCTTCATGGGTACATTACCACGAGCGGGCAGTATTGTGATGCATTGCCCACGGCTCCGGTTACCGCAGCTATCGAAGATCCTGTTGTTGAAATGCCCCGGGATGACATGTTTAAAGTATATCCGAATCCGGCCAATGGCAAAATTACAGTTGAACTGACAGATGGTCAGTTTTCCGAAAATGGTCATATTGAGGTTTTTGGTCCCTTAGGTGAGCGGATTGTTACTGAAGATATGAACGGTGAAACCCGCAGGGAGTTCTCCCTGACCGGGAAACCTGTCGGGCTCTATTATGTCAGGGTTGTGAATGGGAGCAAGGGTGCTACGAAGAAACTGGTTAAATTTTAATAAACTGTTTTATCTGTTTTTTCTGTCCATTCCCTGAAGATGTCAGCAGCCATGGGGTGCTGTACCTTGCTGAAGTTTATTTTCCGTTCTTCCGGAAGAAGGTTGAGTTCCTCGTAGATGTGATTGTCTTTGAAACCGATAGCGGCTGCGTCATGACGGGTGGAACAATAATAAACCGAGTGGATATTGGCCCAGTAAATTGCAGAGAGACACATCGGACATGGTTCGCAGGTAGCATACAAAACAGCCCCTGAAAGGTCGAAATTTCCGATGTTTTTACAGGCATCCCGAATAGCTGTGATTTCTGCATGGGCGGTCGGGTCATTTTGAGAGCTGACGCGGTTACCGCCTTTACCGATAATTTTTCCATCCTTAACGACAACAGCGCCGAAAGGTCCGCCAATATTATTTCTTACTGAATGCCGGGCTTCGGAAAAGGCTTCATTCAGGTATGTTTCAATTGATTTCATTCACGGCAGTTATATGTTTTACATTACCCCACCCCGTCAGGGTGATAGACCCCGTCAGGGTCGTTGACCCCGTCAGGGTGAAGCGACGACAAAATTAACAGGTAAATCAGTGTAAAATACATCTTCAGTGAAGATCTTACCTGTTTTTTCACAAATTGCAGACCTAGTCTCATGCATTATCTCTAATTTTGGCCTACTCTTTCAAACGAATCAGATTCAGCACAGTGTCAGGAAATTTTAAACCCATCCCATTACCAGCACTATTGCCGCTGGTACTTTCAGAAATCAGGCAAAACCGCTTCATGGGTATTCCCGGGAGTTTGTTTTATCGTAAACAACCAGGAGATCGTTTTGACATGACAAGATATAGCCAATATCTTGAAACTCCGATCGGGGTGGCTGCCGGTCCTCATACCCAGCTTTCCCTGAATATTATTGCAGCATGGCTTTGCGGGGCAAGGTACATCGAATTAAAGACGATTCAGACACTCGACGAACTGGACGTTTCCAAACCATGCATCGATATGCAGGATGAGGGTTACAATTGTGAATGGTCGCAGGAACTTAAAGTACATGAGTCATTTACAGAATATCTCAATGCCTGGATTGTGATTCATATCCTCCACAGGGAACTCGGCTTCACCGGTTCGATCGGGACCATGTTCAACATGAGTGTCGGCTATAACCTGGAAGGGATCATGAATGACAATGTTCAATGGTTCTTTAATCACATGGCAGATTGCAGTATTGAACTTGCCACATCCATAAACTCAATCCGTGAAATTTACCCGGATATTGACAGTATCCCGGTCCCGTCAAAAATTTCAGACCATATCACCCTGAGTACCATGCATGGCTGCCCGCCCGATGAGATTGAAAAAATCGGACTTTACCTGATCAGCGATAAAAAACTGCACACAACCATCAAGCTGAATCCGACATTATTGGGGGCGGAGGAGTTGCGTGGACTGCTTAACAACAAACTTGGCTTTGGTGCCGTGGTTCCTGATCTTGCATTTGAACATGACCTCAAATATCCGGATGCTCTCGAAATCCTGGGATCTCTTCAGGCTGCTTCCAACGAAAACGGGTTGCAGTTTGGGGTAAAACTTACAAACACACTGGAGAGCCTCAACAACAAAGAAATATTCGGCGACCATGAACCGATGATGTACATGAGTGGCCGGGCACTTCATCCCATCAGCATACACCTGGCTCAAAAGCTTCAGAACGACCTGAATGGCAGGCTTGACATCTCATTTTCCGCCGGTGTCGATTGTTTCAACATCACGAATGTACTCGCGTGTGGCATGAAACCTGTGACCGTTTGCACCGATTTGCTTAAACCTGGCGGCTATGGCAGGCTGTATCAGTATGTTGAGAACATCAGGAATGAGTTTAATCTTAAACAGGCTGAAAGTCTGGATTCATACATTTTAAAAGTGGCGGGAGCCTTGGGTTCTGTAACAGAATCAGCGTTACTCAACCTGAATAATTATGCCGGCAGGGTTGCGGATAATGTATCATATCACAAACATTCATTGTCCGAACCATCCATCAGGACTTCACGCGAACTTGGCTGGTTTGACTGCATTCATGCACCGTGTGTTGATACCTGTCCAACCAGCCAGGATATCCCTGAATACCTGAATTATACTGCTTCCGGGGATGTCAAGGCGGCTTTGGAAACAATATTAAGAACCAACCCTTTCCCATCTGTTACCGGCATGGTTTGCGACCATCTGTGTCAGTTCAAATGCACAAGGATCAATTATGATGAGTCGCTGAATATCAGGGAAATTAAAAGGTTTGTGGCGGAGGCAGCCTGGCCGGCCAGGATTGAAGGGACCTCACCCCTGGCCCCTCACCTTGCAGGAGAGGGGAGGAGGGCTGCCATAATTGGGGCGGGTCCTGCGGGTTTGTCGTGTGGCTGGTTTCTGCGAAAAGCAGGCTTTGAGGTGGATGTTTTTGAGCAGAAAAACCTTGCAGGCGGCATGGTTTCTGCAGCCATCCCGTCGTTTCGCCTCACCTCAGAGGCTATTGAAACCGACATTCAGCGTATTCTTGCATCAGGAATTCATTTACATGACAACCATACCATCGATTCTGTTCGTTTTGATTCGATCCGGCGCGACTATGATGCCGTTTTTCTGGCAGCAGGTGCACAAAAGTCGGTTAAATTGAACATTCAGGGAGCAGAATCACCGGGATTAATGGATCCGCTCGATTTTTTATTTGATGTAAGACAAGGCCGAAAAACAGCGCTTGGCCGCCATGTAGTTATTATTGGTGGTGGGAATACCGCCATGGATACCGCACGTACTGCCCGGCGAATGGTGGGAGCGGACGGGAGTGTAACCATTGTTTATCGGCGTACCATCAGGGAGATGCCGGCCGATCACGGGGAGATTGCATCTGTGCAGGAGGAGGGAATTGCGATATTGGAACTAACCAATCCACTCTGGATTCAAACGGTTGCCGGAAAGGTTACCGGACTGGTTTGTACAAGGAACAGCCTGGCAAAGAAAGGCCCCGATGGCAGACCTTCCCCCATACTCATTCCCGGTTCGGAATTTGAAATTTCATGTGATACCATCATCCCGGCCATCGGGCAGCAGATGGACATAGATTTTCTGGATACTGCGCAACTTGCAACATTACCGGGCAGTTATCAAACCCTGATACCGGGTCTTTACATTGGTGGCGATGCGATGCGCGGGGCATCAACAGCCATCAATGCTATTGGCGACGGGAGAAAGGCCGCTTTGGAGATCATAAAAAATATTGCTGCGCTCAACCAGCAATCCGCTGCAAGCGAAGTGAAATTGGGCAGGGTCTTTCCAGGGGCAGAAGATATTGAGCAATTACTCCACTGCAAGGCAATCAGGAAATTTGGCACGCATCCCGCTGAGACTGCGTTGGATCAAAGGCAGAATTTTAACCTGGTCATCTCTTCGTTAACAGATGAGGAGGCAAAAACAGAGGCCGGGCGATGTTTGAGATGTGATGAAATATGCAATGTTTGCGTCTCGGTCTGCCCAAACCTGGCGAACTACAGTTACACTATTGAACCAATATCCTATCAGTTGGAAAAGGCAGTTTTGAATGAAGATTCTGCTGTTTCTTTTGAACCGGACAAGCCTTTCAGGGCTGATCAACCTTTTCAGATACTTAACATCCGTGATTTATGCAACGAATGTGGTAATTGCACCACTTTCTGCCCCAGCAGTGGCAGGCCATTTGCCGATAAGCCCGGGATAAGCCTTTCCCTGGCTTCGTTTCATGAGGAGGAGAAGGGGTTTTTCCTGAGCCGCCTGCCGGGAAAACTGGTTCTGATATATAAGGAAAAGGATTCTGTCAAAACGATGAGCCTGATCGATGGTTTTTATACATACGAGACAGATCAGGTGAAAGCAGTCATCAACCCCGGGACCTTTGCACTTGTTGACGTGAAATTCCTGACACCGTGTGTGAGGGAGTTTTATTTTGAATTTGCGGCAGAGATGAGTATTGTCATGAAGGGGGCGATGCAGATTTTCAATGAACAATGAGTAATGAACAATGAACAATAAATCGTTATGATACCAATTACAGATCACATCGTAGATCAGAAAGTATTAGAAAAGGCCATCGGCCATTATCGTGAAAAGGGCATCATCCTTCCAACTTTCGCACAGATGCGAAACCCTGAACTGATCCCGGGAAGTATCAAAGATAAATTGAAAAATATCGGCCTGTGGGACCTGCATCCCTTGAATTTATTCCGGATTACCTGGAAAAATGAGCCGATGGCGTCCGGCGGGTTATATGGATCCCCCAATTTTATTGAGCTTCCAAAAGCGCTCACCGGGATTGATGCCCGAATCATCGTGATGCTGGGAAAATGGTTTCCGACCGGAGCCCATAAAGTAGGTGCAGCTTATGGATGCCTGGCTCCACGGATCATCACCGGTGGTTTTGATCCGACCTACCATAAGGCTGTGTGGCCTTCAACAGGGAATTACTGTCGCGGAGGCGCTTTCGATTCTTATCTCATGGATGTTACGGCTGTGGCAATTCTGCCTGAGGAGATGAGCCGGGAGCGGTTCGCCTGGCTGAAAGAGATCGGCGCCGAAGTGATCGCAACCCCCGGTTGCGAGTCGAACGTGAAGGAGATTTACGACAAGTGCTGGGAAATCAAGCGTACCCGCAAGGATTGCATGGTATTCAACCAGTTTGAAGAGTTTGGGAACTCCTGCTGGCATTATGAAGTAACGGGTAATGCCATTGAGGAAGCTTTCAGGCTGGTAGCCGGACAGGATGCCCGGCTTTCTGCCTATATCTCTGCAACAGGATCTGCCGGAACAATTGCAGCCGGTGATTATCTTCGTACAAAATTTCCTCATATCAAAGTTGTTGCATCTGAAGCATTGCAATGCCCGACATTACTGCAGAACGGCTTTGGAGGCCATCGCATAGAAGGTATCGGAGACAAGCATGTTCCGTGGATCCATAATGTGCACAATACGGATGTGGTAACTGCCATCGATGATGAGGATTGCATGCGGCTGCTCAGGCTCTTCAATGAAAAAGAGGGCCATGACTACCTGGCTGCAAACGGAGTCGATAAAAGTCTGATAGGAATGCTTGACACCATTGGCATTTCAGGTATCGGTAACATTTTGTCGGCGATCAAAACGGCAAAGCATTTTGAATTTACAAGTGAAGATACCATGGTTACCATCGCTACCGATTCTGCGGAAATGTATGGGTCGAGGCTTGAGGAATTAACTGCTGAACGCGGACAATATTCAACCCTCCAGGCCGCCCGTGATCATGAAAAATGCATGCTGGGAACCGCACCGTCAACCATGAAGGAGCTGGGATACTACGACCGGAAAGCCATTCACAACCTGAAATATTTCACCTGGATCGAACAGCAGGGACTGGATGTTGAGGATCTGCGCCAGCTTTGGGACGACCGTCATATCTGGCCAAAAATATTCAGCCAGCCAGCCCGGTGGGATGAACTGATCAATGAATTTAATGATAAGACAGGACTTCTGAAGTAAATATTTTATCATCAAATATGGTTTTCAGAAATTTGGCTAAAGCCAACATGGCTTATGGCCATTTGGATCCTCCAGCTAAAGCTGGAGGCAATTCAACTGGAGGCAATTCAACTGGAGGCAATTCAACTGGAGGCAATTCAACTGGAGGCAATTTATTGGAGGTAATTTAAATGCTTCTTAAATTGCCACCAGCTTTAGCTAATGGTTTGATGAAAAATTATAAGACACAGATATTGTGAATGATAACAAGTCAACAACAAAACTAACCCCTTGGTTAAGTGCGTTAGCAAATAAATTGCAGCATGTCTGAGAAGTATTATTTTGAGTGTATAGACTGTAATGTCGGATATCCCGGTGGCAACATCATTTACCTTTGTCCTGTCTGCAGCAAGGATAATCAGCCTGGCGCACCCCCCAGGGGTGTTTTGAAAACCATCTACGACTATCCGGGGATTAGTGCGAAAACTCATTCTGACAACCTGTTTCAGGTTTTAGAGCAAGATGATTTCATGTCATTGCTTCCGTTAACCGACCGTAAATATTGGCCTAATATGAGGATCGGAGGGACACCGTTATACAAGATGGGAGGGCGGACTGCGGATAATTTTGATGTATACCTGAAAGATGATTCCCAGAATCCAACGTTCTCTTTCAAGGACAGGGCCTCGGCATTGGTGTCGGCATGGGCCCGGGAAAACGGAATTCAAACCCTGGTGGCAGCTTCAACAGGCAACGCAGGGTCATCCCTGGCGGGGATTTGTGCATCACAGGGGCAGCAGGCGATGATCGTGGTCCCGGCTGCAGCACCACTGGCTAAACTGACCCAGATCCTTATGTATGGCGCCACCCTCATCCCGGTGAAGGGAACCTACGACGATGCATTTGATCTGAGTGTTCAGATATCGGAGAAATATGGCTACTACAACCGCAATACCGCCTTTAACCCGCTAACGATCGAGGGCAAAAAGACCGTCTCCTTTGAAATTTACAGCCAGCTCCGGCAACATGTTCCCGATCGTATTTTTATTCCGGTTGGCGACGGAGTAATTTATTCAGGTGTTTGCAAAGGGTTTGAAGACCTGCTCAAACTTGGCATCATCGACCGGATGCCGGTGCTGGTGGCCGTTCAGGCGGAAGGCAGCAGCAACCTGATCAAAAACCTGGAAAGCAAATCATTTATTTCCACACCATCAAATACCATTGCCGATTCCATCTCGGTGGATGTGCCGCGATGTTTTTACATGACGGCAAGGTATATGAATGAATATGCCGGGGAGGCAGTTTCGGTTTCTGACAAGGAAATTCTGGCAGCATCGCTGCTTCTGTCGCGTTCCGCAGGGATATTCTCCGAACCTGCCGCAGTTGCCGCTTATGCCGGAATGCTGAAATACCGTGATCTGGGCCTGTTCCCGGCCGGCTCAAAAAATGTGGTATTGCTCACCGGGAGTGGTTTGAAAGATTTGTCGGCGGTTCAGTCCTCCATCCGGATCCCGGCAGCTGTTGAACCTGATATTGCAGCTGTTGAAAATTTTGTGAATACCAGGTTTTAGGTGAACATTGGTGAGAAGAATAACCTGACCGGCAACAAAACCGATGAAATGAAAATTTGGATTCTCAGATCTGTTATCAGTATGCTTTTGGTCTGTACAGCCATTTTTTCATATTTGGTTTTTTACCCGGTAAGTTACCATGTACCTCAATCAGTTAACAGAAGAAATATTCAGTACTGGAATTTGTCCACCGGATCACGAATTGCCTGTACACTGATTGCCGCCAAAGGCGTTAAAAGAAGATATCCGGTAATATACCTGCATGGAGGGCCCGGTGGTTTTGTCTCAGCAGAGACGGTGAAAAGATTTACCCCGCTCTCTGAAGATGGTTATGATGTCTACCTGTATGATCAGATTGGAAGCGGGCATTCCGCCAGGTTGAAAAATATTGAGGAATATTCCGTCCGCCGGCATATAAATGATCTGGCGGAAATAATTAAAAAAACAGGTGCAGAGAAGGTAATACTTATAGGTCAATCCTGGGGAGCCATCCTTGCCGTGTTGTTTTTAGCAGATCATCCGGGAAAAGTAGAGAAACTTATCTTAACAGGTCCTGGTCCGATTTACCCTTTGCGGAAAGATCTGGAAAAAATTGAACCACCAGACAGCCTGAATTTGAAAAGACCACTTTTTTCAAACAGGCAGGCCAACGAAAAAATGGAGAACCTGCGCTGTAAAGCAGTCTTTTTATGTGCTAAAATATTCGGAAAAAAACTGGCATCGGATCAGGAAATGGATGATTTTCAAACTGCACTTTCGAAAGAAACAAACAGGTCGATGGTTTGTGATACCTCACGTACCCCGGAGGCAAAAGGGGGAAACGGATATTTTGTTTTTATCATGACCATGCGAAGTTTGTTTGAGATGCCGGATACAAGGCCAAAATTGAAGAATTCGGAAGTCCCTTTATTCATCATGAAAGGGCAATGCGATAATCAGCAATGGGGTTATTTAACGGAGTACCTGGATCTCTTTCCCCATCACCGGCTGGTGGTCATCCCCAATGCCGGGCATGCAATTTCTGTAGAGCAACCTGCATTATATCTTGCAACCTTGCGGGATTTTTTAGATAGTAATTAACGACAACCATAACCATATCCTCAAATGATCACGTTTTACCTGAACAGCCGGAAAATTGAATACAAGGGTGATGAGAACCACACATTGCTCCATTACCTGAGAGATGTTGAAGGCATAACCACTGTTAAAGACGGTTGTTCCGGCCAGGCAGCCTGCGGGGCTTGCATGGTGGAGATTGACGGGAAGGCGAAGTTGTCATGCACCCGGAAGATGAAATTTCTTGAAGGTGCGCAGGTCATTACAATGGAGGGGATTCCGGATGCCGTACGTGACGTAATTGCGAGGGCTTATGTGGAAAAAGGTGCGGTACAATGCGGTTTTTGCACACCGGGGTTGATCATGCGCACCAAAGTGATGCTCTCCGAAAACCCGAACCCGGACCGGGAACAGATTAAAAAAGCGATCAGTCTCAACCTCTGCCGGTGCACCGGGTATGTAAAAATCGTTGATGCAATTGAATCAGCATTGGAAACCCTCCGAAAGAAAAGCGTGTCGGAGATCAATGAAAAAACAGGTTTTCAATCTGATACGCAATCGGCCGGCATCGGGCAATCCCTTCCCAAATACGAAGCCTATCTCACCGCCATCGGGAAACGGAAGTTCGTGAACGACATGCATTATGAAGGGATGCTATACAGTGCCCTGCGGTTCAGTGACCATCCCAGGGCAAAGGTCGTTTCGATCGATTGTTCTGAGGTGTCAAAAATGGCAGGTGTAATCAGGATATTCACTGCAGCTGATGTGCCGGGTGAACGATACACCGGGCTGATTGTCAGTGACTGGCCATTGATGATCGCACCGGGTGAAACGACCCGGTATATCGGCGACGTCATTGCCGGAGTTGTTGCTGTGGATGAAGATACCGCCAGGAAGGCAGCGAAGCTGATACGGGTTGAATATGAGGTGTTTGAGCCTGTCACTGAAGTGGATTTTGCACTGGAATCCGGTAGTCCCCTGGTTCATCCCGGGAAGCCGAATCTCCTCGGGAAATGCGTCGTACGCCGGGGCGACACCATCGGCACTGCCTTCGAACAATCGGTTTTTGTATCCTCCGGACTTTATGAAACGCAGCGCATTGAGCATGCGTTTTTAGAAACTGAAGCTGCGATTGCTCTTCCTGATGGTCATGGCATTCATCTTTACAGCCAGGGACAGGGAATCTATGTAGATCAGCGCCAGGTAGCCTCCCTGCTCGGGCTGGACGATGAAGATGTGAGGGTTACACTCGTCCCTTGTGGCGGTGGCTTTGGCGGACGTGAAGACATGACCGTACAGGGGCATGTTTCGCTGTTTGCCTTTTTGATGCAGAAACCGGTGAAATTGCATTTGTCAAGAGAGGAGTCGATCATCATGCATCCCAAACGTCACCCGGTATGGATGGACATTTCACTGGGGTGTGATAAAAACGGAACACTTACTGCCTTGCGCCTCCGGGCCATTGGCGACACCGGCGCTTATGCTTCGGTAGGTGCCAAAGTGATGGAGAGGGTGGCAGGCCATGCCTGCGGCGGATATCACATTCCTTCCGTGGATATTGAATCTCTGACTGTTTATACCAATAACATTCCTTCCGGGGCAATGCGTGGATTTGGCGCCAACCAGGTGGCCTTTGCCCTTGAAAGCTGCATCGATGAGTTATGCGCAAAGGGCGGCTTTGACCGCTGGAAGTTCAGGTATGACAATGCCCTTGACAATGGTAAAATGACAGCCACCGGGCAGGTCCTTGGAAAAGGTGTAGGAATAAAAGCTTGTTTGCTCGCTTTGAAAGATCAGTTCTATGCTGCAAAATATGCAGGACTGGCATGTGGTATCAAGAATTCCGGAGTCGGAAACGGCATGACCGACTTCAGTGATGTTAAAATAAGTATCCGGCAGAACGGAAGGGTTCTGATCGAACATGGCTGGACGGAGATGGGGCAAGGGATCCAGAATATGGCGATCCAGACTTTGCACCAGGAGACCGGCATCCCTGCGTCACTCATCGATGTGGTCGTCGATACCAATGCCGGGTTGCCTACCGGGATGACAACTTCATCGCGGGCGACCGCGTTGCTCGGGAATGCAATTATCGATGCAGGTACTGCGATCCGCCAGGACTTTGATCAATATTCTTCCTCCTGTATGGAACTTACGGGAGAAGTGCTTAACACAACCTTGAAGCAGATGGCAGGCAACACCTATACCGGTAAATACTATTGCGATTGGACGACCAAACCCGGCGCTGATGTGGAGAAGATCATCACCCATTACTCGTATGGTTATGCCGCCCAGCTTGTTGTTCTGAACGACGAGGGTGAAATCGAAACGGTTTATGCCGCCCATGATGCCGGAAAGATCATGAATCCCATGCTCTTTGAAGGCCAGATCGAGGGGGCTGTTCATATGGGATTGGGGTATGCTCTTTCAGAGGATCTGCCGATGAAAGACGGCAGGCTCGTGAGTGCCAAACTGTCAGATTGCGGCGTGCTGAGCGCACAGCAAACCCCTGAGATCATCGTTATTGGCGTTGAAGAAGCCGATCCGGTTGGACCATACGGAGCCAAGGGCATCGGGGAGATCGGGCTGGTGCCCACAGCTGCGGCGGTTGCCAATGCGCTTTGCCAGTTTGACGGTGTCAGAAGAATGAAACTGCCAATGAAACGGAAAAATGGAGGAGAGAAAATATGATTTTACTTAAAAACGGAACATTCATCGACTGGCAAACGCTGGAATTTAAACAGGCTGATATCCTTGTTGAGGAGGGAACCAGGGGCGGTATAAGATTCGTTAAGGACCTCATCCCCGACCCCTCTCCAGGGGGAAGAGGGAAGAGCCCGGAGCCGGAAATTCATACCATCGACTGCACCGGCAAGTTTATCACAAAATCGTTTGCCAACGGACATCATCATGTATATTCGGCATTGGCTTGCGGAATGCCGGCTCCAGGGAAAAACCCGGCTAATTTCCCTGAAATACTTCAATATGTGTGGTGGAACCTTGACAAAGCGCTTGATCCTGAGATGATCCGTTCAAGTGCGCTTGTTACAGCGATTGCCTGTGCAAAGAACGGGGTCACCTTCGTGATCGATCACCATGCATCACCTTTTGCTGTTGAAGGAAGCCTGGAAACCATCGCCAATGCATTTGATGAGGTGGGGGTCGGACACTTGCTGTGTTATGAAATATCCGACCGGGACGGCATGGAAATAGCGCAAAAAGGGCTTGCAGAAACCGCAGCATATCTTTCGAAGCGGCAGGGACTTGTTGGCTTGCATGCTTCGTTTACGGTTGGAAATAATACCCTGAAACAGGCAGTTCAACTGGCATCTAAAACAAATTCAGGAATACACATTCATGTTGCAGAAGACAAGTCTGATGAAGACCATTGTGTTGAACAATACCATCATCGTGTAATTGAACGACTTTCGGAAGCAGGTGTGCTTCAGTTTCCCAAAACCATCCTGGCACATTGCCTGCACCTCAATGAACATGAACGGGGGCTGGTGGAGGGCTCACCGGCCTGGGTGGTGCAGAATATGGAGAGCAACCTGAATAATTCTGTCGGATTTTTCAGCTCCACCAGGCTGGGAAGCAGGATCATGCTGGGTACCGACGGCATGCACAGCGACATGCTTCGCAGTGCAAAGGCTGCATTTTTCGCCGGACACAATTTCGATGCAATAGATTATCCCGGAACATACACGAGGTTCAGGAATGTTCATCATTATTTAAAATCCAATGAATTTTCCGGTGATGGTGAGAATAATCTTGTTGTCCTGGATTACCACTCGCCAACCCCGTTAACCAACGGCAACTTTTTAGGTCATTTCCTGTTCGGCATCGAATCAAGGTCCGTGTTGCATGTGATTTCCCGTGGGAAACTTATCGTAAAGGATGGTAAGGTTCAGACTGTCAATGAAGAAAAAGTCCTTGAAGAGTCACATATCCAGGCAATACGCCTCTGGAAGAAGATGCAATAATTTATCTTACCCTTTTACCGGCACCCTGTTCCAGGTTCTGGAGCATCCCGGCAGGATCTTTGAAGCGGTTGGTGAGCATAATGGCCGCAATGATGTATGGTTTAAAGCCGGCCTGTTTGTACAATGGTACGCGATACCGTTCAAAAACCGTGGCAGCCACTTCACCTTCATTGCATGAAACTCCTGAGATGTCTGCCGGCAGGCAATGCATGTAGAGCGCTTTTCCCTCTTTTGTAAGCTTCATTTTTTCTTCGGTACATTCCCAGTTCTTATATTTTGCATTGTTGGCAAGGCACTCTTTTTCCAATCCTTTCAGGCCGTCATGGTCGTTATTCCGGAGCAACCCGGTGCGGCGTTCCATCACATGGAACGGAGCCCAGCTCTTGGGATACACGATGTCGGCATCTTTAAAAGCCTCTTCCATGGAGTTGACCACCCGGAAATTGCCGCCGCTTTCACCGGCCTGCTTTCCCGACAGTTCAACTACTTCCGGGATGAGCCCGTAACCTTCAGGGTATGCCAGGTCAACCTGCATTCCCATCCGGGTCATCAACCCGATGATGCCCTGGGGCACAGATAGAGGCTTCCCATAGCTTGGCGAATAGGCCCAGGTCATGGCTATTTTTTTTCCTTTCAGATTTTCCAGTGATCCGAAAACCGTCTTAAGGTGCAGCAGGTCAGCCATGGATTGTGTCGGATGGTCGATGTCGCACTGCAGGTTGATGATGCCCGGACGCTGCGGCAGCACGCCATCGGCAAACGCTTCGTCGAGGGCAGCACCGACTTCGCGCATATAGGTGTTTCCGGCACCAAGGTACATGTCGTCGCGGATGCCGATGATGTCGCTGAGGAAGGAGATCATGGCAGAAGTTTCCCGCACAGTTTCTCCATGGGCTATCTGTGATTTGCCTTCGTCAAGATCCTGTACTGCCAGGCCCAGCAGATTGGCTGCGGAGGCGAAGGAAAACCTTGTCCTTGTTGAATTGTCCCGAAACTGGGAAATAGCAAGTCCTGAGTCGAAGCACTTCGGTGAGATGTTCCGGTCACGCAGCATTTTAAGGTCTTCTGCAACTGTGAGAATGGTTTCAAGGTCTTCGCGGCTCTTTTCCCAGGTCAGGAGGAAGTCTTTGCCATACAGGCCGGCATTGGATGATGTTTTCTTTGTATTCATGGGAAGTTATTCTGATAAATAATATGCAATTGCTGTATAAAACGCTGATGCAGCAACCAGATCGCTCACCAGCACCTTTTCGTTCGGAGCATGCGCCAGTACTTCATTCCCGGGCCCAAACCCGATGCATGGTATCTTGTAGTAGCCGTTAATGGTAACTCCGTTGGTTGAGAAGGTCCATTTATCGGTGAGCGGTTCCTTGTCAAACAGACCCGCAAAGGCCTCCTGGGCGCGAACTACGAGGTGATGATCCTCTTCGATTTTCCAGGTTGGATAATACTTCTCCATGCCATATTGAAGCCCGGTATATGCAGTCTCCTTGTATTGCAGCACTTCGACGACGGCATCCATCTCTTTTACTATTTCCCGGATCTCAGCCACGGCCGATTCTTTGGTTTCACCCCAGGTAAGCCGTCGGTCAAGGTGAATGCGGGCATAGTCGGCCACTGCACATAAGGAAGGACTTCCTGAAACAAATTCCGAAAGCGTCACACTTCCTTTCCCAAGGAATTCATCGGATTGCAACCGCTCATTCAGTTGTTCGATGGCGAGGCAGGCACGGGAGGCCATATAGATCGCATTTTTCCCGCGTTCCGGGGCTGACCCGTGTGAAGAGATGCCCTTGAATGTAACGGCAATCTCCATTCTCCCGCGGTGTCCCCGGTAGATATTAAGGTTGGTCGGTTCGGTGATGACCACAAAATCAGGAACGATTTTCTCCTCTTCAACAATATATTTCCAGCACAATCCATCACAATCTTCTTCCATGACTGTTCCGGTGAAGTAAACGGTGAGGTCGCGGTCGAATGCCAGTTCTTTGAGTATACGTCCTGCAGTAACAAATGCAGCCGGACCGCCTTTCTGGTCGACTGTCCCGCGGCCATGCACAAACCCGTCACGGATTTCTCCGGAGAATGGGTCGTCTGTCCAGTTGGCCAGATTTCCGGTATCGACTGTATCGATATGGCCGTCAAATGCCAGAATTTTGCTGCCGTTACCAATCCGGCCGATGACGTTGCCCAGTCCGTCGGTGCGCACCTCATCGAATCCGGCTTCCACCATCTGGCGTTTCAGCTCTTCCGCCATGGCTTTTTCACCAGTGCTGAGGGAGGTGATTTTAATAAGTTTAGAGAGGTTGTTTGCAGTATAATCCTGATAAGATTCTGCAAGTGTGTTGATTTTTTTCAGAAGTTCTTCCAAGGTTAAAGTAGTTTTGAGGTTCAAATAGCACGCAAAGGTAAGAATCTTCCGGATCAAAGATGATCAGATATAGTTTTCATTCATCCGTCGCATCCTCAGATTTCTCCTCGACTGGTATCGTACGATGCCAATTCCGATGATGAGGAAGATGGGAAGCAGGAAGTTCAGGTATTTGATCAGGGCCTTTTTGGCGTCGTCGATCTGGTCGATCGGGCGGGAGGAGACCTCTGGTAACAGGATGGTCGGCGAATTTTGCAATCACCGGCAGGTATGGGAACCGCATGTTCGACTGGAACTGCATTTCTCCCTGCTGCTGGTTCACCATCACGCTTCCGCAATTCTGATCAATGATGAAATTGGGGCTGACTTTCACCCCTTTCGTCTCCAGCCATCGCTCGAGTCCTGTTTTTATTTCGGTTCCCGAAACAGTTTGCAGGTTTCCGTCAACCCGGTTAAATGCGATACACAGATTTTTCCCCGAAGCAAGGAGTTCATCCAGTTTGGCAAGATGGGCCGGGGGAAAGCTGTCGACAGGATTGATGATGACAAGTGTTTTAAATTCGGCTGTACTCATGGAAACCCCGTCAAGGTTAACAGGTTCGACATCATACAGAACCGCAAGCGACTGCATCACCTGGGCCAGCGAGTTGGGGGATGTTTCTCCGTGTCCCTGGAGGATTCCCACTTTTTGTTTGTTCGCAACCGTCATTTTCTTGATGCTGGTTGAAAGACTGTATTCCATGGCTGAACCCGACTGGATCAGGGGAATTACCTCTTTCTTGTCGCCATAGTGAACCACGGCGCCCATGTATGCTTTCTGTTGTTTAACCTGGTCTTTCTCCCTGACATTGATCAGGACGGGATTGATACCCGCCTGCATGGTCTGTTTTGCCAAGGTTTGCAACCGTAATGTAATAGGGCAGGGTGAGCAGCAGGGTGATGCAGATAAGCAGGAATGCCGCCATGAATTTGCCCACGATGATCTGCCAGCTGGTCACCGGTTTGGTGATGAGTAACTCTATGGTTCCCGATTTCTGCTCCTCCGATATAAGTCCCATGGTCACGACCGGGATGAAGAAAAAGAGGGTCATGGATCAGCGCCTGGGCCAGGCCGACACGTTGCTGGTAACCTTTAGATAACTCATTGATTTTTTTGTATTTTTCTGCTTTCAGCCCACAAATTGTTACCATCTCAAAAATGCGGTCGTGGATCCTGGATTTTGGCACATTTTGCAATTCCGCTGCGAACTGCAGATAGTCTATTACAGGCATATCCCTGTAAAGGGGGTTTGTTTCCGGAAGGTACCCGATGTGCCGCTTCACCTCTTCGGGATTGGCCGTTACGGAGATGCCGCCAACTTTTACATCGCCCCCGTGGGCTCCCATGAAGCAGGTAATGATTTTCATCGTAGTGGTTTTCCCGGCGCCATTGGGACCGAGGAATCCGACAATTTCGCCGGTGTTCACCTTGAACGAGATATTATCAACTGCTTTTTGAAAGCCATAGCTTTTTGTCAGATTTTCAACACTTACTTCCATAAGTACTTCATTTTAAACAGATGATGAATTTTAAAAATTGGCAACAAAAAGAAAAAAAAAGAAAAAAATGAAACACAAACTCCTGCGTTTTTTTTACTTTAGCCAGCAATTTTCATTGGGTGTCTGAAGGCTGGGCATAATTTGGTCAAATTTAGATTTCCGGCGTAACGGAGTTATGGTAATAATTGTAACAAATGGACATCGACTTTCTTCTGGAAACCCGTGAAAATCTTGAGCTGATTTTCAACACCATCCCGGATGCGGTGCTGATCACACGGCTGACCGATGGCTGCCTGGTGCACGTGAATGATGGCTTCCTTGCATTAACAGGGTTGACACGTGCTGAGGTAATCGGTAAAACCTCCCTGGAAATCAATATGTGGAAAAGTCCGGAGGAACTGGAGAAACTCGTAAATTCCATCAAAGAAACAGGGGTATGTGAGAACCTGGAATCTTTTTTTCAAAGGAAAGATGGCCGTCAGGTCATTTGCATCATTTCTGCCAGGGTACTGGTTCTGAAAGGAGTTCCCCATATCCTTGCCGTTACGCACGACATTACTGAACGCAAAAGAACAGAAAATGCACTGAAGGAAAGTGAAGCGAAATTCCGGTCCCTTTATGAAAACATGAGCGAAGGATCAGCCATGCACACCCTCGTTTACGATGACCAGGGAGTTCCTCAGGATTATCTTATAATGGAGGTCAACCCTGCATTTGAGGCACAACTTGGAATATTGAGGGAAACGGTCATCAATAAAACAAGCAAAGAAGTTTACGGAGTGGACGATCCGCCGTATCTTGATATTTATTCGAGGGTTGCTTTAACAGGGAATCCTGAGGTTTTTGAAACCTATTTTGCTCCCCAGGGCAAATATTTTTCCATTTCTGTATACTGTCCCTACAAGGGAAGTTTTGCCACCATATTTAAAAATATCACCGACCACAGGAATGCTGAACTGGAATTGGGTATCAGTGTTACCAAATATCGGGTGTTGTTTGATATACTTCCCATCGGTATAACAATTTCGGATTCCAAAGGTCAGATCATTGAGTCAAACCAGATTGCTGAAAAGCTGCTTGGTATCTCACGTGCTGAACAGGAGAACCGTTTGATTAGCGGAACGGAATGGCGTATTATCAGACCTGATGAGTCCGTTATGCCTGTTGATGAATATGCAAGCGTTCGGGCACTCAGGGAAGGGCGACGGGTAGAAAACGCGGTAATGGGTATCGTCAAAGATAACAATGAGGTTAACTGGATCAGTGTTTCCGCTGCTCCAATTCCCCTGGAAGATTATGGTGTGGCGATTGTTTATAGCGACATCACCGAACTGAAAAACGGCGAATCCATACTTTTGAAAACCATATTTGATGCAGAAATGGCCAACAACGCAAAAAGTATTTTCCTGGCCAATATAAGCCACGAAATCAGAACGCCGTTGAATGCCATTATTGGTTTTTCCCAATTGATGAACCGCGATAAATCGTTGTCAGAAATCCAGAAAGAGTATAATGCATCCATTATACGTGCCGGTGAACATCTGTTAACCCTCATTAACGACATCCTTGAACTTGCAAAAGTTGAGGCAGGCAGGGTTGTGTTGAATCCTGCCAACGTTGATCTGCGTATGTTTTTTAAAGATATTCAACTGATTTTTAAAGAGCGGGCACAATCCAAAAAACTCCGGTTTGTGTTTGAAATTTCGGAAAATCTGCCTCGTCATGTAGTTATTGATGAAAGTAAATTGCGCCAGATATTCATCAATCTTATTGACAATGCAATAAAATTTACGGATGAGGGTGTAGTAAATGTGCTTACCAGTTATATGAAAGAGGCCAACGGCCATGGTAAGCTCATTGTGGAAATTCAGGATTCAGGGACAGGCATTGCAGAGGATGAATTGGTGAATTTGTTCAAACCTTTCGTACAAACAACTACCGGGATTAAAAAAGGCAGCGGTACCGGTTTAGGGCTTGCCCTGAGCCGTGAACTTGCCATGCTCATGGGGGGCAACATCACCGTCACAAGTGCCGTTGGAAAAGGATCGTTGTTTACACTCCATGTAGCATTAGAAGAGGGACACTTTATTACAGGTGAAGTGAATGCCACAAAGCATGTCGTTGGACTGGCAAAGAGTCAGAAATTCCATCGTATACTGGTGGCTGATGATATGCCGGAGAATCTGCAAACCGTCGTGAGCCTGTTGCGAATGGTGGGATTTGAAACGAATGAAGCTGTGAATGGGAAGGATGCGCTTGATAAATTTGAACAATGGGTCCCCGACCTGATTATCATGGATTTGCGTATGCCGGTGATGGATGGATTTGAAGCAACCCTCCGGCTACGATCAACTGAAAAGGGAGCGAAAACACCAGTTATCGCTCTTTCAGCCAGTACGTTTGAAGATGACAGGAAAAGGATTGAAGAGATCGGCATCCAGGATTTTATTAGTAAACCGTTCCGCGAAAACGATTTGTTCCATTCTATCGGTAAAGTTCTTGGCATCAGCTATATCTATGAGGATGAGACCTCATCTGAACAGCTCTACCTGAATGACGAGGAAGTTATTGCTTCCAATGTGAAACAGTTACCGGAAGTATTGAGACTGAAGATGCTCGAGACGCTTGGAGTTGCTGATATCCGCCTGTTAAAAAAACTTATCAACTCCATGGATCAGAATAATTCAAGCCTCGCCAAACTGCTTATGACCCTCGCAAGAAATTACGACTATGATCGTTTAAAAATGATCCTGACTAAAAAACATGATGAACATTGATCGCACATTAAACTTGATATCCAGGTTGAAATTCCCTGTTTTTCTCCTGGTGTGGCTGCCATTGGCGGTCTATTCAACCGGACAGGCCGCCATTGACAGCCTTACTGTTGCGCTGAAATCAGAACAAAATCCGCTTGAAAGACTTCATAAAATGCTCGTTTTAGCTGAGAAGGAGCGTAATTGCCAGACAGCAGTATCCTATGCAGAAAAGGCCATAAACCTCGCTGACTCTCTTCGTCTTGAGGCTGATAAAGCAAAGGCGTTAAACTTAAGTGGTGTCGCGTGGAAAAACTGGGGAGATAATCTTAAATCGATTGAACGCCTTTATGCTGCGCTTGGTATTTATCAGCAATTGAATGACCGGCATGCAAGCGGGTACGTCCTTATGAATATTGGTGAGACTTATCGCGCAAGCGCAGAACATAAGCAATCTCTCGATTATCTTAACCGGGCGTTGGACATTTTTGAAACATACAAAGACCCGGAAGGATTGGCCAAAACATATAACAGGCTTGCTGCAACGAGTTATGAAATTTTTTATAACCTGCCGGATTTTAAGAGACTTCAGGACCAGTTCAGGCCTTCCGGTATCGATTTTTCACAGAAGGTGGTTGAAAATGTTACATTGAAAAGAGAATTGGACAAGTTGTTGAATTTTATCAACCAATCTGACTCCTATGCAAACCAGTGTAAACTTGTTCAATTAGGGATATCGAATGATATTCTTTCAACATCCGTTTATGCAGCAACAGGTCAGCTGGAAAAAGCACTTGCAAGTTATAGCAAGATAATGCAGGATATTGAAAAGTCAGGTGATTCCAGGGAAATGCCGCTTGCATTGATCAACCTTTCCGGCATTTACAGGGACAGTAAGGAAATAGACAAATCAACAACCTGTGCACAACAGGCACTTGATATCGCACTGAAGGATAATATTAAAATCTATGTGCTGATGTCCTATTACAAATTATATGAGATTTCTCTGGACCTGAAGGATTATAAGAAGGCGCATGAGATGTTGTTATTTATTCATCAGACCGGTGAACAGTATCAGTTGGACGATTTTGCACTGCAAATGAATGCAGTAAAACAGCAAAATATGGTTAAAACCAGGGAGCTCGAAATTAAACATAATCGGTCACAGCTTTTTTTTCTGAGTATCGCCTTCATTATCATCCTTCTCTCTTTTTCAATTTTTATCGTCACTTTGTTCAGAAAGAACAAGCGGCTTAAAACCCTCATCGAAGAGATAAATCAGAAGAGCCTGATCATCAGTAAACAAAATGAGGAACTTTCAATTGCCAATATTGAAAAGGATAAATTTTTCTCAATCATAGCCCATGACATCCGCGGGCCGTTCAATGGTTTTTTGGGTTTAACGCACCTGATGACGGAAGAGTTGCCAACAATGACATTTGAGCAGATTCAGAATATTGCACTGAGCATGAAAAGATCGGCGGCCAACCTATACCGTCTCCTTGAAAACCTGTTGCAATGGGCAAAGATGCAACAAGGGCTGATTCCTTACAACCCCGAACCGGTTTCATTGGGTTATCTCATTTCTGAATGTGTCAAAGTGTTTCTTGAATCAGCTAAAATAAAGGGGGTTGAAATCGCTTGCGAGATCGCAAATGACATGGTTGTTTCAGCTGATGTAAACATCCTTCAAACCATCATCCGGAATCTTGTTTCAAATGCATTGAAATTTACGCATTCAGGAGGGAAAATAATCATTGCAGTCAGAAAAACCGGCGACAATCGCGCGGAGGTTTCCATCAGCGATACTGGTATCGGTATGAGCCAGGATATGGTTTACGCCCTGTTCAGGCTCGATGTACGCACAAGCCGTCAGGGGACTGAAGGGGAGCCCAGCACAGGGTTGGGTTTGATCATCTGCAAGGACTTTATCGAAAAACAGGGAGGAAAATTATTGGTTGAAAGCATGGAGGGAAAGGGTTCGAAATTTACCTTTTCGCTTGACCTTGTAAATGAAGTTCCACTGGTTAACAGACCCGTTATACAATCAGGAATTGATTATGCACAACCAGTTTCAGATGACATTGAGCATTTACCTGAAGGGTTGAGGTTGAAAATACTTAATGATCTTCATATCACGGTTCCCAACATTCTTATTGTTGACGATGTGGCTGCAAACCTTCAGATACTTGGCGATATACTTGAAGGCGACGGATATAAAGTCCGTCCGGTTTTAAGCGGAATGCAGGCATTGCAGGTAGCTGAAAGAGAAAGGCCTGACCTGATCCTGCTCGACATCATGATGGCCGACATGGATGGATTTGAAGTTTGCCGCCTTCTGAAGGACAATCAACGTCTTAACAGTGTGCCGATAATCTTTATCAGTGCACTAAACGATGTAAATGATATCGTGAAAGCACTGAATGCAGGAGGAGCAGATTATATTACCAAACCATTTCAGGCTGAAGAGGTCAGGGCGCGGGTTGCCCTGCATCTCAAACTATACCGCCAAAGCAAAGAACTGCGTGAACTCAACAGAACCTTAGACAACCGGGTGGAAGCGCGTACCAGGCAACTCGAAGTCACCAATAAGGAGCTTGAATTCCACCTGAAAGAGATAGAGCAGTTTACATATATCACTTCACATGATCTTCAGGAACCGTTACTGACACTGACCAATTTTACACAGCTTATCCAGGAGGAGTATGCCGGGAAACTCGACAAGGACGGCAATCAATACATTGAATTTATTTACAATGCGGCAAACAGGATGAAGGGACTGGTAAAGGGTTTGCTTGACTATTCCTTCCTGGGTAAAGAAAGTGTCAGAAGTATTGTTGACCTCAATAAGGTGGTTCATGATGCTATTGTTAACCTCGACGATTTGATAATTCCGAGTAAGGCAATCGTCAGAACGGAGGAATTACCCCAATGCAATGCCCATGAACCGGAACTTAAACTCTTGTTCCATAACCTGATAAGCAATGCGATAAAATTCGGTAAGCCTGATGTTATCCCTGAAATTGAGATTTCAGCAGAAAACCAGGGGGAGGAATGGATTTTCTCTGTCGCCGACAATGGGATCGGGATTGATGCAAAACATCAGGAAAAGATCTTCGTCATATTTAAGCGGCTTCACAACCGGGATGAGTATGGCGGCTCGGGGATTGGCCTGGCCCACTGCAAGAAGATTGTGGAGATGCACGGGGGGAGAATTTGGGTGGAGGCAAACTCCCATGGAGGATCAACCTTCAAATTTACCATCCCTTTTGGGGTCAGTATTATTTAACAACTCATCTCGCCGGCGTTTTTCTTTGCTGAAAGGAGATTGTAGGCACCTTTAATAACCACTTTGGCGGTTTTCATGTCAAACCCTGCAGGCAACCTCACTTCGGTAAACCCTACGTCGGTTACACCTTTAGAAACCTCAACCATTTTGTATTCAGTAAATTGCCTGCCACTTTCTTCTTTGTTTTTCTCGAAAATAAAAATGTAATCCTTGTCATCGAAGCTGACGATGGCCTCCGAAGGAAGCGCGGTAACCTGGCTGGTGGTGGCCTCGATGATGGCATTCACATACATTCCGGGAAGCAGGTTCCTGCATGTGCCTGAAACAGTGGCATATACTTTATACGTTTTGTCGCTGCCCACCGACCGGCCGGTCTGGTAGATTACTGCTTCATGCTGTTCTGTTTCATTGTTGATGAAGAAGCGGATTTTCTGGCCTGCCGCCACTTTATCCGCATCTTTTTCAAACAACGTCAGTTCGAGATAGAGCTTGTCGCTGTTTACAATTTCAAAGAGTACATCAGTTGGAGCAACGTACTTGCCAACATTGATGTTGACGGTCTTCACGAATCCCGATATGGGCGACAATACAGCAACCGACCTTGTGATATCATCTTCATGCATGGTAACCGGGTTGATCCCGATCATGGCCAGCTTTTGTTCATACGCCTTCACCTGGGCTTTCAGGCTCATGTACTCTGAGGTGACCTTTTGCAGGTTCTGCTGGGAATAAACATCCTCTTTGTATAATTCTGTGTGACGTGTATACTCGGCTTCGGCAAATTCGAGTTTGCTCCTGGCATCGAGATAGTTTTGCTGAATATCAACGAATTCCTGGTTTTCAAGAATGGCAAGGGTTTGCCCTTTTGTAACCTGGTTGCCGGGCATCAGGGTGGTGCTTTTTACAAACCCGCCGAAAGGCATGCACACAGTGGCAAGGTTCTCCGGAGAGACACCCACTGATCCGTTTACCTTGAGATTGCCGCTGAGCGAACGCAACTCAATGGTGCCGGTTTCAATTTTTGCCAGCGCAATCTGATCGTCCCTCAGCTCAATAATATCCGGGGGCAGATTTTCAACGGCTTTGGCTTCTTCGACCTTCTTTTTATCTCCGTTGCAGGATACAAAAAGGCCTATCAGGACGATAAAAATGACATTGGGAAATAATCTGTATCTTTTCATGAACGTAATGATTTAAAATATTTTACCGGTGATATATTCAATGCTTATAATTGTCTGGTTGTAGCTGTGGAGCGCCTCCAGGTAGTTTCGTCTGATGTCGAGTGCCCTGTTCAGTGTGATGATGTATTCAAGATAATCCATGGCGCCGGCCTTGTAGCTCCGGGTAGCCTGGTCAATGATCATCCCGGCCTCTGGAACTGCCTGTTGTTCATAATAATCGATGCTGGCGGCGAATTTGGCATATTCATCAAGCAGGGACTGGTAGTTGCTTTTCAGTGAGCCAGAGAAATGGTCGGCACTGGCTTGTGATGCCTGTTCCTGCATCCTGGCGGCATTGGTTTTTGCAACTGCCGGTCCAAACCAGAGAGGTATTGCAATACCGGCCTGGATGCCGGTAAAGCGGTTGCCTTTGTCGAAAGTCTCTGCAGTTCCGTTGATCTCCTGCGTGCCAATCATGGTCTGGCTGAAATATCCGATGCTGAAATCGGGCATGATCCGGCTATGCTCCAGTTGTTTGGTAATATGTGCAACCTCGACCTGCTGCCTGAGGTATCCGAGCGACGGGTTATCGGTCAGGGCTATGCTGTCGGTAACGGAACCTAAAATAAGCCGGTGGAGGATGGTGTCGGACGGTCTGGCTTCCAAAGCCGTGTTCATCAGGGTTTGCAGCTTCCTGAGAAAGATGCCAGCATCAGCCTGAACCTGCCGCAGCTGGTTTTTAATCTCAAAACTCTGGGTTCTCGCCGTGATCATCTCCAGCCGGTTCGTCTCACCTGACTTCGCCCTCAGTTCGGCGGCCCGCAGAAATCCGGAATACAAACTGTCCTGGTATCGCAACAGGTTTTGCTTTGAATACAAGTATGCAAGCTGCCAGTAAACCTGTTTTACCTGGCTGGAAACTTCGAGCCTGGTGCCCTGCAATTGCCAGCCGGCACTTTTAAAATTGGCATTCGAAAGTTTATGTTGATTGATATAGACCGTCGGGAATGAAAACTCCTGGGTGATGGCAAAGCTGTTATCATTCCGGTAAGAGTTAATCTGGCCATACTGACCTCCGATAATTGTTTTAGGGATGTCCCACGATGAGCCTTTCAGCGTTTTTTGAGCCGCTGCCGAATACGCAGCCGACCGTATCGAAAAATTGCTGTCGAGCGCCGTTTGAATCGCTTCACGTAAACTGACCTTCTTCTGATTCTGTGCTGATGCGTTATAACCAATCGTGGAAAAAAGCACCAGCAACATGGCTGTCATTGTTCGCCTTCTGAAAACCGCCCTGAGAAACCCTGAGGAAAAAACAACATAAAATACAGGCAGAACGAGCAAGGTCAGCAGGGTGGCACTGATCAGTCCGCCAATGACGACGGTTGCCAGGGGTTTTTGAACCTCCGCACCGGCTGATGTCGACAAAGCCATCGGTAGAAATCCCAGGGATGCAACGGCGGCGGTCATGATCACCGGGCGCAGCCGGGTATGTAACCCTTTGAGAATCCGCTGGGTGATGTCGGTGATCCCCTCCTTTTCAAGCCGGTTAAACTCGGCGATCAGCACGATGCCGTTGAGCACTGCCACCCCGAAAAGTGCAATAAATCCGACACCTGCCGAGATGGAGAAGTTCATGTCGCGCAGCCAGAGGGCGAAAATTCCGCCGATGGCCGACATCGGGACGGCGGTGAAGATGATCAGCGTTTGTGTGACTGAATGAAATGCGAAATAGAGCAGCACGAAAATCAGCAGCAGGGCGACAGGGACAGCAATGGCCAGCCTGTTTTTGGCTGCCTCCAGGTTCTTAAACTGTCCGCCATAGTTGATATAATAACCTGTCGGCAGTTTTACCTGCTGATCAATCTTTGCGGTAACTTCCCGGATCACCCCTTCTGTATCCCTGTTTCGCACATTGAACCCGATGGTGATCCTCCGTTTGGTGTCTTCCCTGGAAACCTGCGCCGGACCCGACTTGATGGTAATGTCAGCTACCTGGTCAAAAGGCAGCTGTGACCCGTTGGGGAGGGCGATGGTCAGGTTTTTAACATCTTCGAGGTTCTGCCGGTAGTCGCTGTCAAGCCTGACGACCAGCCCGAACCGCTTCTCCTCATCATAAACCACGCCCGCCTGGCTGCCGGCAAACGCTGCGCGCAGGAGCCGGTTTACCTCATCTACGGAAAGACCATACTGGGCAAGGCGGTCGCGGTTGTAATCCACCTGCACCTGGGCCAGGCCGGTTACCTTCTCCACGTTGATATCTTCGACGCCTTCAACCTGGTTGATGATTTTCTCGACATCACCAGCTTTTTCAGTAAGCACACCCAGGTCATCTCCGAAAATTTTTACTGCGATATCCTGTTTTGAACCTGTCATGAGTTCGTTGAACCGCATCTGGATGGGTTGCTGAAACTCAAATTTCACCCCTGCCAGGGTCACCAGCTTCTCCTGCATCTTTTCAACAAGCTCTTCACGTGTTTTTGCTGAAGTCCATTCACTTTTGTCTTTCAGGGTGATCACGTAGTCGCCGGTCTCCATCGGCGTGGGGTCGGTGGGTATTTCACCGGCCCCGATCTTGCACACCGCATGTTTGATTTCCGGGAAATTATCAAGCAATATCTTGTTGGCCTTGATCACAGTTTCAACGGTATTGGTCAGCGATCCTCCCTGCAGTGTGATGACGCTTGAAGCAAGGTCTCCTTCTTCAAGTTGCGGAATGAACTCGCCGCCCAGCCTGCTGAAGACAAACAGGCTGAAGATAAATATTGCAACAGCTGTTCCGGAAACAACCATTTTATGCTGAAGCGCCCAGCCGATCATCGGATTGAATATTTTTTGAAACCAATCCATCAGCCGGTCGGAAAAGGTTCGCCTGTGCTCCGTCTTCTTGCTCAGAAACAGTGCAGAGGCCATCGGCACATAGGTAAGGGAAAGGATGGCCGCGCCCAGGATGGCAAATGCCACCACCTGTGCCATGGGCCTGAACATCTTTCCTTCGATGCCTACCAGTGCCATGATCGGCAGGTAAACAATCAGAATTATAATTTGCCCGAAGGTGGCCGAACTCATCATTCTTTTCGCCGATTCAAAAACGTTCTCGTCCATCTGTGCCTGCGTCAGCTTCGCCACACCGGTGTGGTGGTGCCTGCTCAGAAATATCCGGTGAACGACGCTTTCGACAATGATGACAGCCCCGTCAACAATCAGCCCGAAGTCGATGGCGCCCAGGCTCATCAGGTTGCCTGATACGCCAAAAAGATTCATCAGCGAGATGGCAAACAACATGGCCAGCGGGATGACCGATGCAACGATCAGCCCTGCCCGGATGTTGCCAAGTAACAAAACAAGGATGAAGAGCACGATCAGGGCCCCTTCAAGGAGGTTTGTCGAAACCGTGCCGATGGCGCGGCCAACAAGATCCGACCGGTTAAGGAAAGGCTCGATGACGACCCCTTCGGGCAGAGACTTCTGGATGGACCGGATGCGCAGCTCCACATTTTCAATTACTTCATGTGCGTTGGCTCCTTTCAGCATCATCACTACGCCGCCAACCGCTTCGGAAGTATCAACCACAAAAGCGCCGTACCGGGTGGCGCTGCCGTATTGCACTGTTGCGATATCCCTGATCAGAACCGGAATGCCGGTGACTGTGTTGCGTACTACGATCTTCTCAATGTCATCAAGCGATTTGACCAGCCCGATCCCGCGGATGAAATAGGCGGTTGGTTTCTTGTCGATGTAAGCGCTGCCTGTGTTCTCATTATTTTTTTCGAGGGCCTGGAAAATATCGGTGAGGGTCAGGTTCATCCCCCGCAGCCGTTCGGGGTTCACGGCAATCTCATACTGTTTTACAAATCCTCCGTAGCTGTTTATATCGGCTACGCCGGACGTTCCAAGCATTTCGCGGCGTACCACCCAATCCTGCAGGGTGCGCAATTCCATGGGAGGATATTTTTTTTCATACCCTTTGGCAACCGCCAGCCGGTACTGGTAAATTTCGCCCAGTCCGGTGCTGATCGGTGCAAGCTCAATCTTTGCCATGCCTGCAGGAATCACCTCTTCAGCCTCCCTGAGCCGTTCGCTCAACTGCTGGCGCGCCCAGTAAACATCTACATTGTCTTTAAAAACTACTGTAACCACCGACAATCCAAGCCTTGAGATGGAGCGCAGTTCTATGATGTCGGGGATGTTTGCCACAGCCACCTCGATGGGAGCGGTGATAAAACTCTCCACTTCCTGCACTGCCAGGGATGGTGCCAGGGAGATGATCTGCACCTGGTTGTTCGTAATATCCGGGATCGCATCGATGGGCAGTCGGGTCAGGGAATAGGTTCCCCATCCGATCAGGGCCAGCACGAACAACCCCACGATGAACTTGTTCTTGATTGAAAACTGAATGATATGACCTATCATGTTGAAAATGAATTAAATTGAAAGTATATTCGTTGGAACTGTTTATCACCGAATATCTGAAAGTGAATAACGGAAATTCAAGACAGGAAAAAGTTCTCACAGATTTTCGCAGAGAAATGCGCAGATTTTCGCAGAACAGGACTAACCAGCATTTTTTCTGCGGGAATCTGCGAAAACAATCTGTGAAAATCTGCGAGAAATAAAATAACCATTCTGAATGGAATCAGACATGATTGTTAACCTATTTTTGGCGGTTGCCAGAAGGTCATTGCAAAGAATGAGACAAGTGTTGATGATTCGGGGTGGATGGGGCGCTGGAAAGAGACAAAGGGCTGGCCGATAAATGTACCGGGCGCAATGGTAACCGGAACCCCGCAGCAGGAGCAAACACAGAAAGGGGAACAGGCATCGGTATGATCTGAATGGGAATCCTGATTCTGCGAGCTTGATTGTCCGCAAACCTGGTTGCCGCAATGAAGGGCATCATCCACACAGGGTGCCGATACCAGGCAGAAGATATACAAACTCAGAATGAAGGCAATGTATTTCATGAACTGTGGATACTCAGGTATCATTGGCAAAAATACAATAATATTGCCAGCTGCCGGTTTATTATGCGTACTTTTCATGTCGGTATAACCAGACATAGTCTAACGAATGCACTGCTTTCTGATTTTGCTCCATGGGTCACATTACTTTTACGACAATGGAATTACCCAAAAAAGTTGCCATCAATCCTAAAAACACACTCAGTCCGGTGTAAAGCGCAAAGTAAAAGAAATTTCCATCTTTCAGCAGCGCAATATTTTCACCGGCAAAGGTTGAAAATGTTGTAAACCCACCACAGAAACCAACGGTGAGGAACATCCGCCATTCAGGGCTCAGGAGATTACCTTTCTCGGAAAGACCAAAGAAAATGCCGATCAGCAGGCATCCGGTAATGTTTACGATGAAGGTGCCTAAAGGGAAGGAGGAGAGAAACAGATTCTGAAAATATCGTGATGTGAGAAACCGGGAGACCGTACCCAGGAAACCGCCTGCACCGGCAATCATGATCAGCCTGATCATACAGGGTGATGGTTAAGTTTTTCTGCAGCCATCAAAATGACCTCACCTGATGCCGGAAGGGAGAAATCGGGCTCCGTTTTATGATCATCTATTGCGGAGATTGCATCCTTGATGGCAAGCCACACCGAGAGTCCAAGCATAAACGGGGGTTCTCCCACCGCCTTGCTCCTGCGAATGGTTCCGGGGTTTGGCACACCCTCCAGAAAATCGACCCTGAAATCTTTTGGGATATCATTGATGGTGGGGATCTTATAGGTATCGGGTGAGTGGTTTAGCAGGTTGCCGGTCTTGTCCCACTTCACCTGTTCAGTGGTACACCATCCAACGCCCTGTATAAAACCTCCTTCAACCTGGCCCTTGTCAATACCCTGATTGATAGAATCTCCAACATCGTGAATGATGTCGGTACGAAGCAAACGGTGTGCCCCGGTAAGAGTATCGATCATTACCTCTGAAACAGCCATTCCAAAAGCAAAATAGTAAAATGGTTTACCCTGCCCGGTTTCACGGTCAAAATGGACACCGGGTGTTTTATAAAATCCAGTTGCACTCAGGCTCACCTGGTTAAGACGGGCAAGAGCGCAAAGTTCCGGAAAAGTGATTTTACAGGCTGGATGTGCCTTGTCATAAACGAAATTTTCCCTGAAAACAATGTTCTCTTTCAGAAATACAATGCCGGTAAACCGGGCAAAAAGTTCATTCATCGCGATATCTGTCAACCGCTTCTTAATCCTGTCGATGGCGTCTTTTACAGCCATTCCGTTGAGATCACTGCCGGTGGAGGCTGCAGTGGGAGAGGCATTGGGCACTTTGGAGGTATTGGTGGCATTGACCCTGACCCGCTCCGGTGAGATTCCCAGTTCGGCGGAGGCTATTTGCAGGATTTTGGTGTTCAGGCCCTGTCCCATTTCTGTACCTCCGTGGTTGACCAGCACAGTGCCATCCGTGTAGATGTTGACCAGTGCCCCTGCCTGGTTGAGGAAGGCAGTCGTGAACGAAATCCCGAATTTTACCGGGGTGAGCGCAAGTCCTTTTTTTAAGAATTCATGATCATTGTTGAACCGGTTGATCTCCTGGCGACGATTGTGGTAACCGGAGGTGCTGACAAGTTTGTCGTAAATCGCGAAAAGATGGTTATTTTCAACCTTTTCACCGTATGGGGTGATGTTTTGCACCCCGGGGCGGTAAAAATTCAGGTGCCTGATTTCAGCTGCATCCAGCTTCAGAAAACGGGCCACACGGTCGATGGCATTTTCGATCACCGCCATTCCCTGTGGACCGCCAAATCCGCGGAAGGCTGTGTTGGAAGGGAGATTGGTCTTCCATGCCTGTCCGGTTACCGATACATTTGGCAGGAAATAGGCATTTTCGGCATGAAGCATGGCCCGTTCGAGGATTGCCCGTGAAAGATCGGTGGAGGAACCGGCATCTGAATTCAATTCCACTTTGTATGCCAGGATCAGTCCTTTATTGTCAAAACCGATCTCGTACTTCGAAAGGAAGCGGTGTCGTTTGCCGGTCATAACCTGGTCGTCGTCGCGGAAGAGATGAATTTTCACAGGGCACCTGGTGGCATTTGCGAGTAAAGCAGCCCATGCTGCAACGTGGTTGGCCTGGGTCTCTTTTCCGCCGAAAGCACCTCCCATGCGCCTGACTTCGACTTCGACTTCGTTTTTCGGGATTCCCAGGACTTCTGCAACAATGGCCTGTGTTTCGGCCGGATTCTGGCTGGAGGCGTGAATCATCATCTCTCTTCCTTCGCCCGGGATGGCCAGGGCAGTCTGTGTTTCAAGATACCAGTGTTCCTGAGCGCCGGTGGTAAGTTTTCCTTTAAGGACGTGCGGGGCAAGTCTCAAAGCTGATTCTGCATCCCCCCGTTCGATTTTACGGGCCGGAGCCAGGGATGCATTGGCGGCCATGGCTGATTCGATGGTGAGAATGGCGGGAAGCGGTTTATATTCAATGGAGATGAGCTTTTCAGCCTCCAGCGCTGCCTCTTCAGTTTCAGCAGCAATCAGGGCAATGGCCTGCCCTATAAATGTCACCTCCTTCTCTGCGAGACAAAGTTCATCATGGATCACCGGTCCCATCTGGTTTTCACCGGGAATATCCCTGGCCGTAACTATGCAGTGTACACCGGAAATTGCCATGGCATCTGAGATGCTGACCCGGTGAAGGATCGCATGTGCATGTTTGCTGTATACTACTTTCCCGAACAGTAACTGCCTGTTTACGGGCATGTCGTCGATGAAAACGGATTCCCCTGTAACATGTTTTTCTGCACTGTCGTGTGGTTGATGGTGTAGCATTGTTTGTGGTTGATTTAATGCACCCCGTTCCCTCCGTTTTAAGGGAGGGATGTTGTGCCAGGCTCAGTAGTTTCAAGTAAAAATTTAAGTAACAAATTCTTCGAAACGGTGGTTCTGAATTCCGCCTCAGCCCGGGCATCCGAAATGGGAGCAAACTCTTTTTCCAGGATGATCATGGCTTCCTCAACAGTTTTCCGGCTCCACTCTTTTCCTTTCAGAAATTTTTCAGTTTCTGCTGCACGAATTGGCACAGTGGCCATGCCCCCGAACGCCAGAACACTTGAAATAACCTTACGGTGTTGAATTTCAAGCCTGAAGGCAGCACTCACCGTGGAAATATCCATATCCTTTCTTGTAGAAACTTTATAGGAGCAGATAGTCGTGTTTTCGTCTAATTTTGGTATTGATATCTCCGTAATGAGTTCATCCTCCTTCAAAGCGGTTTTTCGATACCCTGTAATAAAATCTTCGATCATGATGTACCGCTCTTCCGACAGGGAGTTCACTTTGATTTTCGCCTTGTAGGCCATTAACAGGGGCAGTGTGTCGCCAATGGGAGAGGCTGATCCGACATTTCCGCCCAGCGTTGCCATGTTCCTGATTTGCAATGAACCGAAAACCTTGAGGATGTTGTTTAGTGCAGGTAACCTGTCCTGTGCAAACAGTCTGACTTTTTCCAGCGGCATACCTGCACCGATAAGAAAAGCATCCTTTTCCTCTTTGCAATAACTCAACTCACCAACGCCGGAAAGATCGAGAATATTTGTCAGTAACTCCTTTTTTTTCGTCTGCCTTAAAGCAACATCCGTTGAACCGTTGATCACGGTGGCCAACCGGTGGTCTTTACGCAGTTTCAGGGCTTCCGGAAGTGTGAAGGGCTTTGTGTATAGTTGCTTGCCTTTGGTGATTTTAATGGTTTCAAACTTTGAGGTGATCTCATTTAACAATTCAATCACGCCCGGTTCGTACTGCGAAAAATGATCTTTCGCATTGCCTGAACAAACCTTTTGGGCGGCTTCCAGGATAGGCTGGTATCCTGTACAGCGACACAGGTTTCCGGTCAGCGCATCTTCAATGGTTTCCCGGGTTGGGTTTTGATGGTTTTTAAACAGACCGAAAATCGACATCACCACGCCCGGGGTGCAATATCCGCACTGGCTGCCATTGGCTCTCATCAACATCTCCTGCACAGGATGGAGAATCCGGTGTTTTTCTTTATAAAATGCAAGGTTTTCAACCGTAATCAACTGTTTTCCATGAATCATCGGGAGGAAAACCAGGCATGAATCGACTGTCTGATATGAAAGTTTTCCATGTTCATCAACTTCAGCCAGCACCACAGTACAAGCTCCGCAATCACCTTCGGCGCATCCCTCCTTAACTCCTTTGTGCGAAAGAAGTGAGCGGAGATAGTTCAGCAGGGTGGTTGTCGGTTTGAATCCGGAAGAATCGGAGAATCCAATTTCCATGATGCGATCATCAAATACAAACCGGATGGTATCCTGCATGTAATATTGTTTTACCTGTTATTCGACAATGAGGTGTTTCTGATGTCAATGAGTTTTGCCAGGATGCTGATGGCGATCTCCCGGGGCGTTTCTGCCTGAAATTTTATCCCGATGGGCATGTCTATTCCGGCAAGTTCTTCTTCGGTAAGGATGTTTTCTTCCAGAAACCGTTGTTTCAGCAGGTCTACCTTCCGGTTGCTGCCGATCATTCCAAGGTAAGCATGTGGTTTTCGGGCAACAGCAGCCAGTATATTCTCATCGCTCACGTGTTTTGGGGTAACGATTACGATGAAGGTGTGTTCATCAAACACCGACTCTTCAATTGCCTGGAAATAGTCCTTAATGATGCAGTTGAATCCGTCAAACGCCGGATCGCGGAAGATATCTTCCCGGGGATCGAACAGCGTCACTGTAAAATCAAGCTCACGTGCAAACCCGGCCAGTGATTTTCCGATATGGCCGGCTCCGAAAATGTAAAGCTTCTTTAATGGATTCAAGGGCTCAATATAGACTTCCATCATGCCCCCGCAGTGCATGCCAAGGTCTTTGCCGAGGTTAAACGATACTTTTGCAGGGTTGCCCGATGCAATCAGCTTTACCGCTATTTCAGCCACTTCCTTTTCAACAGTGCCACCCCCGATGCTTCCATAGATGGAACCATTGGCATAGACGATCATTTTTGCGCCCTGCTTTCGTGGTGTCGATCCTTTGGTGTCAATGACAATGCATAATGCTGCCGGATGTTGTCCATGTATTATCTCTTCTGTTTTTGCTAAAATACCTTGCATGGAGTTTATCAGGTTTGAACAACAAACGTATCAGGGAGTGTAAAATTACAACATTTAACGCGAAAATTTACGCCAATGCAGGAATTGTTTGTAATCGTGCGGTGTGTTTATATTCCAGAGGATTCTTTCATCAGGGAAATCCACTTCGGTGCGTCTCATTTGCTGAAGAACCTGGCGGAAATCCGGTAACTCCTCCTTCAAGCGAAACAAGTCCACAGCTTTGGAACCAAGCAGAATGGGGTGGCCACCCCGGCCCTGAAAAACAGGAACCGCATACCCATCAGCCGGTAACGATCCGATCAGCAAGTCGAGCAGCTCCGGGTCGAGGAATGGATTGTCAACATTCTGGATGAAACAGGCATGGTCTGCAGGAACCTGTTTAAGCCCGAGTAAAAGCGACCATGAACGGCCTTTCTCCAGCGCGTGGTTCACCACCGTAATGACCTGTTCGGATTGAAACCTGCTGGGGTCAGACTTCTCGTTTACAATCAGTATAACAGGTTTGCAGCCAAACACGCCAAAACAATTCACAAGGTGTCCGGCAAAAGTCACCCCTTCACGGATTGACAGCAGGGCTTTGTCGCCACCCATCCGGGTTGAATTTCCGGCGGCGGGGATGATTGCTGAGATTGAAATTTGCATTTGGGTTTGCTGTTTATTGCACGAAGATAAGGGAAGGTTTGATGAAATTACACGAAAATCAAACGATTATGCTTATCTTTGCAGCAATAATATCCTCAACGCTGCCCCCGCGAGCGACTTTCGGGGGCTTTTTCGTGGTAAAAAACAAATCATGGAAGACAAACCAAGGTTAACATTTCCCTCTTTTTTTGCAAATACCTTAAGCCAGTTTGGCGACCGGTATGCCATGTCACTGGTTGGCAGGGAGCCGCTTACATACAGGGAGCTTAATGACCGGATCCAGGCTGTCATGGCATTTCTGGAGAAACTGGGTGTTCAGCCCGGTGATAAAGTCGCCATCCTGAGTACAAACCAACCTAACTGGGGAGTCGCTTACTATGCGGTTACCTTCATGGGAGCGGTGGTTGTGCCTTTGTTACCGGAATTCCTTCCTGCAGAAATATCTGCGTTGCTCGGGCACTCTGAAACCCGGATTGTTTTTGCATCCGAAGGATTGTTGCCCAAACTGGCAGGCATTACGACCGGTCTGTTGCAGGAAGTTGTTAAAATTGAAGATTTTTCGGTGGTCAGATCCACAACCGGGCAGCCGGTATTCGATCAGCATGCAAAGCCACCTGGAGCCTATCAGGTGGAAGAAGATGCACTGGCAGCCATCATCTACACTTCCGGAACTACAGGTACGCCAAAAGGAGTCATGCTCTCACATAAAAATATCTGTTTCACCGCCATCAAAGGCCACGAAATACAACCTATTAAAGAAACTGACCGTTTTCTTTCCATCCTCCCCCTCTCACATACCTACGAAAACACCCTGGGGCTTATCCTGCCGATGTACCGCGGCGCCTGTGTTTATTACCTTGGAAAACCACCCACCCCGGCCCTCCTGCTTCCTGCTTTGCTGGAAGTAAAGCCAACCACCATGCTGACGGTCCCCATGATCATCGAAAAAATATTCCGCTCAAAAGTACTGCCTGTATTTACGGAGAACAAAGTGCTGAATGTGTTGTATAAAATCCCATCCGTCAGGAAGATACTGCATCGTGCAGCAGGAAAAAAATTGATGGTCACCTTTGGCGGTGAGCTCTGTTTCTTCGGCGTCGGTGGTGCAAAACTGAATAAAACGGTTGAACGTTTTCTGATCGAAGCCCGTTTCCCTTATGCAGTCGGGTATGGTCTTACAGAGTGTGCTCCGCTGCTTGCAGGCTTTAACCCCCAGCACCCGAAGCTCCAGTCAACCGGTCCCGCCTGCATCGGGGTCGAATTGAAAATTGTTAAAGTGGATGATCGCACCAGCGAAGGTGAAATCTGGGCAAAAGGGCCCAATGTCATGAAAGGTTACTACAAGGAACCAAAACTGACCGACGAAATCATTACTCCCGACGGATGGCTGAAAACCGGTGACCTTGGCGCCTTTGATCCCGCCGGAAACCTCTATATCAAAGGAAGGGTGAAGAGTATGATCGTCAGGTCAAACGGGGAAAATGTCTATCCTGAAGATATTGAATCGGTAATTAATAATTTCCGCCATGTGGTTGAATCCCTGGTGGTTGAGAAGAAGGGCAAGCTCGTTGCACTGGTCCATTTTAACCATGAAGAGATAGAGCAACGCTACCAGTACCTTAAAAGCGAAGTCGCCAACTATGTTGATCAGAAAACCGAAGAACTCCGGATGGAACTTCAGGAGTATGTGAACTCCCGGGTCAATAAGTTCTCACAGGTTCAGATTGTAGTGGCACAACCCGACCCGTTTCAGAAAACAGCTACGCAAAAGATCAAAAGGTTCATGTACACGTGAAATTACTGATGATTATTTGATTTACGATTGACGAAGGATGTGTAATGACAGATTCACCCGGAATGTTTGACGAACATACCCTGGAAACCTTGTTCAGGGATCATTTCACCGGACTTTGCCAGTTTGCCATGGGCTATGTAAAGGATTCGGAGACGGCAAAGGAGATCGTTCAGGATGCTTTTGTGAACCTTTGGGAGAAACGGAACACCATTGATCTTTCAAAACCGGTAAAAAGTTACCTCTCCACCACGGTCCGGAACCGGTGCCTCAACCACCTGCGCGACCATAAAAAATTCAGCAGCGACCTGCTGGCACTTGAAAACCTTTCGAATCACGGGATTTACGATGCGCCGGATAAGCTCATTGAATCGGATATCCGCTTTCAGATTGCCGGGGCAATCGAAGAGCTGCCCGAAAAGTGTCGTGAGATTTTCAGGCTGAGCCGGCATCACAATATGAAATACCAGCAAATCGCGGATCACCTGGAGATCTCTGTGAAGACAGTGGAATCACAAATGTCAAAAGCACTGCATCACATGCGTGTCCGCCTGGCGGAATATTTACCAATGATTTTTATAATTTTATTGTGCGATTGTAGAGACGAGGCATGCCTCGTCTCTACATTATTATTATCAACGTCATCAGGGTAACATCAAACCGGGGTGTATTATCATCGGCAACCAATTATGAAAACAAATTCGACATATTATATTGATCTGATATCCAGGTATTTTTATGGTGAAGCGACGCCTGAAGAGATTCATGAACTGGAGCAGTGGGTGAAAGATGATCCGGCCAATGCCAACCTGTTCTCAGAATATCAGAGAACCTGGAAAACCCTCGAAAACGCAAAAATCGAGACCTCTACCGACCTCATCCTGGAATGGACCTCGCTTCGTTCAAAACTGAAAGCCATAGCGGATGAAACACCAGCGACAGCGCAGGATATTCAAAGTGTTACAGTGAACATGGTAAATCAGAAATCAAAATATATCTCCTTTTATCTTCGCATTGCTGCCATCTTTTTGCTCGTTGCCATTCCCACCTATCTGCTTTTGCGCTATTTTTCTGCCCCGGCTGAAAAGCAATATGCAGCTGTTACAGAGATGTTCGAACAAACATTGCCTGACGGCACGATCGTTACACTAAAAAAGGGCGCGACCCTGTCGTTTCCGTCCCGTTTTGAGGGTTCTTTCCGCCAAGTGTCCTTAACCGGCGAAGCATGGTTTGAGGTGGCCCATGATAAGACGAAACCCTTTATCATCTCTGCGGGAAACGTTCGTATCAGGGTATTGGGAACATCCTTTTTTGTGAATACCAAAACGGCTGCTGATACAAGGGAAGTTATTCTTGCTGCAGGAACAGTGAGGGTTTATTATGAAGACAGACCTGAAAAAGCCGCCTTGCTCTCCCCGGGCGATAAGGCAGTAATGACGCCAAACGGTGATGAAATAGTCAAATCAACCAATGATAATGTAAACTTCCTTTCGTGGAAAACGAAAAAGATGGTTTTCAGCGACACCCCACTTGCTGAAGTCACGGCCATACTGAATGAAGTTTACAACACGCGGATCACATTAACCGGCGGGAAGGTGAACGATTGCAGGATTACATCTACCTTTGACAAACAATCGCTTCAATCGGTATTAAATGTACTTAAAGCCACCCTTGATATTCAGGTCAGGAATTCCGGTGCGGGATTCGAAGTTTCCGGACAGGGCTGCAACCAGAACAAATAACCCTGTCAGGTTGAAGCATCCGGATCTCAAATACAGCTTCTTCCTTTATATCTTTCTGATCCTTTTTTCAACGCAGTCACTTTGCCAGGATCTTCAGCAAAAAATCACGCTGAAGGTTTCTGACAAATCAATTTCAGAGGTGCTGAAAGAGATCAGCCGCCTGTCGGAAATCGATTTTTCCTATAATCCCGGGATGGTGCCGGTTGACAAACGTATTTCGGTACATGCCAGAAATAAAACTGTGGCGGAGATTCTGGATGTCGTACTGACCTCACAAGGAATCGATTACCGGCAGGTGGAGAGCCATCTTGTATTAAAAAAACATGTACAGACTGAAGGATTACCGGCAAGTGCCCGCATTGGAATCCAATCACGATTTACGTTAAGCGGGTATCTGAAGGATAAGTTTACCGGGGAAGTACTGATTGGTGCAAATGTATTTCTGAAAGGCACCACCAATGGAGTCATGACCAACGGGTATGGTTTTTATTCACTTACACAACCGGAAGGAAACTATACTGTTGTGTATTCCTACATGGGATATAAAGAAGTATCCACTGAAGTAAAGCTGAATGAAAATACCCGGATTTCGCAGGAGATGGAGGAAAACAGGATGGAGATCAGGGAGGTGGAGATCATTGCCGCTGAGCACGAACCGGAGCTTCGCAAAGGCCAGATGAGCGAATTCGTTTTTTCGCAAAAAACACTTTCACAGCTTCCCGGGTTTGGCGGTGATCTCGACATCATCAGGGCGCTGCAGGCAGTTCCGGGAATTCAGACTTATGGCGACGGGTCTGCGCTCTACTATGTGCGCGGCGGAAACAGCGACCAGAACCTGATGCTCATCGATGAAGTACCTGTGTATAACCCTGCCCATCTGTTCGGATTCTTTTCGGCATTCGCCCCTGATGCCATCAACAATGTTCAGGTTTATAAAGGCGATTTCCCTGCAAAGTTCGGCGGCCGGCTGTCATCAGTCATTGATATCAAGGCAAGGGAAGGCAACATGAAACGGTTTGGCTTTTCGGGGAATGTCGGGCCTTATGCATCAAACATCACGGTGGAAGGGCCCATCATAAAAGACAAGGCCTCCTTTTTTATCTCCGGACGTGTTTCAACCCTCAATTGGCTGAACAGCCTCCCGGCCTTCAGCAAGAGTTTCGATTTTCAGTTTTTCGACATCAACGCCAAACTGAATTTCAGTCTTAATGACAATAACCGGTTTTTCTTTACTTTTTATACAGGAAGGGATGTGTTCAGCCGGTATCTTTCTGCAGAGGTGAATTCCATGGGAATCAACTGGGACAATCTAGCAGGTACTTTCCGGTGGAACCATGTGTTCTCCAATAAAATATTCAGCAACACCACCCTGAATTACAGCCGCTACAATTATTCCCTCAACCTGCCGCAGGAGCAGAATGGTTTCTGGAACTCTTCTATTTCAAACATGACACTTAAAACAGATGCCACCTGGTACCTGAACCCGCAGAATACCATCCGGTCAGGGATAGAGTTAACGTATCATCATTCAAACCCGGGGAATGTGACACTGGAAGACGGGAGTGATGCCCCGGATGCGCCAAAGGTGGCGGAATACCATTCCATGGAATATGTTTTTTATGCTTCGGATGAGCAACGGATCGGAAAACGGATATCCTTCCGCTACGGCATCAGGCTTCCCGTATGGCAGGATATTGGCAGCACCAGTGTTTACTATTTCGATGCAAACCATCATGTCATCGACACGCTCGCTTATGGAAGCGGCCAGGGTTACTATACTGCATTCAGCCCTGAGCCGCGGGCAAACATCCAATTTCAGATCAATGATAAATCTTCTGTTAAAGCAAGTTACAGCCGTACCACCCAGTTTCTTCAATTGCTGTCCAACTCAACAAGCCCTTTTACCTCGCTGGAGGTCTGGGCATCCTGCGGACCGAACATCAAACCACAAAAAGCCGACCAGGTTGCCGTTGGTTATTTCAGGGAAATTACCCGGCCGGGATTCAGTGTTTCGGCTGAAGCCTATTACAAGTGGTTCCAGGACCATCCTGATTATCGCGATCACGCCAACCTTCTTTTCAATACACTGATTGAAGGAGAGTTGCGTTTTGGGAAGGCATGGTCGTATGGAATCGAGCTTATGTTTCGGAAAACAACAGGAAATCTGACCGGCTGGATAGGCTACACATGGTCGCGGGCGATGATCCAGACACCGGAGGTTAACAACGGGAATGTCTATCCGGCCAGTTACGATCGCCCCAATAATGTGTGCGTCAACATCTCCTGGGATGATAAAAAGCACTGGATTCTCACGGCCAACTGGATCTATCTCACTGGTGGCGCACTGACCACTCCCGTAGGATTTTACTGCAACAACGGCACCTCTGTTCCCATTTACGGTGATAAGTCCAACGACCGTCTCCCGGCCTACCACCGGCTTGACCTGTCTGCCACCTACCTCTTTAACAAGCCCGGAAACCGCTATCAGCACAGCCTGGGTGTCACGCTTTATAATGCCTATGGCAGGATGAACCCCTTTTCGGTGAATTTCAACAAAATGATAAACGACCAGGGGGATTTTGTGGTACCATCCAACCTCAACGGTTCTTATGACCTGGTGCCAACTTCAATCTCCGTTGCAGGAATCATTCCATCCATAAATTATCAATTCAAATTCTGATGAGGAGGTTGTTATTTATCACCGGTATGATGCTGGTCCTCCAGGGGTGCGTGAAGGAGACCTCCTGGGTACTGAAGCAGGGCCTTCAGGATAAACTCATCGTGGAGGCCGTCATTACCGATGAGGTAAAGGCTCATCAGGTTAAGCTCACTTATCCTGTCGCTGAATTGAACCAGCCTCCGCAAACAGTCTCCGGCGCAGGGGTGTTGATCAGCAACGAAGACTCAACCTGGCAATTGTCAGAATCTCCTCCCGGTTCAGGGGTGTACTGCACTCCTCCGGCTTTCTTCTCCCGTCTTCTGAAAAATTACACTTTGCTTATTACGGTTGGCAGTAAGGTGTACACCGCTAAAACGACCATGGTTGAGGGTGCTGCGTTCGATGAGCTTAAATATGCTAAAAACAGTGAAAATAATCTTTACTATGTTGACTGGGTTGCCAATGCCTTCAGTACCGGCCCTGCAGCGATGTGGGAATTGCTGATCGACTGGTCGATGGTTCCCGGATTTCAAAACTCAGACTCCCTTGATAACCATGCCAGGATGTTGTTTTATACCCTGCCAACACTGGATGTCAGCGAAGTTTTTGCACCGATGATGGAGTCGGTTTACTTCCCTGCAGGAACCATCATCACGGAACGGCGTTATTCACTTACTCCGCAACATGCGGAATTTATCAGGGAGATGCTCCTTGAAACCAACTGGACCGGCGGGTTGTTCACGGTAGCACCTGCAAATGTGACAACAAATTTCAGCAACGGAGCTTTCGGGTTTTTCGGAGCCTGCGCGGTTACGGAACTTTCGGTGACGGTTGTTCCATTGAAAAAATATCCACAATAGGCAGAACAGGTTCTACTGTGCCTATTGTGGATATTTAAAAAAAAATAAAATTCGAGTCAGGGTAATCGCATTTTCAGGTGTATTATCGACAAGAAACCAAAATCAATACCAACTAAAAACCTAAATCTATGAAATCAACAAACCTGTTCCGCTTCGCAATCCTGGTGATGTCAATCATCGGACTTTCCCTTACAGGATGCAAGAAAGATAAAATCGCTGATCCCTCCAATGATTCTGCATCCCTTCAGCAACTCTCCGGAGATGAGGCGAATGTGGAATCCGCCATGGATGAGTCGATGAATGATCTTAACAACTTCCTCTACAGCGGTGGCTTAAAATCGACCGATTCACTGCCTTGCAATGCAGTTCTGGATTCAACAACAACGATAAACGACACGATCACAAAATATCTGACATTCAATGGTCTGAATTGTAATCAGACCCGCATCCGCACAGGCAAGGTGATTATAAAAAAACTTGTCGGCATGCCTTGGATTGTTCCGGGCGCTTTTGTGATCATCAGGCACATCGATTTCACCGTTACGAAAGTTTCGAACGGTAAATCCATCACCTTTAATAGTGTTAAGTATCATCAGAATGTCAGTGGTGGTATCATTGGAAATGGAACAGAGCCAGTGGTACACCGTGCCTGGGGTAATATGGATGTTACCTTTGATAATGGCGATACCAGGTCGTGGAGCGTTGCCCGCCAGAAAACCTATACCGGAACGATCCCGAATCTGATCATGACGACCGACGGATTTGGAACTGAAGCTGGATTCACCAACCTCGTGGTATGGGGTATAAACAGGAACAACGAGAATTTCTATACGCAGATACTTCAGTCGGTTGTTCACCGCCAGGCTTGCGACTGGAAACCATGTTCCGGTATCAAGAAACATTCAATTCCTGCTGATTCTAAAAGTGCTACACTCACGTTTGGTTACGATAGCAACAACCAGCCCGTCACAGGCAATGACTGCCCGGTAAAATACAAACTCGACTGGCAGAAAAACAACCATTCGGGAACAGTGTATCTCTGGTTGTAGAAGCATTAAAAACTTTGTATGCCTTTTTCACCGCGAAGGCGTAAAGACGCAAAGAACAAGTGATTACCTGTCCTTTGCGTCTTTACGCCTTCGCGGTGTTTTTTATGGATTAGTTTCTAACAATCAATCAAAGCACCCGATATACCGGGAGATCACCATCCGCTGGATCTCTGAAGTTCCCTCCCCAATCTGCAACAGGCGTTGATCACGGTAAAAACGTTCAATCGCATAATCTTTCATCAGTCCGTAGCCTCCATGAAGCTGAACAGCCTCATCCGCCACTTCGCGGGCAATTTCGGAACAGTATAGTTTCGCCATGGCCGATTCCTTTGCGTAAGGCTTTTTGTTTGATTTAAGCCAGGCGCCTTTGTAGAGGAGGTTGCGGGCCAGTTCGATTTTAAGGGCCATGTCGGCCAGTTTGAATGCGTTGGCCTGGAATTGTGCTATCGGTTTGCCAAATTGCCGGCGGGTTTTTGCATAATCCAGGCCAAGTTCAAATGCTCCCTGGGCAAGTCCCAGTCCCATGGCGCCAATTGAGAGCCGGCCGCCATCGAGGGTGTTGAGCATGATCTTCGAACCTTCGCCGCGTTTCCCGAGCAGGTTTGTTGCCGGAACCCTGCAGTCGTCAAAAAACAGCTGGGCCGTGTCGGAGGCACGCCACATCATTTTGCCATGCATCGGAACCCTTTTGAAGCCTGGTGTATCTGCATCCACGAGGATCGTCGAGAACTCCTTCTGCCCGTTTACTTCCCCGGTAACTACCTGTACCGTTGCACCTTTGTTGATTGATGATGCGCCGTTGGTGATGAAAATCTTGGCCCCGTTGATCACCCATTGATCATCTTCAAGCCTGGCAGTGGTTTTTGTCCCGCGTGAGTCGCTGCCTGCATCCGGTTCCGTAAGACCGAAAGCCCACAAAGCATCGCCCGTGGAGAGCATCGGGAGATATTTCCTCTTTTGCTCTTCTGTGCCGTAATTCATGATCGGACTGATTCCCAGTGAAATATGGGCGGCCAGCGTGGCAGCCTGGGAGCTGTCGATCCGTGCTAATTCCTCAACGGCGATCACATAAGCCAGGGTGTCCATGTGGATGCCACCATATTCCTCCGGGGTTTGCAGTCCGAAGAACCCAAGTTCGCCCATCCTTTTCGTCAGGGGGATCGAAAATTCAGCCTTTTCATCGAGTTCCTGTGCCACCGGTTTTATTTCCCGTTCGGCAAAATCACGCACTGTCTGGCGTATCATGTCGTGTTCTTCAGTCAAATACATCGTGTTATTTTTAAGGGTTGGTGGTTCTAATATACTTCAAGATTCAATATTCGTTATTCAAGATTCAATATTCAGCAAAAACTTCCCTGGCCATTCTACAGGTAATATTCATTTGTTTTCGATCAATTCCAACCGGGAATTTCATTATCTCTGCAAACTCCACCAGGTTCTCCGTTTTCAGATTCCCCAGCATCTCCGTGCCCGACATCGGGCATCCTCCCAGTCCGTTCATGACCCCGTCGAAACGCCGGCAGCCTGCCTGATATGCAGCATTCACCTTTTCCTGCCATCCCTCATTTGTGGTATGCAGGTGCAGGCCAAATTCCACCTGCGGGAGAGTTGGGATCAGCCTCGAATAGACGTCGCTGATCATGGCTGCATCAATCTCCATTGCAACATTCGAAAGTACGATTATTCCTGCACCTGCCTCGTGCAATTTTCCGACCCATTCAACAAGGAGATCAATACTCCACGGATCGCCGTCCAGGTTGCCAAATGCCATCGATATGTAGATCACCGCCTGCTTTCCGGTTTTGGTGCAGATTTCTGTAATTACCTTAACTGTATCCAGCGATTTTTCAGGAGTTGTGTTGAGATTCCGTTTCAGAAACGCCGGGGCAAAAGAGAATGGATAGGAGATGTGGGTGATCTCATCCAATTCAGCCAGCAATTCAGCCCCCCGTGTATTAACCACCAGGAACATTCTTTTGGTCGTGACACCGGTCAGGTCGAGGTTTTTGAGTACTTCCAAAGAATCAGCCATCTGGGGGATGATCTTTGGTGAGACAATGCTGCCAATCTCCACCGTGTCAAATCCGGTCCGGAGGAGGTGGTTTATATACCTGACCTTCTCCTGTGTCGGGATGACATGGGAAAATCCCTGCATTGCTTCGCGTGGTGACTCAATAATCCTCATCATCCTTTGCCGGTGAGGGATTTGGGGATACGGCCGTTTTTAATGGATTCCGAACGGAGGCGTCTGCCAACGATCCGTTCAGTCATCGAACCGATCTGCAAAACTTTGTCAACATCCAGCTGGGTGTCGATGCCCATTTCGTCCATCATCACTACCATGTCTTCGGTGGAAACCAGCCCGACAAGATTCGGGTCTTTATAGTAGTAACTTCCTGTGCCTGCCACCGGCACGCCGCTCACGAAGTTGGCAGGCTGGCCGCCAATGCCGCCCATGGTCGATTCGTAGTTGACCATTCCGGCCTGCAGTGCCGCAAGCACGTTGGCAAGCCCCCACCCCCTTGTGGTGTGGAAATGAACGATCTGTTTCTCAACCCTGACGCCTGAGTCGAGCAGCATCGAATAGTACCGGTAAACCCGGTCGGGTGATGCGGAACCATCATGATCGGCATGCTCCACATCGTTGACGCCAATGTCGAGCCAGCGTTTGGTGAAATCGATGGCCTTTTCCATCTTCGTCGGGCCTTCGATCGGGCAACCCCAGATTGTGCTGACAGTTCCATTTACCTTCAGTCCGGCTGCTTTGGCCATGGGAATGTATTTTTCGGCCATCTTCCAGTAGTCATCCAGGCTAAGTCCTGAATTCTTCTGGTGATGCGATTCGCTGGTTGACACCATCAGGAGGATACGGTCGGGCCCCCAGCCCTCTTTCCTGGCCTCAATGGCCCGCTCAATGGCCTTTTCACGGATGGTGATGGCTGTCAGGGAAACTTTTTCCAGCAGGGGTGCCACGACTTTGCTGGCACGGATGCGCTTCAGCACCTCAACGGCATCTTTGAACTGCGGCATGCCGGAAGGGTTGCCAAGATTTGTCACTTCAATATGTCTGAAACCGGCCAGGATCAGTTGTTCAGCAAGCCACACCTTTGCATCGGTGGGGATGAATATCTCTTCATGCTGGAAGCCATCTCTGACAGTGATGTCGCCGATGGTTACTTTTTTTGGATAGTTCATGGGTGTAAAATTAAAGTCAAAATGTAAAAAGCAAAGTTAAAATGAAAAAATGGGTGCTTTGTTAAAATTGATTGGATTAATTCACTTTCAGGTTTTCAAATTCAATGAGCACCGTGCTGCTCTCCACCCGGTCGTTGACCATCACATTGATGGCTTTGACTTCCGCATCGCGGGGAGAAACTACCAGGTTTTCCATCTTCATGGCTTCAATGATTATCAGTCCGTCGCCTTTTTTTACCTGGTCACCTTCCTTAACCTGGATCCTGATTACTTTTCCGGGCATCGGAGAAGTAACATGGTTGGCGTCGTGTCCATGGGTGTCAAATCCGGCGGCGGAATGAGATTCAGCAAGAATGTCGTGACGTTTCATCCTGAAAATATGCCCCCCGGTACTTACATATGCCAAGGCTTCCGCATCTTCAGAAATCCAGGCTGTATGGTGGTGGTGATCAATGGTAAAATCGATGCGGTTCGGAGAAAAATCTGTGGAAGTTGCCTTGTGCTGAACTCCTTCGAATTCAAAAATGTAATGATTTTGACCATTTCCCGGGATACTCACAACAACATCTTCCTCCTCAAATTTCATCCTGATTGCCATCATGTTCCGCCAATAGCCGATGGTTTCCCATATGCCGGGTTTCTCACAACAGGCCGATCCGGTTTTCATGTTGCGTTTCATGGTGTACATCAGATACCCGATGATGGGAACATGGGCTGGAATGCTGTTTTTATCCTGCAGAATCTCCCCGGTCAGGGACGACGTATGTTCATCACAGAATTTCGTGGAGATGCTGTTGGAAACAAAAGCTTCACTCTGCAGCAATTTAACCAGGTAGGTAATGTTTGTATTGATGCCATGAATGATATAATTTTCCAGGGCATTCAGCATGGCCAGGCTGGCTTCATGACGGTCTTTTCCCCTTACAACCAGTTTGCAGATCATCGGGTCGAAGGAACTTTTTATCTCCGTAGAAGCTGTAATCCCTGTATCGATGCGTATGCCGGGGGTTTCAGGCTCTTTGTAAAAGCTCATCCTGCCGGGAGATGGCTGAAAATTGTTTGCCGGGTCTTCGGCATAGATGCGGCATTCGATGGCGTGGCCGTTTTGGTGAATATCTTCAGGCCGTAGCCTCAGGCCATGGCCTGAGGCTACATAGATTTGCTCCTCTACCAGGTCGATTCCAGTAACCATCTCTGTTACAGGATGCTCAACCTGGATGCGCGTGTTCATCTCCAGGAAGTAATAGTTCAGATCTTTGTCAACCAGGAATTCGATGGTGCCGGCATTGTTGTAGCCGATGGCCTTTCCGATGGCAACGGCTGCGGCTCCCATTTTTTCACGGACTTCGGGGGTGAGGGTCGGGGAGGGCGACTCTTCAATAATTTTCTGATAGCGACGCTGGATGGAACATTCACGTTCGAAAAGATGGATCACATTTCCATGGTTGTCACCAAGGATCTGCACCTCAATATGACGGGGCTCTTCGATGAATTTTTCGATGTAAACTGTTTCATCGCCGAAGTAAGCCTTAGCCTGCCGGCTCGTAGCTTCAATGGCTTCGGCAAGTTCCTTTTCTTCATAAACGATGCGCATTCCCTTGCCACCTCCGCCGGCAGCCGCTTTGAGCAATACCGGGAACCCGATGCTGTGAGCGGTTTTTTCAAGTTCTTCGTGGGTGCCGGTCACACCTTCTGTCATCGGGATGTTGATCTTCTTCACAAAAGCCCGTGCTTCGATCTTGTTCCCCATGATCCGCATGGCTTCGGCGGACGGACCAATGAAGATGATCCCGGCTTCAACGCAGGCAGTCACAAACAGCGGGTTCTCAGCAAGGAAACCATACCCGGGGTGGATGGCATCACAGCCGGTTTGTGTGGCAACCCCGATGATTTTTGGAATGTTGAGGTAAGTTTCGCTGAGTTCAACTTCACCGATGCACCACGCTTCATCGGCCATGGTCACATGCAGCGAATCGGAGTCAACCTGTGAATAAACAGCTACAGTCCTGATCCCAAGCTTTCTGGCAGTTTTGATAACCCGTACGGCGATCTCGCCCCGGTTTGCAATAAGTATTTTTTGAATCATCTTCATGTTATTTCACCCAGTTCGGTTTACGTTTTTCGAGAAATGCATTCATCCCCTCCTGGCCCTCAGCTGAAGCCCTGATTTCTGCTATCATCCGGGCCGTGTAGTCATAAGCTTCCATCAATGTGAGGTTGTTGGCCACTTCGTGGATCAGCGTTTTACACTGGCTCATGGCGTTTGGGCCGCTTGTGCGGAGCAGGGAAATCACTTCACCAACCGTTTCTTCAAGATTTTCGGAAGGAACCGACTTGTTTACCAGCCTGAAGTATTCCGCCTCTTTTCCTTTGATTCTTTTGCCTGTTAACATCAGTTCCTTTGCTCCGTATTCTCCTACCCGCTTGATCACGTAAGGAGAGATACAGGCCGGCACGATGCCGATCTTAACCTCGCTGAGTGAAAAGGTGGCGTCGTCGCTGCAGTAGGCAAGGTCGCAGGCTGCAAGTAACCCATTGGCACCGCCGAGTGCCACACCGTGCACGACAGCCAGCGTTGGCCTGGGGCAGTGGTAAATCGACAGGAAACATTTCGACAACAGCAGGCTTTCGGTATAATTCTGTTCGTAGCTGTTCAGGGGGGCGGATTTCATCCAGTTCAGATCGACACCGGCACAGAAGGATTTTCCTTTACCCCTGAGGATGACACAGAGAACAGACTTATCAATGGTTTCCATGCATTCTGTAAGTTCCCGCAGCATGGTTTCATCGAAGGCGTTATGCAGGTCGGGGCGGTTCAGCCAGATGGTCAGAACTCCCTGGTTTGTTGATAATTCTAATGTTTGGTAATTTGTCATGTATTTCTTTTAAAAATATTTGGCTAAAGCCAGTAAATGTGTGCAATTCTATTAACCACTAGCTGAAGCTAGTGGCAATTGATTAGGCAGCTAAGGTGCCTGAAGTTAAACTGCTTCCGACTATGTTGCTTCCATCTGTATTGCCTCCAGCTGAATTGCCTCCAGCTGAATTGCCTCCAGCTGAATTGCCTCCAGCTGAATTGCCTCCAGCTTTAGCTGGAGGATCCCAATGATCAGGGTTCATATTGGCTTTAGCCAAATTTCTGAAAACCATATTTGATGATAAAATCCTCATATTCTTCCTGAAAAGTTTTAACCTTATGATGTTCTTCCTGATTTTTAATATAATTTCTGACTTTATCAAGAGCAGAAATGCTAACCGAAACAGCAAAATATTCGTCCTGCCATTCAAATTTACCATTGCACAAATTCTCCTTGTTGATATAGTGTGATGATTCTCCTTTTATCAACTGCATCACTTTGCTCATCGTCTGATCAATTCCCAATGAAATCAGGCAATGACAATGATCAGAGTACCCATTAATAAAATCAATGAAAATGTTTTTCTCCCTCGCATTTTCACGAATGTGTTCCCATAACTGATGCCTGATTGCAGGTGTCAGCAACATTGGCTGATGATTTTTGGTAGCCCAGACGAAATGGATATATACTTTTACAAATGGCATTTTGGTTCAAAAAATAATTTGGCTAAAGCCAATAGTTTGTGTGCAATTACTTTAACCACTAGCTAAAGCTAGTGGCAATTGATGGGGTAATACTTAAAGGTTTTATAATTAGTCATGCATATTTGTTTTAAACCATTTGGC
>CAIYJU010000164.1 GCA_903926565.1 uncultured Bacteroidales bacterium
CAACGACATTCTGTAATCCATATAATCATCAGTCACCGGTTGTTGCAGGCATCGGCAGCCCCGAACCAGGCAGCAATACAGGCAGCAACTCATTTTTCAGGATCTATCCAAACCCGACCCCTGGAAAATTCACACTTGAGCTGAACGGCGATGTTACAGCAGCCCGGGTTCATGTAGAAATCTTCGGGATACTGGGCGACAGGATTCTGTCGAAAGAGATGCAGATCGACCGCAAACAGGAATTCTCCCTCGCTGAAAAACCAACCGGAGTCTATGTTGTTCATGTAACTTCAGGCGTTGCTTCAGAAACAGAGAAAATTATTAAACGATAGGCAGATCTGCTCCGTTTATGTTGTTCAACTTTTCTGCTGGCTTTGATAAAATCACAAAGTAGTTTCCATCCGATCAAAAGTGATAGGTTAATGGAAATACAATATTCATGCGAATAGTCATGAGCCCCGCAACAGTGTTAAATTCTTAACACAAAAATAATATTGGGATTTCTTGATTTTGCATTTCAAATACATTACTTTTACCGCCTGTTGGTATTCAGGTACTTCGGTGCGGAATTTAGTTTTTAACAAACCTGGCTATCAGAAAATATTGTCTTTCACAAAATCCATATCCATGAAATCAAATATCCTGCACAGTTTAAATGTCCGGTTTTCTGTTTACAGGACAAGGTGGATCTTTCTGCTTTTCTCCCTGTTTTCCTCCATTTTCGGCCTTGCACAGGTGAGTATCAACACCGATGGAACCACACCCCATGCTTCAGCCATGCTTGAGGTTAAATCATCAAACCGGGGGTTTCTCCTGCCACGTCTCAATATGACAAACAGACCTGCCTCTCCCACGGCCGGATTGGTAATTTATCAGACCGATTTCAGCACGGGTATCTATTTCTTTGATGGGAGCTCCTGGCAGAAAATGAGCCTTGCTGCGTTTGATTTCTGGAATTCAAACGGTCTGAACGATATTTATTTCAATACCGGACGTGTTGGAATCGGAACAACTACTGCCGATAACAATGGACTGAGTGTGACCAACTATATTTCAGGGCGTGGTGCAGTAAAAGGGTCCAATCAATATACCAACTTGGTTTTTGCCGAGGGATATCTGGGTGTGCTGCAGCCGGCTCCGCTTGGGTTACCAACCGCGAATGATCCCTATAATATCGGGGTGTTGGGTGTTAAACCATCGATGGGAGGCAACGGAGCAGCCATTTATGGTTGGAACAACGATGTAAATAATGTAAGCAATTTTGCGGGTATGTTTTATGCTGACGGGGCCAATACCTCTTCAGGTAACAATTATGGCGTTTATTCGGTTTCCAGAAATGCAAAAATGAACTATGCAGGGTATTTCAATGCCGATGGGGCTTATGCCCAGGGCACCAACTATGGTGTTTATGCCATCGCGAAAAATGCCAGTCAGAATTATGCAGGTATCTTCAAGGGCCGGGTTACCGTTGATGGCAACAATGGCTCGGCATCAGGAAATGATACTTTAAACAATGTGTTCACCTCAACTGTCCGTCATACACGTTTTTATGATACCAGGGCAATATTGGCAACCTCAACGCCTCAACCGGGGTATGGGATTGCTATTCAGGGAGTAGGTGCCTATATGGGAGTTTATGGCACCGCCTTGGCGACCACCTACACTGGTTGGGCTTACGGTGTTTATGGAGAGGCATCCGGATCAACCGCTGGTACAAGGATTGGTGTTTATGGAGTTGCTACAGGTGGTACAGCCAATTGGGGCAGCTATTTCGTTGGATCCAACTATATGAGTGGCGACTTGCGAATCGGAACAACAACAGCCGCAACAGGCTATGCACTTTCCATAAACGGGAAGATTGCCTGTACCGAGGTACTCGTTCAGGATATGGCTTCCTGGCCCGATTATGTTTTTAAAAGCAACTACAACCTCATGAGCCTTGATAATCTTGAGCAGAGTATCAAGGAAAACGGGCACTTACCAGGCCTTCCTTCAGCACAGGAAATTGAAACAAAAGGGCTCCATCTCGGCAACATGCAGAAGCAGGTGGTTGAAAAGGTTGAAGAACTTACCCTGTACACCATTGAACAGGGAAAAATGCTTAAGGAGCTTAAAAGGGAAATCGACGCTTTGAAGGCTGAAAATGCATTACTCAAAAAAGCCATCAAATAATTTAAAAATGATGAACAAACTTACATATATCTATGCGCTTTTGTTGATGATGATGATCTCCTCAACGGTTTCATTTGGTCAGCAGGACCAGGCCGGGATCAGGCGTACGCAGGAGGAGCAGCGAGTCTTTGAAAAAAGCGTCCCTGTCAATCCCTCCGGAATCGACCCTCAATCACAGGTTGATCCCCGCATGATTCTTCCTCAACCCGATCCGGTAAACTGGAAACCAGCCGCCATACCTCCAGACGACAGGATCCTGACGCAGGTTAACACAACCGATAACAACACTGTTGCAGGGAGTGTACCTGATGTTACAGCTGATCAAAACCAGCCGGAAGGTGCCCGGCCTCAGGGAAAAACGATAAACTATCGCGAACTCAAGGGGGATAAAAATCAACCTGATGCACCAAAACCGGACAATGTACGCAATTACAGAGACCTCAGGGGTTCAAAAACACAGCCTGAAGGGGATAAACCCCGGAAGTAGACGGATTGCCGGTATTTTTAAGTCACTTAAATCCATTGATTTAATATGATGAACATGAGAAAGTATTTGTTTTTTCCATTGTTTTTCTTTCTCTTCATTGGTTTTGTTAATGTATCTGCACAGTCAGGCGTTGAAGATATGTGGCTAAACCCTGGAACGGATGATTTTGCCACCATACAAAATACGGTAAACAACTATTTTATCGGCAAAGACCAAGGAAGGGGTTCCGGATACATCCATTGGAAACGGTGGGAGTTAATGGCCTCAAACAGGCTAACCTCTGATGGAAAAGTTACGAACTGGGCCGCAAGAACCTGGGATGAATACAATAACTACAAGGCTTCCCTGGCGAATGCCGACGGTAGTGAAACCGATGTTCCCAATGGACATTGGTATTCAATCGGACCAACAACTTATTCTAACCTGGCAGGGTGGAATCCTGGGATGGGCAGAGTAAATTGCATCACTTTTCATCCTTCTCTTGCCAATACTTTCTGGGTTGGCACACCCGCCGGCGGGCTCTGGAAAACAACCGACGGAGGAACCACCTGGACTCCGCTTACTGACGGAATGCCCGTGATCGGTGTTTCAGGGATTGCTGTCAATTATTCCAATACCAACATTATTTATATCCTTACCGGCGATGGCGACGGAGGCCACACCAAGTCGATCGGCGTGCTGAAATCTATGGATGGCGGTGATACCTGGTTGCCCACAGGATTAACCTGGACCGTACCGGATAACATTCGGGCGTACAAACTGATGATGCATCCCAGCAACCCCGAAATCCTGTTTGTCGCTGCCAGGGCAGATAATGTCGCTGCCAATGCCGGAATTTACAAGACAGTCAATGGCGGACAAACATGGACGCAGGTGAAATCCGGTGTCAGGGTGTTTGATATGGAATTCAAACCGGGCAATCCGACCATTATGTATGCTACCGGAGGAACCCAGTTTTTCAGGTCAACAAATACCGGAGATACATGGACCACAATTACTGCCGGGGTCCCGGTAAATGCCAACAGAATGGCCATTGGTGTTACCCCGGCCAGTGCAAATTATGTTTACCTGCTCGCCGGACCATCCACCGGTGTTGGTTCTTTTGTCGGTGAATTTTTATCAACAAACGACGGCCTCGATTTTACCACCAGGTCAACCACCCCGAATATCCTTGGTTACGAAGCCAATGGAATGGACAATGAAAACCAGTCAGGTTATGATCTTGCAACAGCCGTGTCAAGAACGGAAGGAAACAAACTGATGATCGGAGGAATCAATACATGGACATCTTCCAACTGGGGTACAACCTGGGCAATTACATCCATGTGGGATTCGAGAGTTCCGGGGTATGAATACACACATGCCGATATCCATGGACTGGAAATCAACCCGCTGAATAACTATGTTTATTGTGTAAGCGACGGAGGGGTGTTCAGATCTGTAAATTTTGGAGCCACCTGGACTGACCTTTCAGAAGGCCTGGCAATAACTCAATGGTACAGGATTGCAGGAGTTGACGCCAACTCAAACCTGATAATCGGAGGGACCCAGGACAATGGCTCAAACAAGTGGACCGGGGGAGCCAACATGCAGCATATTCAAGGGGCAGATGGCGGAGATTGTATGATCGATTATACGAACACAAATATTTTGTATGCCTCCTATAATGGTGCTTTGATGAAATCTGTTAATGCAGGTGTCTCATTTAACTATATTGGTCCGACCTATGACGGGCTCCTGGCGCCGTTTATCATAAATCCAAACGACCATCTGACAATTTATGGCGGGTATAACAATGTGTATAAAAGCACAAATGGGGGTTCTTCCTGGACAAACACAGGGATCGCAGGAGGCAGCGCAATGGCCATTGGCACCAGTAACTCTCAACGTGTGTATGCTGCCAGCGGATCCAGTATATGGATGTCCAGTGATGGAGCTGCCATCTGGACACCCATCGGAGCTTCACTGCCGAATTATTCGATCACAGGAATTGCAATCGATCCGACTAACTCCTTTAGTGTTTTTGTAACCCTGGGTGGATTTACTGCCGGCGAAAAGGTTTATCATTCAACAGATGCCGGAACTACCTGGACCAACATATCAGGTTCATTACCCAATATCCCGACCAATTGTATTGCCTTTCAAAATACAGGAGGAGTACCCCAAAATGCAATATATATCGGAACAGACATCGGTGTTTTTTACCGGGATAACAACCATACCGACTGGATACCCTTCAGAAACGGCCTGCCAACAGTTCCCGTTTGGGATCTGGAAATAAATGAAACCAATGGAATCCTCACTGCCGGAACCTTTGGCAGGGGGCTATGGAGATCAGCCCTCTATTCCTCTTGCGCCTCAGCGTGGGTGCTTACTCCTGCCAATGACCCGGGCAATCCAAACTATACAGGATATCAATTCTATGAAGCCAGTTCATATTTACAGTCATCAAGGATAATCACCGGTGGATTGGGCACAGATGTGCAATATAAGGCCGATAATTATATAAAGCTTACTACCGGTTTTAATGCCAGGGAACATAGTCTATTTCAGGCAAAGTTGGGCCCCTGTAACCTTGGCGCCCCGGCATCGTATAATGCCCTTAATGTCAAAGGTGTTTTTATCGAAAAAAAATGAGTTCTCAAGTGGAATTTAAAAATTAAATATGTATATTTGTAGCGATATAAACCTTGAACTATGAAAAATATTCAAAATAATTTAACAAAAATCATACGCCTGTCTTCATTCTTGCTTGTAACAGGACTGTTTTTTTCCATTTTCACCCAGGGCTATTCCCAGGTGACCGTTGTCAGCGGCACCACGGTTAAGATAAACCCTGCCTCCACGATGAATTCGTCACAGAACATGGTGCTGAACGGCGGAGGAACACTTGATGTTCAGGGCACCCTGATTCTGAAAAAGGACCTGGTCAACCAAAACGTTGCCGCCAATTCACTTGGAACAGGCACAGTCGTATTCTCCGGTAGCACAGCACAAACGATCAGTGGTCAGAATATCATCCAGAATCTTGAACTGGCCAACGCTGCAGGGCTAACCGTTGCCGGCAACACACGTGTAAATGGATTGCTGACCCTGACCAACGGGTTGGTTTCACTGGGTACCTATAACCTGCTGCTCGGTCCCGCTGCAACGGTATCCGGCACTCCTGCGGCGACCAACATGGTTGTACCAACAGGCAGCGGACAGCTTCAGAAAGAGTTTGCAGCTGCAGGGAGTTTTACATACCCGGTAGGGGACGCAGACGGAACGGCAGAATATTCGCCGGTTACACTGGCATTCAACAGCGGCACTTTTGTTGCAAACAACAATGCAGGGGTCAGCCTTGTTGATGCTCAATATCCTGGCACCGCCGGAAGTTACCTGAGCCGTTATTGGGCAGTTTCTCAAACCGGCATCACCAGTTTTTCCTGCAATGCGACATTTAAGTATGTTGATCCTGCAGATGTGAATGGGACAGAAGCTGATATTTTCTGTTTCAGGGTTCTGGCCGCCCCTTTTACCGCGTTTAATGCGGCAAATACCGCCACAAACGAAATCACTGCCCATGGCTTATCTTCATTTGGCACCTTTACCGGGAACCTGGGCGATGCAGCGGTTCCCCCGGCAGTCCGTTCGCTTCAGGATAAAACGATTTCCGGCGCACAGTGCGCCGATGCCTCGCAAACGCTGCTGATCGCGGGAAACGGGACAACCTATGTTGTAACCGGAACAGGAAACGTGCAGCATA
>CAIYJU010000165.1 GCA_903926565.1 uncultured Bacteroidales bacterium
CAATAAGGACAAAGGTTTCAGTGATTTTATCAAAAACAAAAATTGAAGTTTTTTAATGATTTTTATGTCATTTTTTGTACCCTATTTGTACCTCACAACTGTAACTAACTGATTATCTGCATTGGTTACTTTCTGCGTGGGCAAATAGACTGTATATCAGTCATATACATTTATGATTTTAATAATAAACTACTTACAGTTTCAAAATTGTTCCCAACCCTTATATCCTCACCTATCCACTTCGGGAGGCATTGTAAATCTGATATTTAAAATATATTTCTGTTGTTTTGTACAATTTAGAATTTATTTTGCAATTTTGTACAAGATTTAGAAAGTTATATAATGATTAAGCGAGCAATTAGCCAAAAGATTCTTGATCTGTCAGAAAAGTTTCCGGTTATAACAGTGACCGGACCCAGGCAATCAGGAAAAACAACCCTCTTAAGAAACCTTTTCGGAGATATGTTCTACTCCTCCCTTGAAAATCCTGAAACAAGAATGTTTGCTATCCAGGATCCCAAAGGTTTTTTACAGCAATATGCAAATGGTGGCATAATTGACGAGGCACAACTGGTACCTGAACTTTTCTCCTATATCCAGGGCATTGTCGATGAGAGCGGAAAAACAGGGCAGTTCATCCTGTCTGGCTCGCAAAGCTTTTTGCTTCATGACAGGATTTCCCAGTCATTGGCTGGCAGAACAGCGATATTCCGCCTTCTCCCCTTCTCTTTCCGTGAACTAAGCCAGGCAGATCAATTGTTACCTTCTTACGAAGCAAATATCTTTCATGGCTTTTTCCCAAGGCTTTATGACAAAAAGATAGATCCGCCCGATTTCTATCCAAACTATATCCAGACTTACCTGGAACGCGATGTGAGGTCATTGCAGAACATCCATGATCTGAATCTTTTCGTTCGCTTCCTTGGCTTGTGCGCCGGGAGAGTTGGCCAACTGCTGGACTATACTTCGCTGGCAAATGATTGTGGCATCAGCTATAATACTGTAAAAGCATGGATCTCTGTCCTGGAAGCCAGTTATATCTTATTCCTGCTTCAACCACACCATAGTAATTTCAGTAAACGGCTGGTCAAAAGACCGAAAATCTATTTTTATGATACCGGATTATGCTGTTCTCTGCTTCGAATAGAAAAGGTAAGCCAATTAACCAACCATTATTTAAAGGGATCGCTCTTTGAAAACTTGATCCTGTCTGAGCTTCTAAAACGACGTTATAACCAGGGGAAAGCATCCAATCTCTATTTCTGGAGAGACCATCGCGGGATGGAAGTCGATCTTATCATTGAGCACGCAAATGGTCTTACGCCTGTTGAAATCAAATCGGCCAAAACCTGGAATCGCGATTTTTTTCTGAATATTGAAAAATGGAATCGCTATTCGGGAAATCAACCCGAAAACTCCCATGTTGTATATGGCGGTGATGAATCGGTTCAAACCTCCTCAGGGATGCTGCATTCCTGGAAATCCCTGGATTTTGTCCCGTAACACGTAACACAGGATGTGAAAAATCTTCCCATCACGACTTATGATGATTAAGTTTCAGAAACACGTTTAATAAACAAGAAAATGGCTAAACTTGGTACAGAAAAACATCCGGCCATAATCAGGGTCCGAACAGAAGAAAGAGGACACGAACTATTGTCGATCTGCAACAGCAAGGGCTGGCAGGTGATTATCGGCCTGGAACCTGACAAACAAGAGGACATCAGTGATTTGGAAAAATTGTTAAATCTGCCTACGCCTGCAGTAAAAACAATCACTACCGGTCGTAACGACCCATGTCCTTGCGGAAGCGGAAAAAAATACAAACATTGTTGCATGATATAACATGGAGACTCATATTCAAAATTTTGGCCATCCGGAAATGGCTTCACTCAGTGCAGAAATTCAATCAGCACTTGATAATATAAAAGAAAAGTACGGACTAGCTGAATTATCAATCGGTTCCATTACCTTCAGCTTGTTTTCATTTTCCGGGAAAATAACAGGAACTGTGCAAGAACACCACCACTTCGCTGAAACATATGCATTGGAGGAAGCGAAGTACTTTGCCCTGCAAAGTGGGCTTCCGGAGGATATTCTTAAGCAGAAATTTGTTAGCAACGGAAAGAGTCATACAATAATCCGTATTGAAACCCGGAATCCCAAATACCCTATTATCACACATTGTGATGAAGACCGGAAAAATTACAAATTTACTGTTCAAATCATCAAGGAAATTTTATCCAGAAATGACCTTGGCTGATGAATAATTATTGGTTTCGCACTTTTAACTGTGTCAATATTTATATACATACACATGATACATATAACAATAAGGACAAAGGTTTCAGTGATTTTATCAAAAACAAAAATTGAAGTTTTTTAATGATTTTTATGTCATTTTTTGTACCCTATTTGTACCTCACAACTGTAACTAACTGATTATCTGCATTGGTTACTTTCTGCGTGGG
>CAIYJU010000166.1 GCA_903926565.1 uncultured Bacteroidales bacterium
AGGGATTAATAAAAACATTTTTAAACAGTCTAAATATTGCGTTCATTAAATTAATTCAATACAATGAAGCTTATAGCGGATAGCGGCTCAACAAAAACTTCATGGATCGTGCTGGACAGGGATACTGTTATCAGTACTCATGCAACATGCGGGTTAAACCCATATTTTCACAGTTCTGAAAGTATTGGGAAGGTCATTAAAAGTGACCTGTCTCCATATCTGTCAGATTTTCAAATTGATGAAATTCATTTCTACGGAGCCGGCTGCTCTACAGATCATAATAACTTGATGATCAGCAGTGCGCTTAAGGCTTCATTTGGCAATGCACGGATCTTCGTATACCACGACATACTTGGTGCCGGACGGGCGTTGTTCGGCCACAACGCCGGGATTGCCTGTATTTTAGGTACCGGCTGCAACTCATGCTACTATGATGGCATAATCAGCCATTCAACAATTGATTCCCTGGGTTATCTCTTTGGCGATGAAGGAGCAGGCTCTTACCTGGGCAAAAATTTCATGGCTGCATACCTGAAAAAAGAGCTTCCCGCCGACCTTCGACAGGCCTTCGACAGGCAATATCACTACTCGCTCGAAGACATTCTTAACTCCTTATACAACAAACCATCCCCAAATAAATTCCTGGCATCCTTCAGCCATTTCCTGAGCCCGAACCGTGAACATCCCTTCGTTCAATCTTTACTGGTTCAATCCTTCAAGGCATTTTTTGAAGCGCATATCAGGAAATATGAAAATTATCAATCAACAGCCATCGGCTTTATCGGATCAATTGCATCTTGCTACAAGGAATTCCTTATTGACCTGGCGTATAAGGAGGGGTTGAATATTGCTAAAATCATATCATCACCGTCAGAAGGGTTGGTTGATTATCATAAAATAAAAAATGATTAAGTGGAGCCATCCCTTTATTAATTATGCGCTTTAGAACCACTGAGGCACTCAGGGCACTCAGGAACACTAAGAAAAAAGAATCTGGCAGGTTAAGGTTGAATCGTCTTAGTGGTTCTAAGTGCCCTTAGTGCCTGAGTGGTAAAAAAATCTGTATAAAAATCAAAACTATTTCTTTACGATTCTCTGTGTCTTCTCTGTGTCCCTCTGTGTAAAAATTGTTTATTATTATCTTACGGAAAGCACTGGCAATTGAAAACAAATTTAAAAAGCCATAATTGTATTCATTGCCATATCGATAGAAGTTTCTATAAGTTAACTGGTATTATTGGAATTTGTTCTATGATCCGTTCGATTTCATGGGGCATAAACCAGTGGTATTCCTGGTCTTTCTTAAACCAGGTCAACTGTCGCTTTGCATATCTCCGGCTATGAACTTTGATTTTATCAACGGCAAAGTTAAGGGAAGTGAGGCCTGCAAAATGATCAAACAGCTCCTTGTAGCCTACTGTATTGAGCGCATTCAGGTGTCGGAAAGGATACAACTCCAGCGCCTCATTGAATAACCCGTTCTGCATCATGGCATCCACCCTGCTGTTGATCCGCGCGTAAAGTTGCTCACGGGGAAGTTCAAGACCGATTTTTAATATTCTGAAATTTCGCTTCTTCGGTGTATTTGTTCTCATCCCAGAATATGGCATTCCTGTGATTCGGCAGATTTCAATTGCCCGCATGAGCCTTGCCGGGTTTGAACGATCAACCTGCATTGCATATTCAGGATCAAGGATTGTCAGTTCTTCGACCAGTGCTGCAACACCTGATTTGTTAAAGGTCTCTTTTAATTTTCTGCGAAGTTGCGGATCCGGATCAGGCAGCGTGTCAATACCCCGGCACACCGCATCAATATACAAACCAGAACCTCCGGCCATGATGACCATGTGATGTTTTTGGAACAGGACATCCAGTAACGCAAGTGCATCTTTCTCGAATTCAGAGACATTATAGGAATCCCGGATCGACAGGTGATGAACAAAGTGATGTGGAGCCAGGGATAACTCCTCGTTGGAAGGAGCAGCTGTACCTATATTCATTTCCCGGTAAAATTGCCGGGAATCGGCAGAGAGGATTTCTGTATGATATTTTCCGGCAAGTGCAATGCCAATCGCGGTTTTACCAACTGCGGTCGGACCTGCTACAATAACAAGCAACCGGTCATCAATAGTCATCTGAATCGCGGTCAAAGCCTGAGATTCGCTTATCCAGGCTCTCTATATCTTCATAATCCTCCAGGTGATCGAGTTTATCATCCTCTTCCGATTCCTCATGTTCTCCATAGAGAAAATCATCGACCCCGTGGTCATCACCTCCGGATGTTTCTAAAACAGCTTCCTCAGAAGAATCTTCAATGAGTATTTCCAGCTCGTCTTCAATAGCCGCCAGCTCCTCTTCATCTTCAACAATATCGTCAAATTTGACCAGTTCCTGAAGTTTCGGAAGCGGTACCTTCGGGATGACCACCCTTGGCGCCACCGGCGTTACTCCGGCAACCGGAGTGGGTTGCTCCGCTTTCTTCGGCAATTCACCTGCCCGCTTTATACACCTTGGAAACGATGGGACGCCGTCGGATGGGAAAATTTTGAACAATTCAATATGAAATGAAAAAATATCGCGCCCGACAAATTCATAAATCATCTTTTGGTGGGGATCCTCGATATAATGTTTCAATTTCTCAGTCTTCATCAGGGGTAGTGACACTGTATCCGTGACAACCTGGTCAAGATCTTCATCATATTTTCTCACCTGGCGTTTCTCAGCTTTCAGTGAAATCTCCTTATCTTTTTTATACTTTTTATCAGTCATAAAAAACGAAGATCGCTCACAATGAAGCAACTCACTTGAATCCAAGAGTATATGATGAAAATCAAGGAAAGTTTGATTCGGTTGAATTTCTATTTCTCTGAGAAATGGGTCATGCTCTTCGCATGTTATTCTAAAACGATAAATCAACATGGTTGTTCCACTATAAATCCGGTTCAAAAATATAAAATTCCGCGAAACAAAATGTAAAAAAAGGATTAACTGTTTGCTTTATGCAACCCAAGTTTTTCTCCTTCCTCTATCATTCTCATAAAGGCGGCATCAAAGTTGTTTGGGATCTCCCCTTCCAGGATGGCTTCTGTGATTGCATCCTTGATAAGGCCAACGGCCTTTGATGGCGGAATGCCAAATGTTTGCATGATTACCTCACCGCTGATGGGAGGTTGCCAGTTTCGAAGCTGATCTTTCTCTTCAATCTCTTTTAATTTCTGACGGACAATTTCAAAATTTGAGATAAACCGCTTGACTTTATTCGGATTTTTCGAAGTTATATCAGCATTACAAAGAAGCATGAGATCATCAATGTCATCACCTGCCTCAAAAAGCAACCTGCGTACCGCTGAATCTGTTACTACATCTTCAGCCAGTACGATTGGCCTGAGGTGGAGCAAAACAAGTTTTTCAACATAATGCATCTTGTCATTGAGCGGTAATTTAAGCTTTTTGAAAATTGAATGAACCATTTTGGCACCCCTGAATTCATGCGCATGGAATGTCCACCCCGTTCCCTGGATATACTTTTTGGTGAGCGGTTTCGCAATATCATGCAAAATCGCAGCCCACCGGAGCCAGAGATCCTCTGAAACTGCGGCAACATTATCAAGCACGGCAAGGGTATGGTAAAAATTATCCTTATGACCTTTTCCTTCGATCATTTCAGATCCTTTGAGATCACAAAATTCAGGAAAAATGAGTTTAAGCAGGCAGGTTTCATCCAACATTAAAAATCCTTTCGAAGGTCTCTTTGCAAGAATAATCATATTGAATTCATCCGAAATCCGCTCCATGGATACGATTGAGATCCGCCCGGCATTTCGGGTTATGGCTTCAATGCAGGCGGGTTCGATGGTGAAATTCAGTTGGGTGGCAAACCGGATGGCACGCATCATGCGCAATGGATCGTCTGAGAATGTGACATCGGGATTCTGCGGGGTCCGTATGATTTTTTCCTGCAGGTCAGATATCCCGTTAAACGGGTCAATCAGTTTGCCGTAATTTTCCTTCGTCAGATCAATAGCCATGGCATTGATGGTGAAATCGCGGCGGTTCTGGTCATCCTCAAGTGTTCCATCCTCCACGATGGGTTTGCGGGAGTTGCGCCGGTATGATTCCTTTCGTGCCCCGACAAATTCAATCTTCCATCCATGAAAATTCAGCATGGCTGTACCGAAATTCTTAAAAAATTTCACGGGAGTATCACCCCCGGTCTTTGCAGCAACCTGGTGCGCAAAATCAATGCCACTGCCCAAAACAACAATATCGATATCCTGCTTGTTGTCGCGGTCGAGCAGCAGATCGCGCACAAAACCACCAATGACAAATGCTCTCACGTGCATTTCATCGGCAACCTGCGAAATAATTTTAAAAATTGGATTTTTAAGATGCTTTTTCAACCAATGACAACTTATTTTTAACTTACCCCGCTACCTGATTCACATTTTGCTTCATCACACATGGTCTCCTGCAACGCAAGGGCCATCGCGATAATTCTGCAAAAGTAATGATTAGTGTTTTAATAAAATGCTAAAATAATGCAAATACGGCTTTGTCAATTTCTCCTGGTGTTGTATCTTTGGCCACTATTTGTTAATTAATTAACTACAAACAAACAATCTGATTATGGCAAAAAGAACAATCGTTGCGATGCCTGGTGATGGCATCGGAAAAGTCGTACTTGATGAGGCCATCCGTGTTTTGGATGCTGCTGGTTTTGAGGCTGAATACGTGCATGGCGATATCGGCTGGGAATTCTGGTGCAAGGAAGGCGATCCGTTTCCTGAACGCACTCAGAAATTACTGGAGCAACACAAAATCGGCCTTTTCGGCGCTATAACTTCCAAACCCAAGGATAAAACAGAAGCTGAACTGGCTCCTGAATTGAAAGACAAAGGATTCGTTTATTACAGTCCGATCGTATCGATGAGGCAGAAATACGACCTTGATATCTGCATGAGGCCCTGTAAAACCTTTAAAGGCAACCCGCTCAATTTTATCCGTCGCGGGTTTGGAGGGGTTATTGAAGAACCCATTATCGACACGATGATCTTCAGGCAGAATACAGAGTGTTTATATGGTGGTGTGGAATGGTCCAATCCTTCCGATCAGGTGTATGACGCCCTGATGACCCATAAAAAATTCAGAGACAACTTTGCCTGGTGCCCGCGTCCCGAACTGGCAGTATCTACAAGGATCTTCACAAAAAAATACACCGGGCGCATCCTGAAAGCAGCCTTTGAATATGCCAAAGCCCGTGGATTCAACACAGTTACAGTTTGCGAAAAACCCAATGTGATCCGTGAAACATCAGGCATGATGCTTAAAATGGCACAGGAAATGGCCAAAAATGAATATCCGGGGATCAAGGTGCAGGACACCAATATTGATGCCCAGATGATGTGGCTTACAAAAAATCCGGAAACCTATCACGTAATGGTGGCAGGTAACATGTTCGGTGATATCGTTTCTGATGGTTTTGCAGGGTTAATCGGAGGTCTTGGATTCGCATGCAGCGCCAACATCGGCCCTGAAATTGCCGTATTTGAGCCCACCCATGGATCCGCTCCGAAGTATGCCGAATTCAATCCTTCCATCGTAAATCCGACAGCCATGATCCTCTCCGGAGTAATGATGCTCGAACACCTCGGGGAGATGGAACTCGCAGCTAAAATTACCGCAGCAGTTAAGGCAGTTGTAGAAGAAGGTAAAGTCATGACTTACGACATGATGAAACTTTCCGGCACACCGGATGCGTTCAGCAAAGGTGCTGCAACCACCCAGCAGATGGCGGATGCAATTATTGCTAAATTATAGAACCATGACACAAGAAATAATCTCCCTCTGGCCCGAGTTAATGTGGATCCAGGATCCCGGCCTTCGTGAAAAAACTGCAAAAACATGGGAACTGGCACTTGAGAGAAGTGTTCTGACACCCGAAGATCTCCAAAAAATTCCATTCACCCTGCTCGCCGGACCCGACATGAAAGTTTCATTCATGGCTCATAAACGGTGTGTGGTCCATGTTGCCCGCGACGCCGGGAACAAGATGAACGAATTTTTCACAAATGACCTTCCCGTCAATATGGATGTGTTGATTGCTGGTGCTATCCTGGCTGATGTTGGTAAATTACTGGAATATGAAATGGATGCAAACGGAAAATCATTCCAGGGAAAATATGGAAAGTATCTGCGTCATCCATTTTCGGGAGTCTCCCTGGCTGAGCAATGCGGCGTACCTGCAGAAGTGTGCCATATCATTGCAACCCATGCGGGAGAAGGAGATATGGTGAAGCGAACCACCGAGGCATATATCGTGCATCATGCTGATTTCATGACGTTTGAACCATTCAGAGATCGGTTGAAATAAGACAGCCAAAACACTTTGTCTGCATTGTTTGCATTGTTTGCATTGTTAAACTAACCCAAAAACCATGACAATCATTGAAAAAATCATTGCTGCGCACAGCAATCTGCCATCGGTAAAGCCAGGCGACATTGTTGATGTGTTCATCGATACACGCGCTGCACGTGACTTTGGCGGAGCCAATGTCGTAAAAAACCTGCTTGATAACGGGTTGACTATCGCTGACTCAACAAAAACAATCTTCACTTTTGACTGTAATCCAGGTGGTTCAGATCAGAAATACGCGGCAAACCAACACTATTGCAGGCAATATGCCCGCGAAAACGGCATTAAGGTGTTTGATGTCGATGCAGGCATCGGAACACACCTGGCCATCGACAATGGCCTGACCTGGCCCGGAAGCACCTTCGTCTCCACCGACTCACATGCAAACATCATGGGAGCCATTGCAGCCTTCGGACAAGGAATGGGCGATCAGGATATTGCAGCAGCCTGGGCAAAAGGCGCAGTATGGTTTAAAGTTCCTGCCTCGGTAAAGATCAATCTTACCGGAATAAGGCCACAGGGTGTGACAGCCAAAGATGTAGTTTTAAATCTTTTATCAATTTTCGGGGCGAACAAATTACTTGGGTATTCTGTTGAGATTTATGGCCCTGAAACTGAAAAATTCACACTTGCCGATCGTATTACCATTGCGTCGATGGGTACGGAGATGGGGGCAATTATTATTTTATTTCCCACCTCCCCTGCCCTGCTTCAGGAGTTAAAGCAAATCACCGGGAAAGACTATCCGGCCATCGAGGCCAGTCCGGCAGCGGTTTATGAAAAAACCTTCGATATCGACCTCGGCAATTTTGTTCCGATGGTTGCAAAACCCGGACATCCGCATGATGATGCATCCATCGAATCCGTTCGCAACCAGAAGATCGATTCAGGATTTATTGGCAGCTGTACAAACGGGCGTATCGAAGACCTGCGCGCCGCTGCATCTGTACTGAAAGGACGCAAAGTAGCTCCGGGTGTTGTGCTTAAAATCGTTCCGTCAACTGATGCCATCTGGACTCAGGCCATGCAGGAAGGGATCATTCAGACTTTTAAAGAAGCCGGAGTGATGGTTTCAAATGCGGGTTGCGCGGGTTGCGCGGCGGGACAGGTAGGACAAAACGGACCGGGCGAAGTGACCATCAGCACCGGAAACCGCAATTTTGAAGGAAAGCAGGGAAAAGGTTTTGTTTATCTTGCTTCTCCGGCCGTGGTGGCTGCTTCTGCCATCGCAGGATTTATTACAACACCTGATATGATTCCTGACCAGCCGGCACTTTTTCATGCAACAGGCAATCGCGACACGAAACATGTGGTACGCGACGAAAAGGTTAAGCAGGTTAAGCCAACAGTGGTTGAAGGCACAGTCTGGATTATTCCGAAAGATGACATTGATACGGATATGATCTTCCACAACCGTTATCTGACCATTACCGATATCAAAGAAATGGGGCAGTATGCATTTGATAACCTGAAAGGATTTGAAGATTTCGCTAAAAAATCCAGGCCGGGCGACATTGTGATCACCCTCAAAAATTTCGGAGCAGGAAGTTCACGCCAGCAGGCGGTCGATTGTTTCCTGTCACTTGGAATAAGTTGCATCCTGGCAGAATCTTACGGGGCAATTTATGAACGCAATGCCATCAATGCTGCCTTGCCAATCTTAACCTATAAACCAGAGATTCTCACCCAGGCAGAAATTCAGCATGGAGACAGGATTAAGGTAGATTTTGCAAGCGGGAACCTGACAAACCTGAGAAATGGAAAAACAGTGCAGACCGATAAATTTTATGCTGCACAAATGGCGATCTATCAGAATGGCGGGCTGTTGTAACTAATTAACTGTTCGGTCGCTTCAGTTTCCATCTGCGGTGCGACCAGAGATAGTATTCGGGATGCTCATTGATGACTTCCTCCAGCATTTGCATGAACCTGCCGGTTATTTCACCTGTTTTTGTGTGCTGTGGTTCAGCTTCCAGCAGTTTAAAATCGATGGTATAATATCCGCGTTTTACCTTTTTCACATAGGCAAAAACCACAGGAAAGGAATGTACCCTGGCATATTTTTCAGGACCGTGAAGAACAGCGGTTTCCTGGTGCAGAAAATCAACCCAGTATGCGAGCCGTGCACTTGACGGACTCTGGTCTGCAACCATATAAAAAATGGCGGGTTCGCCCCAGTCTGTTTTAAATGTTTCGGCAGTTTTTGTTATAGGGGCCAACCTTGACCTGCCACGAACCCTGGTCTTTTGAATATAACCGTCAATATATATGTTGGATAGTGGTTTGTAAAACCCTACAGGTTTGTGCAGCATTTGTTTCCCGGCTGCAATTCCTGCCCACTCCCAATTCCCGTAATGCCCGGCAACACAAATTACCGGCAGACCTTGTTTATAAAAGCCATCCGGAACATCCGTGTTGGTAAATTTATATCGCCTGATTACATCATCTTCACTCATTGTAAATGCTTTTAAACTTTCAATGAGCATGTCTGCAAAATGATGGTAGAATTTCTTCGCAATAGCCTCTATTTCAGGTTGCGATTTCTCCGGAAAAGAATTCCTGAGATTGTCATAAACAACTTGTTTTCTATAACCGACAATATGATATACAAGGTAAAAAACAAGGTCTGCCAACCCGAACAGCAAACGAAATGGTATAAACCGGAACATGAAAACAAACGCACGAAATACAAGATAGGTCAAATAATTCATAAGGTCAGTTTATTGATCATCTTTAAAAAATGAATGCAAAGATAAACACCTATTGGCTAGAAAGCCCTAATTTTGCTCTAAAATTATCCGGAGATGCTCATAATCAAAAGACATAATACTGATCCTTTCTTTAATCTGGCAACTGAAGAATATGTCCTGAAAAATTTCACTGACGACACCTTCATGCTTTGGAGAAACTCACCCAGCATCATTGTGGGAAAACATCAGAATACCCTGGCCGAAATAAATATTGAATATGTTAAAAATAACAACATTCCTGTTGTTCGAAGACTTAGCGGAGGCGGCGCTGTATTTCACGACCTGGGTAATCTTAACTTCACCTTTATTCAATCAGGTAAGACTGAAAGCCTGATCGACTTCAGAAAATATACTGAACCGATCCTGGAAGTATTACAAAATCTGGGCATCAATGCAAGGTTTGAAGGAAGGAATGACCTCACCATCGATGGCAGAAAATTCTCCGGGAATGCCGAACACATCTGGAAAAACAGGGTCCTTCACCATGGAACACTCCTCTTCTCTTCACACATGCCCAACCTGGCTGATGCCCTGAATGCTGATCCGTTAAAGTTCCAGGATAAGGCCGTGAAATCAGTACGCAGCAGGGTGACAAACATCAGTGACCACCTGGGAATCCAGATGGATGTCATGCAGTTCGCAACTCTCATTCATGATCATATTGCCGGAAAATATCCTGACTCACGAATAACCGAACTCTCTTCTGAGGATCACCTTAATATCAGGGAACTCGTCCGGACAAAATACAACACCTGGGAATGGAATTTCGGATATTCCCCCAACTACAATTTCAGAAAAGTGGTTCGTACTGAAAAAAGTGGCACCATCGAATTCGATCTTGATGTATTAAATGGCATGATCAGGCATATTAAAATTTTTGGGGATTACTTCAACCGCTACGACACGGGAGATATCGAAGCAGCACTTACCGGAATCGGACACAATGAAACCGCCATTCTCACCGCCCTGGAGCAGTTTAATATTGATGACTATTTCTCCGGACTGACAGCAAAAGAACTGATGTCGGGTATGTTCTAAAACAGAAAATCCCGCTTTCTCGGGATTTTCTGTTTCTGGATTAATTTGATTTTATCAGTTTTATTGTTTCTGCCTCGCTTCCGGCAA
>CAIYJU010000167.1 GCA_903926565.1 uncultured Bacteroidales bacterium
CAACCATTCCCATGGATTTGAACAGATTACCTGCCGGGATGTATTTCATAACAATAATAACGGAATCCGGCACCCTTGTTAGAAAGATTGTTAAATATTAATACAATTTTCCTAAGTTTGCAGCAAATCTCTAAAACCTATCCTACATGAAAAAATCGTTCATTGCCTCAATCATTGTTACTTTATTTGTTTTCGCAGGCTCGCTGCAGGCTCAAAAACAATTGTATTTCGGTCTGGCCGGAACCGGCCTCAGTTCAGTGATCACCAATCAAAATAATTACGGACTTCCGTTTGAAATGGATTATGCGGTTACTTTTGGCGGATCTGGTAATGTGAACGTTGGATTCGATTTTAATAAAAATTTAGGTCTTAAGCTGGAAATCGGTTTTGCAAAATTAGGTCAGAAATACGCTGATACGCGGATGGAAAATGATACAAATTATAAATATGCCAGGAATATTAAACTTAACTATCTTCAGATTCCGTTGATGTTTAAGTACCAGTCGAATGGCGAAGTTGCAAGATTCTATTTTATGGTCGGCCCTCAGTTTAATTTTTTGCTTTCAGCCAAACAGGTTTATACCAAACAGGATTTATCATATGATGATTATATCACTGTTGCCAATAAACCTGTGAAAATTGGAGAAGAAACAATCACAGACAGGTTCAACTCCTTTCATGTCATGGCCAGGTTCGATCTTGGTGTTGACATTCATGTTGCAACCAACCTCTTTTTAAACGTTGGATTAACTATGGCGTACGGTCTCACTGATATCAACGCTACAGATTGGCAGAACCCATTGAAAAATACTGATTATGATTATAATCCTTCCCATAACATTTATGGAGGAGTAAATTTCGGAATCAACTATATGTTACCGATCGGTGGAAAATAAAAGTTCAAAGTAGTAACTACTGGTTAAAGGCCGTCTGAAAAGATGGCCTTTTTTTTTGCATTGCGGTTCTTTGCGCCTTCTTTGCGGTTCTCTGCGTTAAAAAAATAACCGCAAAGAGCCGCAGAGTTAAAACGCAGAGGACCGCAGAGGCAAACAATCCGGAATATTGGGTTTGAATTAAAAGGGTCTGAAATTACAAGGCAAACCAGGAACTATGGTCATTATAATCATCCACAATTGCGGGCAAAAACTGCGAGTTGAATGCACCAAGTAAACCAGAGATATCGTGCCTGAGTTCAATCAGGGCATTGTCAATAAGGTCCTGCCTGAAACCCCTGGAAGACAAGGCAATCACCATTTCCATCGAAACAATCCTGCTCATCACCTTCCCCAGTTCCACCAATTTACGCTGGGGAAGCTGTGTTGTTAACTCAAACTCCAGCAAACTCTGCAATCCTTTTGCCGCATGTTCAGTGTGCCGGTAGTGTTTAAGAAAACCAAAAAGATTGTACTCCCTGACTTTTTTCATTCGCTTAATGAGTCCCTCACCCACCTGGGCATACAGCATATCATTGGAGCCTTCAAATATCTGGAATGGCCGGCTGTCAACAATTCCCCTGCCGCCTATATGACTAAACCTGTATGCTTTAGCCCCTGTTAATTGAACAAGCGATTGAGCAGCCTCCTGCATCAGATCGGTTACAAAACTTTTCATGGAATTGGCCACCATTCCACTTGCCGACAGGTCATGCTCCAGACCTGCCTTATGACTGCTATAGGCACACATTGCAGACGCAGTTGTGAACGAAGCCTGAAGTCTTGCGAGCCGTTGTTGTACCTGGTCATAATGAATCAGGCTCTGTCCGCCCGCATACCGTTGCCTGCAGTGTTCAAAGGCCTCATCCATCATCCGCTGGATAAAACCAAGTGCCATCCCGGGAAAATGCAGGCGGCTGCGATGCAACAAGTCAAGCAGCAGTTTGATGCCGGTTGTTTTTGGCACAAGCCGGTGAGAGGCGGGAATACGAACATCTAGCAGGTTACGGCCATAAGGAATCTGATGCAGGCCCAGGTTGTCAAAAAGTTCTTCCACCCTGATCTGCTGCCCGGGCAGCGTGGTGTCGCATATGAAAAAATCGATGTCACGCTTGAGTTCACCATTTACCCCCATTTCGCGTGCAGTCAGGAGCCAGTAATCCGCCGCACCGGTTAATCCGGCCCAATGCTTGGTCCCCCGCAGATGAAAATGATCTCCTTCAACAGAGAAACCTGTTTGCATGCCAAGTGCATCTGTACCAAAGTCAGGCTCAGTGATCATCAGCCCTCCCATGTTTCTTTCATTCATGAACCGCCTGAAAATATCACCTTTCACGCCTTCCTGGGCGTATTTCACAACTGGCTGGATGAACAAACCTGAATTAATTCCAAGGGTGAGTGAAAGTGCGAGGGATTCATACGATGCGGCAGAAAGCATTGCCAGAATTTCATCAATCCGTCCTCCCCTTCCACCATATTCAACCGGTATGCAGACAGAAAGGGGGTTTAGTGGCATGATTTCATTCAGAACACCTTCAGGGATTCCTCTTGGAAGAGTTTGCCGGTCGGGGTCAACCTGTTTTCTGAACACGTTCTGCATCCGTTTCTGCAACTCAGCAAGAAACTCCTGAAAGGAGCGGTCCTGTGGTGTTTTACCGTGATGGTTGTTTTTTCCTGAAGATGGCATCTTTATTGGATTCAATTAAAATCTGAAAGGCTGTTGCACACCGGTGTGCTATTCTTATTTAAACCAGTTTACAAAAGTACTAAAGTTTCAGGAAAAAACTGTATGAAAGCTGCTGCTTGTGGATCGCGGCGGGTTCGTCTTCAAGGCGGCGGACGCGGGCGAGGCGATCGACTTGCCGATCATCACGGGTCTGAG
>CAIYJU010000168.1 GCA_903926565.1 uncultured Bacteroidales bacterium
TAAGAATATTAACTTTATCGAGCTCAATGACGGCTCGGTGATTCATCATATCCAGATCGTTGCAGAGGTGGCAAATTTCAGTGATGATTTGCTGAAGCTGGTTACCACGGGAAGTTGCATTGCCGTGAAAGGCATCCTCGTGGAGTCGCAGGGACAAGGCCAAAGCGTTGAAATTCAGGCGACCCATATCGAAGTGTATGGTACCGCCGATCCGGAAACCTATCCCTTGCAAAAGAAGGGGCACAGCCTTGAATTCCTGCGGGAAATCGCCCATCTCAGGCCGCGCACCAACACATTCGGCGCCGTTCTGCGCATCCGTCATGCCATGGCATTTGCCATTCATAAATATTACAACGACCATGGATTTTTCTACATCCATGCACCCATCATTACAGGTTCCGATGCAGAAGGCGCAGGGGCAATGTTTCGCGTAACAACGCTTGATGATAAAAACCCGCCGCTGTTGGAGAACGGACATGTGGATTACAGCCAGGACTTCTTCGGGAAAGAGACCAAACTCACCGTGAGCGGGCAGCTTGAGGCTGAACTCGGCGCCATGGCGCTTTCGCTGGTCTACACGTTCGGCCCAACCTTCAGGGCTGAGAATTCCAACACGCCGAGGCACCTTGCAGAGTTCTGGATGATCGAACCCGAGATGGCGTTCTATGATATCCACGACGATATGGACCTAGCGGAGGATTTTCTGAAATACCTCATGCAATATGCGCTCGACAATTGCTACGAAGACCTCGAGTTTCTTAATAAAATGTATGACAACGAGTTGATAGCCAGATTAAAAGAAGTTATCAGCGATAAATTTGAACGCCTGACCTATACAGAAGCTGTCGATATCCTCATGGCTTCCGGCCAGAACTGGGAGTTTCCCGTGAGCTGGGGAACCGACCTCCAGGCCGAGCATGAACGCTATCTCGTGGAGAAACATTTTGGCAAGCCGGTTATCCTCACCGGCTATCCCAAAGATATCAAGGCCTTCTACATGAAGATGAACGAAGACGGCAAAACAGTCCGTGCCATGGATGTCCTTTTCCCGAAAATCGGCGAGATCATCGGCGGAAGCCAGCGTGAAGAAAATCTCGAAGCGTTGCTTACCCGGATTCATGAAATGAACATCCCCGAAAAAGATGTCTGGTGGTATCTCGATACCCGTAAATTCGGCACCGCACCCCACGCCGGATTCGGACTGGGCTTTGAACGCCTAATCCTCTTTGTCACCGGGATGTCGAATATCCGGGACGTGATCCCCTTCCCCAGAACACCGAAGAATGCGGAGTTTTAGGAATTAACAGGCGGACATGCGGAATGTTCTCAATTTCTATTGGGTTCATATTTTATCATCGGATTTTTGCTAATTCGGTAAATATTCGTAATTTAGCCATAAGATATATTAAGATGGATAAGTGTTGGGTGCTGAAACCACCGGGGGATCCCGAAAATATTAAAGCGATATCAAAAGAGCTGGGCATTGATCATTCATTGGCCAACCTTCTTGTACAGCGCGGGATTACGACTTTCGATGAGGCAAAGACCTTTTTCAGACCCTCCCTCGATCATCTCTTTGATCCGTTCCTGATGAAGGATATGGACAAGGCCATCGACCGGATCACCCGTGCCATTGAAAACAAGGAGATGATCATGGTTTACGGCGATTATGATGTGGATGGCACATCCGCGGTATCCCTGGTTTATACGTTTCTGCACAGTTTTCACCCGCACATGGATTTTTACATTCCCGACAGGTACGACGAAGGATATGGCATCTCCATCAAAGGAATTGATTTTGCAGCCTCCACCAATGTAAAACTGATCATTGCCCTCGACTGCGGAATTAAAGCGGTTGAGAAAGTTGCCTACGCATCATCGAAAGGCATCGATTTCATCATATGCGACCATCACCGGCCGGGAGCTGAGATTCCTGCAGCTGTGGCCGTTCTTGACCCAAAACAAAACGATTGTCCTTACCCCTATAAAGAGCTGTCGGGTTGCGGCATCGGCTTTAAACTGATCCAGGCCTATTCGCAGCAAAACAACCTGCCGTTTGAAAACCTGACCCAATACCTCGACCTGGTTGCGATCAGCATTGCTTCCGATATTGTAGATATTACAGGGGAAAACCGCATACTTGCCTATTTCGGACTTAAACTGATCAACACCCGTCCCAGGCCGGGGCTGGAAGCATTGCTCCGCTATTCGGCCATGATGAAAAACGATGACGGCCAGGGCGGATGTGTCTTCATCCGGGAACTGACCATCACCGACCTCGTTTTCATGATCGGGCCACGCATCAATGCCGCCGGAAGGATCGAGAGTGGTAAAAACTCCGTCAGGCTGCTCATTACCAAAGACCTGGAAGATGCCAAACAGGTTGCCGTGCAGATCAACGCCCACAACACCGAACGTAAGACACTCGACTCTTTTGCCACCCTGCAGGCTCTTGGGATGATTGGTGCCGATGCAGTACTCAAGTCGGCAAAATCAACGGTGATCTATCACCCCGACTGGCACAAAGGCGTGATCGGCATTGTGGCATCCAGGCTTACCGAAACGTACTACCGGCCCACGATTGTGCTGACCCTTTCCAACGGACTGATCACCGGGTCGGCGCGCAGTGTGCGTGATTTTGACATTTATGAAGCGGTGGACTCCTGTAGCGACCTCCTGGAGCATTTTGGCGGGCATAAATTTGCTGCCGGACTTTCGCTCAAGCCTGAGAATCTTGAAGCCTTCAGGGAGAGGTTTGAACAGGCGGTTCAGGATCGCCTGCAAGGGGTGGATTTAGTTCCCGTCCTGGATGTGGATGCCGAGCTCCCATTGAATTCCATCAATTCAAGGTTTTATGGCATCCTGAAGCAATTTGCCCCGTTCGGGCCGGGCAACATGGCTCCCATATTCATGACCAAAGGGGTGATGGATGCAGGCGGATCGAGAATTGTCGGAAAAAATCACCTGAAACTTTCCGTGGTACATCCCGATATCGCCGGCGGGCCCTTTTCTGCCATCGCCTTCCAGCAGGGTGAGCGGTTTGGGTTGATCGAAAAACAGATTCCATTCAACATCTGCTACCACATCGAAGAAAATGAGTGGAACGGCGCAGTGAACCTTCAACTCAACATCAAGGACATTAAGTTCGCCGATTAGCAGGGCACTAAATTTTAGAGGTTTTACCATCAAATATGGTTTTGGGAAA
>CAIYJU010000169.1 GCA_903926565.1 uncultured Bacteroidales bacterium
CCTGTATTGAGGCAGCTTTTCGGCAGATCATTTAATCATGTCTTGCAGTTTTTTTTGCCTGCCTGCGGGCCTGAATGGTGATAAAATCGATTTTCTTCGTCAACCTCAGCGATAGCGCATATCCAACCGACATTTGTATGCCATTGTAATATTTATATAACGGTATATCTCCAAAAGCCGAAAGATACCAGTTGTATTTGAATGAACAGGTCAACTGGGGTGTGAAATAGGTCACATTATAACCCGAAGATTCTACAATTTCATTGTTTTCCCTGGCCGCTCTCGCCCTGTTTTCATTTCGAACCTGTAGGTCGAGACTGAGGTTTTTAATGATTTTATAGTTAAAGTAAATGGCCCCGATCCATTGCTGGCCGTACTGGTAATAAAAGTTTTCTGATTCAATAAGCTGCGCATATTCATAGGAGACAAATCCGGCAAGGGCCATTTTCTTTGCGATTCCCTTTGATATGAAGACAGTTGCAAGGTATTTCAAACTGCCGGAGGATGGCTGTACTGAAATTGGAAGCTTCACATTGTCAACCTCCTGATCGAATACCCCGATCGGAAATTTCATCCCAATGGATGGCGAAATGGTAAACCGCGCTTTTGCACTGCTGTAAAGATTGAATTTCATGTAAAGTGCTGCATCCCCCAAGCCATAACCACGCATCGGCTCCTGCCCCTCAGTATGCAGTGTTTTGTTGAAAAAGTATCCAAGGTCGCCCATCACGGTCAACCATTTTGTTACTCCATATGCCAGTTGAAGTTCAGCGTAATTGACATTGGATGTTTGTGAGAATTTCAGATCATTGCTGGGAGAATCATCGTGGTAAAATTGCTCAGAGTGACTGTAACGGTAAGTTAAGGCAGATGTGAGCACCCTTGATTGCAAGGCAGGTTGTTCTGCATCGCTGATGAAGGGATTACCGGATGCACAGCACTGGGCGAATGAACGATTCCCGATGATAATAAAAACACAGAACAATAAGATCGTGATTCTTGTCATGTAAAAAAGTGGATCTATGGTTTAATGGCCATAATATGTTTTCACCCGTATCATGATGGTATCAGAGGCTTCTCCGGTATCATTAAAAACGCGGCATTTAATTGTATTTAATCCGACACAGCACTCACCAGCAGCATATTTGATGGTCTTCCCACTCCCTTTGCAATCGCCATGGTTGGCCTCCCATGCATATTGCAGGTTCGAGCCGGTTGCCTCCATCGTGATAACGGTCGTGTCCCAGGCCTTGAGTGTAAGGAAGGTTGCATTCAGACTGTGAATCTGGATATCTCCGGCGCCCTTTACTGTTTTCTCTTTGCTGCAGGATAAAAGGATTCCTACTGATATAATGAATAGAATAGTGATTCGGTTCATGATACATTAATGTCGATTAATAAATGGTGTTAAATATATACCCAACGATTACAATTCCTACGGTAACCACTCCAACAAATGTCAGGAGCAGCCTCATCTTAAGCACTTTTCGCAGGATGATCATTTCGGGCAGCGACAAGCCGATAACAGCCATCATAAATGCAAGCGCTGTTCCCAATGGAACCCCCTTTTCAATCAACACACTTACAATGGGAATGATCCCTGCTGCGTTTGAGTATAGGGGAACCCCGATCAGGACGGACAATGGAACCGAATACCAGGTTGATTTTCCCATCAGGTTTGCCATGAAACTCTCGGGTACATATCCATGGGCTGCTGCTCCAACGGCAATACCAATGATAATATATATCCAGACTTTACCCACAATTTCTTTCACCGCAGTATATCCTGCCTCTATTCTGCCACTAAGCTGAATTTTTTCTTCCTCACCGTCAGCATGACCTGCTTTGACTTCATAAACCCAGCTTTCAACATGCTTTTCCAATTTAAGCCTGCCGATTACCCATCCCGCCGTGATGGCAATGACCAGTCCTGTGCCAACATAGATAGCGGCAACCTTCCATCCGAACATTCCAAATAAGAGAATCACTGCAACCTCATTGATCATCGGGGCTGCAATCAGGAATGAGAAGGTTACGCCCAGCGGGATTCCCGATTCAACAAAGCCCAGAAAAAGAGGGATAGCAGAACACGAGCAGAAGGGAGTTACGATCCCTAAAGCAGAAGCCATTATATTACCTGTGAAAAGAGATCTGCCTTCCAGTGCTTTGCGCGTTCTTTCCGGAGTGAAGAAACTACGTATGATTCCCACAACGAAAATGATCAGAACCAGTAAAAGCAGGACCTTGGGGACTTCAAAGATGAAAAACCGAAGGGCCTCGGTGAGGTGGTTTCCTTGTGGTAATCTGAGAACATCATCAATAAACCAATTGGTTATTGATTGCAGGTTATAGTAAATCAATATCCAGATTCCTAAGAAAATTATTGGCAAAAGCCATTTGTATGATTTCATTTTGGGTTTATTGCGCATCATTCGTTGTTCGTAGAAAGACGAAATTATTTATCAAAAAAAATCACTCTTTTTTGTTTCCTGGCCTGAGCTGGCACATGCAGGAGCCCGATAACTTTTCACGTTGATCAGTAACAAGAGGTAATTCGTCACGCTCCCACTCCACCAGCCCGCCTGCCAGGTTGGCTATTCTGCCGGCAAATCCTTTTTCAATAAGCAGCTTTACAGCTTCTTTGCTATGTAGTCCGGCAGCATCGGCAAAAATCATCGGTTTATCTTTGGGCAGATGTTCACAGGTTTCCTTAAGCATGCTGAATGGACAATAAATCACCTCAGGCACTCCGAACATCTTAAAGCGGCTCAGCGACTCCTCCCGCACATCGACGATTACCGCGCCCTGCAGGCATATTGCATATGCCTGTTTTGGCGTGAGATTATAGAAATCGCCACTAAAAAACCCGGTGTTTTGAAACAAGTCAAACATCGCTAGATGAAAAATACGGCGATATAATATATGCCAACCAGGATAAACACAACTGCTACTACCCTGCGAAACCAAAGTTCAAAAGTTTTAATCTGGTTGTATAGTTTTCCAACATTACCTACTGCATATGCCAGCAACCATGCAAAAATGATTACTGGCAGACCCGTAGCAAATGCAAAAACGACTGGTAAATACAAGCCGCTGATACTGGTTATGGTCATGGGGATCAGCATGGCAAAATAGAGTACTCCGCTATATGGGCAAAACGCCATGGCGAAGACCATGCCCAGGAGTAGAGTCCCCCAATAACTGCGCTTGCTGCGTTCTCCCATTTTTTCAGTCAGGCCGGAGAACCCAGGGAATTTTATCTTTATGAAATCAAGCATCAAAAGACCAATGATTATCAGCAATGGCCCCAGGAGTTTTTCACCCCATCCCTGGAAGAGCATGGTAACATGCATTTTACTGGCACCGAAGAAAAGAATTACCCCCAAACCTGTATATGCAACTGCGCGGCCGAGTGTGTAAACCAAACCTTTGATAAAAACCCTTCTCCGGTTTTCAATGTCACGACTGATAAAACCAATTGCCGAAATGTTTGTTGCCAGCGGGCACGGGCTGATCGCAGTCATTAACCCAAGGATAAATGCTGTTAGAGCAGCATATTGGGAATTTTCTAAAATCGCTTGCAGATATTGCATTGTTTCGTTATTTCGCTATTTCAAAAGCCCATCCACTGCTTTCTTTATCTCAGCTTTTAATTTTTCCGGACTGTCGTTCGCATACATGAATCCCTTGTCAGTAAGGTCCACACGCTTATCCCCTGAGATTACGATCAGGGTCTGACCTTCAATTTTATATTTTGCACCAATCACTTCACCCTCCTTCTCATCAAGGTTGATGCTTTTAAATGCAATTTCATTCGCTTTCACTTGCGTGGCGTATTGCTTTTCAACAGCCTCTTTCGAAACTTTTTCAACATTGTTGCAGGTCTTGCAGCGCCTGTTGAAATGAAAATAGTAGACTGTAACATTTTTACCTGCGACTGCGGATGATCCGCCTGATTTTGAGGAGGTACCAGCGTTACAGGAATAATTGCCAGCGACAATTGTAAAAAGCATCAACAATCCAACAATCCGTTTCATATCTGAAATTTTATTTGGTTAATAATTGCTTAAGTTCGTCGGCAGATGGCATTCGCCCCTTCAACACCACCTTTTCATCAATGACGATGGCCGGGGTTGACATTACGCCATATTTCATGATCTCCATAATGTCTTCCACCTTGGTAATGTTCGCTTTAATCCCATTTTTCTCAACCACTTCATGGGTAAGTTTATCCAGTGTTTTGCATTTGGCACAACCAGGACCCAAAATTTTAATTTCCATTTTTTTTATTTGTTTAATTATTACTAAGTCAGGAACTCAGAAAGGCTCAGATCACTTTCTGAAAAAAACCTCAAACATCTTCCTGGCCTCTTCCCAATTTTCTTTGTTGATGCAATATTTAATATAAGGAGGATTTATCTCACCCTGAATGAGGCCAGCCTCTTTCAATGCCTTCAAATGTTCGGAAAGGGTCGAACGCGCAATCGGGATATCTTCGGCCATGTCGCCGCTGTAGCAGCATTTATCAATGTTGCCGGCAAGGAAGTCAAGGATGAACACCCTTGCCGGATGGGCCATGGCTTTGGCATACCGGGCCATCTTTTCCTGGGCTTCAGTATAATATTTCTTTTTAGGGACCATGTCGTTTTGTGTTTCGTAGAATAACGAAACACAAAAGTAATAAAAGTAATTCTACGACTTACCTTTTTTTTTAAATAGTTTAGAAGGTCTCCTGACCCGAGAAATAGAATCCCTGCGACTTATTGCCAATGGCGAAGTCGAGGTTGATATTTGTTCTGAAATATTTGTTCACCATCAGCCTGATACCAAACCCGACAGCAGGTTGAATGTATTGGAAAAGGGCTACATTCCTGGCAGGGTTAGGGTTGTCAGTGGTGGTGGCATTTACAAAAATTACACCACCCAGTATCTGAGAGCACTGGGAGATGGGGAAGCGCCATTCAGCTTCGCCATAAACGAGGTTTTTCCCGCGATACCGGCCGTTGGTATAACCTCTGCCCGAACGTGCACGCTGATCCCCGCCAAGGGCAGGTAATGTCATGTAAGGCAGGTCTCCCGTAAGGTTAAAATCACCAAATGCCCAGAATGCAATAAGGTGCCGGGGTTTCTTTTTTGAAAGGCCGACATAGGTTCTGAATTCCAACCATAGTTCTGAGGCATCCTGGTCACTTCCCAGGAATTTAAAGTTGTAACGGTAGTTGAGGTTCGCGTAAATACCTTTATAGGGATTGGCCTGGTTGTCACGGCTGTCGTAAACCACATTGGCGCTGAGTCCCGATGCCGTGTATCCTTTGGCATCGTAGTTATTCTTAAATGAATAAAAATAATGAGGTGTAAAAAGGGTATCTGGTGCCACCAGGCTAAGTTTTTCATCCTCAATGGAATAATAATAGTCCAAATGATAGCCGATCCCGGCATAAAAATTCTCAACAATTTTTCTGTTTATGATCTCACTGAATTTCACAAGGTTGTATTTCATTGGGAAGGATGCTGAATCTGTGGAACCACCCTGACCATCCCAGTGAAAACCACTTGGGAGGTTACTTGTATCGGGTGAATTTGTACCCAAACCATAGGTTGGCTGACTGTAGATGTAAAACCTCCAGTCTCCCTGCAGAAAAAATTTGTCTTCCTTGGTATAGATATTTGATTTCACAAAGGTGATCAGCTGTTTCTTTGAAGTGACTGCAACGGTAAAAGGAGCTGATGAAACCCTGGTATTTTCCTTAGGTCCCATATACCAGCCAAAAGTTCCGCCAATACCGAGTAAAAATCCGTTGGACGGATTGGAACTGATATTGGGCAGGATGAGAGCCATGAATTTCTTTGGCGGTTTCGGTGCTTTTTCCTTCTTCCTGAACAGGTCGCCAATGGCTTGCTGTTTGCAATCCTTTTCCGGTTTTGTCTTAACGGTATCTGCCGCAGGAGTGCTGGTTTTGGAGGTGGTTTCAGCCACCTGGGCATGGACTCCGCCTCCCAATAACAGAGTCAACAATAAAATACATACTTGTAAACGGTTTTTCATTTGAAAATAAGTTTAAAATTAAACAAGTCAACGATAAAAGTAAGTTAAATGATAAACTATTTGGCCTTCTCAGTGAATTTTATCAAATTTTGTCCCTTCCAGTCGGCATAAATATTTTTCGCAACGGAAAAAGCAACATCATCAACAAATTTCGGGTTTGGAATATTGATTTCAGCGGTCCAGAGCGGATCTTTTGAACCTTTTACATACAATTTTGCAGTAAGGTTGATCACAGCTTCCGTTGTCCAGAAACCTCCTGTGGTGGCAACAGAACCGCCATAATATCCACCCCAGTAGCCACCGCCCCAATA
>CAIYJU010000170.1 GCA_903926565.1 uncultured Bacteroidales bacterium
CACACAAAAAGTTAATCATAAGAGCGAATTTAGGTTTATCCAGATTCGCTCTTTTGGGATTAGCATTCAATTTATATAATTAAACTATCTATTTAATTTTCAGATTGTTAACGATATTCAGATTGCCGGCAGTAAGTGTGAGAATATTGGTGATGGTTGTGTTGGATCCAAGCGTAACTCCGGCAGTGTTGTTGATGGTAACACCTCCTGTTCCTCCGAAAGTTCGTGCCAAGGGTGTACCAGCCAATGCGCCGAATTCGGGCCCGGTTGTTTGTGGCCCGGTTCCCTGGTAGATAAGTTTTGCACTTGACCCTGCAGTAATCGTATTACTTGCTGTGGCGGTTCCTCCCATGCGGAGGGTGCCATTGAACGATACTGTATTGGTGGTTTTAATTCCTGTACCTGACAATGTCAGGTTGAAAAAAGTACCCAGCTTGCTGATGGATGGAACTGTCTGGGCTGCCCCGTTGAATTCGATGGTTCCATTTCCGGCTGTGAAGGTATTATAGTAGTTAACGGTGAAAGCTCCGCCAACTTTGAGCGTACTCGAGGTGCCTGATGTGTTAAAAATCAAGCTGCCGTTATGATTCTGATCTGTTACCCCAAGTGTGATCGAACCACCAATGGTTATAATAGCCCCACCTGAAAGGTTGATCGTTCCGATGGCATAATCAGGGTTGGTGCCTCCTGTGCCACCGACCGCCACATTGCCTGAAACATTAAGCAACGAAGTTGCAGATGCAAGTGTCAGTGTTCCGGATTTTGGTATGGCAGTTCCAATATACAGCGTTGCACATGCTGCAGTGTAACCGCTCGGCACTGTAACTGTTGCTCCTCCTTCAATGTAAACAACATCTCCTGCTACAGGAACAGAGGCACTGATGGTGCCTCCGGACGCGGCTGTCCATGTCGAGGTAACATTCCAGGCTCCTCCTGCAGTTTTTGAATACCTGTCTACGGCAAACAAGGACTGGCTATATATCATCGCCATGAACAAAGTTACCACTACCACCAAATTCCTTTTCGAAGAGAGTAAAGTTTGTGCTTTCATATTGCTTTTTTTTCTGATTAGCTTTTTTGAACAAATGCCATAATTGTATTAAAACTTCCGCCTGTTATGCGGAAAAAAATGTGGCTGTCTCAAACATCTGAAATTTCCTTTTGAGACAGCCACCGTGTTGTATAAAAATAATTTCAGCTTCAAAATATACAGAAGCTTAACCTCGTGTGCCCGCATGTAAAACAATAACCGCACCGGGAATGAACTGAATATCAATGCCGTGAAAACACGCTCAACCAATTGTCTGATTATGTGCTGTTTATAAACCAAGTGTCTGATATATGTGTTTTTCGCCAGGTGGATTGCTTCCCGATTTAATTACATTCAACCATTTTATCGCGTATGTACGCGATAATGCGTGCCGTAAATCTTCTTTTTCATCTCCTTTACCATGTGTTAATTCTTTTTCAAGTCCAGGGCTGAGGCCTTCAACCACTTTAAGCTCATTTCATACAACTCATTAACAACAACAGGTTTGGCTATATATTCGTTGCACTCTGTTGCAAGAGCCATCTCAAGAGACTGGATGCTAAACCAGGCCAGGAGGATGATCACGATTTTATCCTTTCCCATCTGACGGATCATTCTGGCCACTTCGTATCCGTTCAAAACCGGCAGGTCGGTGTCAAGTAATATAATCCTGATCACTTTCGTGTCCCTTACAATCCTGCACGCCTCTTCACCATTGTGGGTAATAACCAGGCCAAAACCTGCCCGGTTTAGCAGTAGTGACATTTGCTTGCAAACCAGTTTGTCAGGCGTTGCAAGGAGAATTATTTGCTGAAAATCACCAGGATCTTCCATAACATATAATTAATAATCGACGAATATAATCATGGTAATTACATCAATGACAACTTTTTAAATTGTAAAATCTTATGCATTTCTAAATACTACAGTCTATAACACGGGATACCAATTGATTAGCCGGATTTTTATTAGGCTGACCTATATGGTATTAACAACCAATAATATCGTATTAACCTGTTTTACTACATGTTACATAACTTGTTAAGGAAATATTAAGAATCATTGCTCCGGATTTTTGACAAGATGAATCATCAGGTCTGCAACAGGTAGCTCGAAAGATTTTGGTTTTGATCAAGTCCGAGTTTTTTCCTTATATGTGAACGTGTGACATCTACCGAGGCCGCTGTAAGGTTCACGACCCTCGCAATATCTTTTGAGGAGAGGTTCAACCGCAGGAGTGCACAGATATGCAACTCCGTTTTTGATAGCAAAGGACATGTTGTCAGTAACTTATCAAAAAAACCGCTATGCATCTGGCTAAACAGCAACTCAAAATCGCCGAGCGGCGTCTGTCTGGCATCGCGATTAATCTCCAGGATGGCCTTGCTGAAATCCTCCTGATCCTTCTTCTTCTGAAAACGATGCTGGAATTCTTCAAGTTTTTCCCTGATCGACAGATTTATCTGGCTGAGATCGGCACTCTTCAGGGTTTGGTAGATCAGCTCCTGTTCCTTTAACCGCATGGCCATGTTCAGGTTTTCCATAACCGTTTCACTCAATTGAATCTCCCTTTCGTAGAGGTTCATTTTTTGCTCATATTCACGCCGTTTTCTTTTTTCATTTTTGTTACGGGCAATAAGCCACATGATGATCCCGGAAAGTACAAGGAGCGCAATTGCTCCCGACAAGGTCATGATGAGTGTTTGGGATTTATGAAGTTTGCGGTCACTCTCCAGACTAACCACTTTCGCCTCAAGCAACTGGTTTTTGAATTTGATTTCCGTCTCATCAAAAATTTCCATGCCTATTTCAGCAAACAGGGAATCCTTATAAATGGCAGCCTCCCTTGTTAATGCCAGAACCTTATCCGCTTTACCTTCGCTTTCATACCATCCGGCCATCATACCGAGTGCTTTTTGGGTTATCTGCCACCCTGAATTCTCTTTCGCCCAACTGAGACTTCTCCCGGCAATCGCACGTGCGCTGTCGTGATTGCCTTGTTCCCACGATAAACCAGCCAGTAACAGCATGGCATCATGAAATTCCGGAAGGATCAGAATCTCTCCCTGTGCCCGCATAACTTTCTGAAGCATGTTAAATGCCTGCATCTTCTTTCCCTGTTTTATCAGAAGTTCCGCTTCGGAAATTCTGAAACTATATGAAATCCTGGGGTCCTGGCTGGCGTAACAGGCCGTGTCGGCATGCAATACAGAGTCAGCCTGTTCCAACATCCCGGCATCGATGAGGGAGGAAAGCAGGTTCATCGATGCAAAACACACTCCGGTTTGGTGATTTAACTGAAGAAAATACTTCTCACAATCTTTGTAATACTTCTGGCCGAAAGTTGAATATCTCTTTGCTTTTTCAGCATTATATGGTTTGAAAAGAGCGCCAAGGCTGCTGTACACATTGCCTATACCCAGCCAGTGTGTGGCCATTGCTGCCGTGTCCTTTAATATGGTATCATACTCCGACGACGCAAGGTAATATTCCAGCGCCTTGTTATACCGGTTCTGTTCAAGGTAGGCACTGCCGATGTTGAACAGTGTCGACATAACCTGGTAATTGTTGCCCGAACTTTTAAAATACTCCAGCGCCTGGTTCATCAGCACGACTGCTGTATCATACTGGCCGTTGATGCGATACAGGCTGCCGATCTGTTCGATTACGCGGTAGTAAAAGTGTTTGTCAGGGCATCCCTGGAAAATATCTTTCGCCTTATTCAGGTACCAGAACGCACTGTCGGAATTTCCCTTGTTTTCCCACGCCATTCCCAGAACAAAATGAATTTTGCCGGCGTTTTGTGGCAGTACGTTACTCCTTATCAGCGGTAAACCCTGCCATCCGTAAATAAGTGCACTGTCGGCATCGATGGTCCAGTAATTTGCGCAAAGCTTGCTCAGGAACCTGAGTTTGGTATCTGCAGGGATGTTCGTGGCTACAAGCCGCTTCATAATCGCGATGGAGTCGGTCTCTTTTGGAGAGGAATGCAGTCTGCCGGTTAACATTATCGACAGAAAAACGAAAAAGAGCCACTTCTTCAAAATTTCAGGTATTTTATGATGTACACCAGGTAATCCGCTGTCCCCCATCACAGAAAACCTGCTTATAATAGAATGATTGAGTCATCGTGCCCGGGAATAGTATCACAAATTGACACCGTTTATCATACCACTAATGATACCATTTGTTTTTTCAAAATCATCCGATTTGCTTAAAAAATAGTCAGCACCCAGGGCAATGCAACGATCATGGTATTGGGGGTAGGAGTAGTTTGTGAGGATGCATACTTTCGTCTTTATTTTTGCCTCCCGTATTTTCTTTAACACCTCCATTCCGCCCATTTCAGGCATGTGCAGGTCAAGGATGATCAAATCGGGGTCGAACTCCAGCACCATATCCATGGCAATTCTTCCATTACTCGCCTCTCCCACAATGGTTACCTCTGTAAAACAACTTACCTGGCTTTTGATTCGTTCTCGCATAAGGGAAGAGTCATCTGCAATTACAAGTTTCATTTGGGAGGTCTTGAGTGAATGTGTAAATATAGCTGCATCAGACTTCCCATTCTATAGGGGGGACAGAAATTCTCTGTAGGGGAAATGATGATTTTTTTGTAGGGGAATACCTTACAATATCTGAAAAGCAATGCTGATATGATCCGGTTGGACTGCTTGCCAGCTTCCTTGTTTACCTGTTTACTTGTGATCAGTAAAAGGCCATTCGCTATTCAATCAGATTATTTTTGATGGCATAAAAGGTAAGCTCAGTGTTCTTTTTCATGCCCATTTTCTCCATGATCCTTGAACGATATGTGCTGACAGTTTTGTCGGAGATAAATATTTCCGTTGCTATTTCAAGCACCGTTTTGCCTTTTGCAAGCATAATCATAACCTGGAACTCCCTGTCTGACAGGGAATCATGAAGGGTGAGGGTTCCATTGTCGGAATCAGAAAAAAATTGTTTTTCCGCAAAAACCGTCGAGATGTATTTCCCTCCGGCAGCAATTTTCCTGATGGCTGTCGCCAGCTCCTCAAACGCGCTGTCTTTTGAAAGGTACCCGGAGGCGCCCAGTTTAAATGCCCTGATCGCGTACTGTTCCTGGGGATGAAAACTCAGCATCAGCACCCGGGTGGTCATCTTACGGTGGTGAAGGTTCTGAAGAATATCCAACCCGCTCATCCCGGGCATTGAAATATCCAGGATTACAAGATCATAATTCGTTTTACTGATCATTAACAGGGCTTCATTGCCATCAGCTATTTCATCAATTATGCATACTTCTGGCAACGTCTTTAGGATTTGCTTCACACCTTCTCGAACGATGGCATGATCATCAGCAATCAAAATTCTCATATAAGGTCAGGATCTCGGGTTGGCGGGGATAAAGGTAATAATTTTTGTTCCTCCAACACCATTTTTTGAAAATTCAACAGTTCCATTGATCTGCCTTGCACGTTCACGCATTCCAATCAAACCCAGGGATTTCCCGTCGGTAATTTTTTTCTGCTGAATTCCCACGCCATTGTCTTCAATGGTCATGCAAATACCCTGCGGGCCAAAGCTAAGTTCGATGGATACCTCTGTTGCCCTGGCATGTCTGATCACATTGGTCAATGCCTCCTGGAATATCCTGAACAATGCCAGGTTTGTACGCTCCTCTCCTTCAGGCACCTCTTCCAGCTTCAGGGTGCAAACAATACCTGTACGTTGTTCAAATTCGCCGCAGTACCATTCAATAGCTGTTGCAAGCCCGAGATCATCGAGCAAACCGGGGCGCAATTCAGCGGATATCCGCTGAACTTTTTTTATGGTATCATTAACCATCTCTATGATCTTCGATAATTTCTGGGCTGCCTTATCTTTGTCTGCGAGATGTTCCATTACCCAATTCATGTCTATCTTGATGGCTGTCATGGCCTGCCCAAGCTCATCATGAATCTCCATTGCCACCGATGCCCGTTCATCTTCCCTGGCATCCATCAGGTACTGATTTAAAAATTGCAGCTCCTCCCTCGCTTTCATCACCTCCATGATGGCATTTTTCCGGTCGGTAATGTCTTTTGTAAATCCAAGAAACCGGTTTTCATCCAGTTTAACGGCTTCGACCGTCCACCATCGTTCTGTGCCGTTTTTATGTTTGTATAGCAAATCTGCTTTTGACGTCCCTTTTATTACAACTTCAGCAAAATGGGTGAGGCCATCTTCCTGTGATTCC
>CAIYJU010000171.1 GCA_903926565.1 uncultured Bacteroidales bacterium
CAGCCACAAGAGATGTCCTCATTGTGAAACCGCAAGGATCATACATTCGTCAATGAAATCGTTTGAAATCCTCGACAAACGTACTCCCTCCCCTTCAAGGGGAGGGCTGGGGAAGGGTCATTTAGATTCAAAGGTCCATCAAATATTATCTACCGGTATAATTCCGCTTCAATATTTATTTTCTCTGTGGTCCTCTGTGACTTCTCTGTGGTTCTCCGTGTAATTTTTTTTATTACACAGAGTCAAAAGGAGAAGACACTGAGGCCCACAGAGAAAAATCAACCTGTCATCGTTTTCAGTCTGGCAATCCTGGCATGCCTTGTAAATGATCTGATGACATGATGATTTAACACACTGACACCAACAGGCGCCGAAGGTATAAAAAAATCATCAACACCTTTCAATAATCCGTTCCAGATAGTTCAAAACATTGTTAAAAACATACCTGCCACAATGACCCCTTCAGAACGATCTGTTTCTATTTCAATGATATATAAATTATTATTTTACATAACATTGACAATTAATAAAATTATCACGCTATAAATCACATTATTACAAGAATAACAGATGTATAGTATTGACATTGAGTAATATTATTTGTATATTTGCAACCTACAACAACCACAATATCATCTGTTTTTACAAATTTAGATTACCTGATCAGAAGTCTTCTATCAAATTTCTTTATTTGCGGTTGATTATTCAGCAGTTGATTAATAAACCATTATATTTAATATAATACCTTGCTTATATGGTATATATGAATTAACAAAATGATATTAATGATCGAACAGAACTGAATTATGTATAATTTATGATATGGTAACAACTAATTAAACAGCACTATGGATTATTTTGACAATCTCATCTTATACTGAGCATGGGAAAGTCATCCATCTCAACAGGGATAAGAATTTCAACCAAACAAACCACACTATGAAACTTTTAAGAGTATTACCAATGATTCTGTTCCTGGCAGTTGTATTGTCACACACTGCCAGGCCGCAGATTGCAAGTCCGAACCCGGCATGTTACGGACAGCCGATATACCTGTTCTGTAACTTATCAGGATGTGAAGTGCCGGGAGCAACGTATACCTGGACAAATACAAGCGGTTCATGGACGTCAAACCTTCAAACTCCGCAGATTGATCCGGGCACTGTCGGTTATGCGACCGACAGATTCTACGTATCAGTGGAATTCGAACCTCCCCCAACAGGGTACAGTTCCGGTTCAGTCTTTGTGAATTTACTGCCCGAACTCAATATCACTGGTTCGGTATCCAATGTCATGTGTTTTGGTTCCTCCACAGGAATGATCAGTCTTTCAGCAACAGGAGGATTACCTCCATACAGCTACCTGTGGTGCAATGGGGGCACTACGGGAAACCAGGCTGGCTTATGCGCCGGGTCCTATACTGTAACTGTTTCTGATTTTACCCAATGTCAAAGGATAGAGAACTATGTCATTTCAGGCCCGGCGACCGGATCAGGAATTGCAGGCAGTGCCGAGGTAACCGATGTCGCATGCAACGGAGAATGGAACGGTGCCATAAATCTGACCGTCGTGGGTGGAACTCCTCCCAATAATTACATCTGGAGCAACGGCGCAACAACCAAAGATCTTGCCGGTGTACCCGCAGGAACATATTCCGTAACCATCACCGATGCCAACAATTGCATGAGAGTTGACAGCTGGCTGGTTTCACAGCCTCCCAACTTGCTTTGGGAAGGATCCGTAACCAATAACAGTTGTTTCGGTGACAGCAACGGAATGATTGCAGGGGCAACATCAGGAGGAACGCCACCTTACAGTTATTTATGGAGCAATGGAAAAACGACTCAAAGCCTGGACGGATTGGGAGCCGGCATCTATTTTCTTACCGTAACAGACACCAAAGGCTGTGATTTCAGAACATTAAGGCGCATCACCCAGCCACAAATCCTGTCACTATTATCAGAGACGGTCGTCCCTGCCAGTTGCATGGGAAAGGATGACGGAAGCATCGACATTTCCGTTGCCGGTGGCATCACCCCCTATTCGTACCTGTGGAGCACAGGGGCGAGCACGCCAGGCATTCAGCATCTGGTGGCAGGAGACTACACTATCACAATTACCGATGCACATTCATGTACGAAAACCGCAGCTTATACAATTTCTCAGACTGAAGTGATGTGCCAGCGAATCCTGCAGGATTATAATATTTTACCAGAGTCGTTCCAGTGCCTGGATGCTGTCGAATTAATCACGATTGCCGGGGAAGGAAAAGTTTTTACTGTACAGAATGGCGGAACTGTTGTGCTGATAGCCGGACAACGAATAAACTTCCTGCCCGGATCCGTCATTCATTCCGGAGGCTACCTGCATGGTTACATTACAACTGACGGAACGTATTGTTCAGGTACAAAGGATGAACTTGTTGCCGGTTCTGAAGATGGCTCTCCTGTTTTCGAAGACAATTCGGGACCAACACCAATGCCTGTTTTCAGTGTTTATCCGAATCCCACAACCGGGATATTCACGCTGGAACTTCCCCACGGGTATCAATCTGAACCAGTTCATCTCAAAATCAGGGGGATGCACGGTGATCAAATTTTATCCAGGGAACTGTTTGGTGAGAAGAAGTACATGATTACATTACCAAATGCTCCTCCCGGCTTGTATTTTATTCATGTCGTCACGCCGTGGAGTTCTGATATCCTTAAAATAATCAAGATATAGGGCAACACGGCTGTATCCCTTGCGTATGGCCATCCGGCCATTTAACGCATTTTTTTGTCTAAAAACGGTACCTTTGCAGTCTGGTCTGACTTCTTTCTGATCATGCTGCTATGCAACAACGCAACTCCGAGCCCCTCATGATCCTCCTGGCAACAGGGATATTCCTGCTTTTGCTTGCAGGCGGCGTCATGCATGTATTCCCGGGAAAGAAACCAGAAAGGGCCGGCGAGGTAATCATTCCGGCTAAAATCACCAAAGCAGAGGTGCCCGTCGTGAAACCCGACTCCCTGGTGGCATTAATGAACGACCGGGATACGATTTCAAGCCTGTTCACCGGTATGGATTCATTCTATCAATCAATCCGGCAGGTTCAGACAGACCACACGATCATCCACATCGCCTATTTTGGCGATTCCATGATCGAAGGAGACCTCGTGACACAACCATTGCGGCGGCTCATGCAGCAAAAGTTCGGCGGAAGCGGCATCGGTTTCGTACCGGTCACCTCTCCCCTCCCCGGTTTCCGGACAACTGTAAAACAGAGCTTTAACGACAACTGGATCGTATCGTCCTTTAATCACCCAAAGAACTCCGAAGGGGTATCTCCGGGATTGTCAGGTTATGTCTATATTTCTGAAGAAGGTTCCGAGGCGAAATTTGAAAAAGGAAGGGGGAATATTCCTTTCCATAAAGTCAAAATTCTCTTTGGCGGGAAAAAGACCATCGCAGTGAAGGTCCTTACCGACACCATATCCAGGATGATATCACTTGAACCTGGCGAGCCTGTCTCCTCTTCACTGATAACCTCCGACTCTGCCTTCTCATCATTTGAAATCAGGGTCTTGAGCAAGGAACCCGGCATATTTTATGGCGTAAACTTTGAAAATGGCCCGGGGGTTTATGTTGACAATTACGCTTTCCGGGGCAATTCCGGGCTCCCGCTGAGCGCTGTACCAGCGGAAATATTCGCAGGTTTTAACACGGCATTAAAGAACAAACTGCTCATCCTTCACTATGGCCTCAATGTGTTTGTGCCCGGGGTGGAGGATTATCACTGGTATGAAGCAGCGATGAGCCAGGTAATCGCCCATGTGAAGAATTCCTCTCCGGGCGTTTCCATCCTGCTGGTCAGCATGCCCGACCGATGCGCCCTCATTTCCGGAGAATACCACACCCCGGCAGGACTTCCGGAATTCATCCAGCTGCAGCAAAGAGTTGCAGCAAAAGAGCAAGTCGCTTTCTTCAATCTCTATGAAGCCATGGGGGGCGCCAACAGCATGAAGCGGTGGGTGGAGGGACAGCCAAAACTGGCAGGCGACGACTACACCCATCCCAATGGTGCAGGTGCTTCAACAATCGCTTCCCTTGTTTTTGGGTTTCTGATGAAGGGTTACGACCGTTACCTGCTCAGGTCGGATTCACTTGCCTCAGCTAAATTACCGGAACCTGCTTTATGACGATCTCAAAATATATTTATATCACCGGATTGCTCCTCCTTCCTTTCTTCTCGAACGGACAGGACACGGCAATCATCCAGGAGAACCTGCCGCGATATGATTCGCTGAAGTTGTTATATCCATTTCTGAACCTCGACAAAAACCATATAACCGGGGATACCTTACCGCTGCAGCAGTTTTTCGGAAAACTGACAAGAATCAGAAACGGGAGCAATGAACAGGCGGTGGTTGTTCATATTGGCGATTCACACGTTCAGCCGGGCATCATCACCCAGCCGTTGAGGGAGTGGCTACAACTAACCTTTGGCAACGCCGGAAGAGGGATGATGTTCCCCTACCGACTGGCAAAATCGAATGGCCCCACAGGGTATGTCACGCACTGCGATACCCCGTGGGTTTCGGGAAGAAATGCAACAGTAAAACGGCCCCTTCCCACCGGTATTGCCGGATTCACGCTGTGGTCGGCAAATCCATCCGCATCTTTCACCGTTGAATTTACTTCCCCTCAGTACCCTTCGGGAGATACTGCCAGACTGATCATCTTTCATGCCTCCCGGGATAGCTGCTATTTCTTTACCGCAACCAATGAGTTGAATGGCCATATTTACCCGGTAAAAGATTCATCGTGGACGTACCAAACGACCTATCTCATCGACGACCAGCCGCAAAAAATCAGGATCCGGGCAAAGCGGACCGATTCAACCCAGACATCGGCAACCTTTTATGGCATGAGCCTCGAATCGCCCGGGCCCGGGGTGATTGTGCACACCATCGGGGTGAACGGGGCGATGTTTTCAAGCTATCTTGAATCTGAGCACTTTGTTGGACAGCTGGCCATGCTCCACCCCGACCTGCTGATCTTCTCGCTGGGAACCAATGAGGCCTTCAGTGTCAAAACATACTCCTCTGAAACTTTCCGGAATGACCTGGACTCGCTTTTCCTCCGGATCCGCCAAACCGGGAACAAGGCAGAGGTAATTCTGACCACTCCTCCCGGCATCTACAAATCATATCGAAAAAAACGCCGGACGCATTACAAACCCAATCCCCTGGCTGAAACTGTAAGCAATGTGCTGTGTGAGTACGCATCTTCACACGGCATGGCGGCCTGGGACTGGTACACCATCATGGGAGGAAAGGAAGGAATGGCCAAATGGAAGGCGAAAAAGCTGACCGACAAGCGTTACATTCATTTTTCCGGCAAAGGGTATGGGATTGAAGGGGTGTTGCTGCGAGAAGCAATCAGGGAAAGTTTTGACCAGTATCAGCCAGCATTTAAAAATTAATCCGGTACCGGGGATCAGCTCATGATAAACATTGCAGACAACATCACCGGCTTTTACGAATGGCTCCTGGCTTCTGCGCTCTATGATCCGGGCCATCCGATGTTTTTTACCGGAGCCTTTTTTATCTTTTTTTTTCTCCTTTTTTTCCTGGTTTATCTCCCGCTCAGCCGATTGCCACAGGGACGGGCCCTTGTAATCCTGTTTTTCTCACTATGGTTCTATTATAAATGTTCGGGGCCCTTCGTTCTGATCATCATGGCGGCAGGCACTTTCAACTACCTGATTGCAAGAATATTGAAAGCATCCGGAAAAACAAAAAAGCGCACATTCCTTTTCTTCGGTGCAATCGTCATTAATCTCTCTGTATTGGTACTTTTCAAGTACACCCCCTGGTTCACCAGGCTTGCAGAGCTTATAGCATCAGGATCATGGAATTTTGCATACCTCGTATTTCCTGCGGGATTATCATTTTACACCTTTGCGAATCTCAGTTACATTATTGATGTTTATAAGCGGGTTCTCCCACCTGAACATTCGCTGCTAAAGTATCTTACTTACATAACCTTCTTTCCGATCGTTCAGATGGGTCCGATTGAGCGGGCAAAGAATTTCCTTCCACAACTTTCTCAACCTTTCAGGCTGTCGCAGGAGGATGTTTCAGCAGGTTTATTCCTGATCCTGTCGGGTGCTATGAAAAAAATGGTCATCGGCGACTATGTAAACCTCCATCTTGTCTCACAAGTCTTCAGCACCCCTGAGCGATATACCGGGATGGAGAATCTTGCAGCTCTCCTTGGATATTCCCTGGTGATCTATTGCGATTTCAGCGGATATACCGACATGGCCCGTGGAGTTGCCCGGTGGATGGGATTTAACATCCAGGTCAACTTCAACTTTCCTTACCGGTCGGAAAGTATTGGCGAATTCTGGAGGCGCTGGCACATCTCCTTATCCAACTGGCTGAGGGATTACCTCTTCCTTCCACTGGCATTCCGGCTCTCGGGGATGATGAAGCGTGAATATATGTTCGCACAAAACTATATTCGCACCGACCTGATAATTTTCAGCATCGCATCACTGATTACCTTTACGATCTGCGGATTGTGGCATGGGTTCGGGTTAAATTTCCTGGTCTGGGGCTTGATGCACGGGGTGGCATTGTCGGTACAGAAATCATGGAGCTATGCCACCCGCAATTTGAAAAAAGGAAGAAGTCAGGGATTTAAAAAGATCAACAAGGCGGCCGGAATCATCCTCACATTTGCATTTGTCTCTGTTGCCTGGGTCTTTTTCAGGATGCGAACCATGGATGAGAGTTTTACCGTATTTTCACAGATTGCCGCCAATTTCTATCCACAGGGACTCCTTCCGTTTATTAAAGCATACTATCCGGTTTTGCTGATGATTGCAACGGGTTATGGATTGCACATCATACCTGAAGGTGTTTACACAAAGCTCCGTCAACTGCTCCTTCCCATGGGATGGGGATGGAAGGCGGTCATTGCTGTTTTGTTCGTTACCGTGATCGTTTATTTCAGATCACTGGGTTCAGCCATGCCGATTTACATTCAATTTTGATTTAATGTATTTTGTAAAATGATTAATCACAATCATACCAGTAAACCTATAGAAACCTCTGTCGATATGGCAATGACCCCACCCCGGCCCTCCCCTTGAAGGGGAGGGTGACCCTTTACCAGACGATGAAGTAGGAAATGCTTTGCCGTCAATCCTAGGTGCCGTAATTGTTTTAAATCCTCGACAAAAGTACTCCCTCCCCTTCAAGGGGAGGGCAGGGGAAGGGTCATTTAGAATTCACATTTGCGGTTTATACACCACCCCAAAATTCTTTTTCCCGTCAAGTTCAATGCGGATAGATTTGTTGAAGCGCACATGCCGGATGAACTCATCCTCGAAATAAGCCGGCTGGTTGTCTAGAAATTCAATGTTGTAAAAACCATCATGGATGAATGGGTTGATGGTGAAGTAACCCACCCGGAATGAAGTAAGATTCTGGAAAAAGTGGGTGCCCTGGCTGGGATCGATACGGTAATGTTCAAGGCCGGATTCCACGATCACACGGGCAGCACTGATCTGCGGCCATTTTACGGGAATTCCGAGCCATGGATCGCTGGAGCCCCACCGGCCAGGGCCCACCAGCACATAATTTTTCTTTTCGTTGAGGAATTTTTCATTGAGTTTATCGAGCCGCAAGGCAATCTCCATGCTCTTTGACGCATCAAAAACTGCAGGTTTTACATACACAAAATCGCATATCCCGGCGATGATCCCGTTGCCAAGGGCAGTATTTGAGATAAGGAGTGTATCCTCCTGCCGGATCTCCTCCGGCTTGAGGTTGATACTCTCATCACGGCCGGTGATGGGGCGTATTTGCAACAGGCTGAAAACCTTCGGCTGCCCCTTTGGCATGTCGAGGTTCACAGCAAATTCAATTTCGACAGGCTTGTTCATTTCACGCTGCCCAATCTCGAGCACCTGCTTCAAAATTGCTGCCAGTGGAAAAGTGTCGTGGTTGAGCAATTGGGAAAAGGTGACGACTTTCTTGCCATCAGACAGGGTACCATCTTTCAACTGATGGCTTTCGTAATCAAAGGTGGAGGCCACCAGCCTCAGAGCCGGATCTTCTTCAGCATCCTTGATGCGAAGCTTCAGCAGGTTCACCGTATCGTCAGTGTCAGGGGCGAAACTCTCCGGTCGCAGGTCAAGGGCGAAAAAATACTTCTGAGTCTCGCTCAGCGCCAGTTCCGGGGTGGAGAGTTGCAGGATTTTCTTCGGATATTTCGGTGAAAACCTGATCCCATTACCTCCATCTACAATATATTTCCCAAGACCAAAGGCTATGTTTGCGATGCCGTCGGAAGGTTTTTCCGGAGCAATAGGGTAAAAATTTATCGACCGGGCAACACCTGAGATCACCGGATAAAACCGGTTTCCATACTGTCGGCCCGTTACCTCCTGCAGTACAACCCCCATTTTCTCCTCGTCGATCATGTTAAGGGTGGCCGCCATATAGGACTTGCTGTCTTTAAAATAGGCTGAGGCATAAACGCTTTTGATGGCTTCACTTAACTTATCGATCATCACCCGTTCGTTGAACTTGATGTTCGGGATCATGTAGGTAGAGTATATTCCGGCAAATGGCTGATAATGTGAATCCTCCAACAGACTTGACGATCTGATGGCAATCGGATTGCTGATGCAGGAGATGAAGCGGTAGAGGTCTTCATGTATCCTGAAAGGCAGGCGCGCTTTTACAAATCGGGTAAGTATCTCAACATCACTGCGGTCGGACAAGGCAAACTCAAAAAGGTTGTTCTCCTCCATGAATTCGTCAAAGATATCTGTGCCCAATACCACCGTGCGGGGTATCGTGATCAGCACATCATCATAATGATCGGCAAGCCTGTTACGCTTGATCAGGGAGTCGAGGAACGCAAGTCCGCGAGCCTTTCCACCAATGGAACCTTCGCCGATACGGGCAAACTGAAGGTATTCATCATAGCGGTCGCGGTCGAAATCGGCAATCACCCCCTTGGCCTTGTTGATCCGGAAAGCAGTGATTGCATCGAAAAGATACCTTTTCGCCTCATCCATGTCGTTGGAGAACACGGTAACCGAAACTTCTTTAAACATCTCTGCGATCGGGAAGAGCGCACGTGCATTCAGCCATTTCGAAAAGTGGTTGCGTTGCATGTGATAAAGCAGTGAATCGTCAGGGATCTCGAAAATCTTATCCTGCAGTGACTTCAGGTCAGCTGCACGGGTAATCTCACGACCGTTCCTGGGATCAATGAAGATGAAATCACCGAACGAGAAATATTCGGTGATGTAGTTTCTTAATTCGATGGAAAGGGTCTTTGAATTTTTGTTCAGGAAACCCACTTTCATCTCATAAGCCAGGGACTCATACACTACATCGGTGGATTGAAACAGGATCGGCATGTATTCGTCTTCGGCCCGCACCTTCTCAACAAATTTAATACCCGCGGTTTTATCCGTTTCCCCTGCCCTCATAAAGGAGATGTCGGTGATGATGCCAAGGAGGTTATTCCGGTATTTCTGCCACATGTTCAAGGCATCTTCATAGTTGGTTGCCAGGAGAATTTTTGTCCTTCCGCGCATCCTGAGCATCTTGTTGTGCTCATTCAACCCCTCAGCCATGAAGGTCTTGGATTGTTTAAGCAGGATTTTATAGATGTTCGGGAGGTAGGAAGAATAAAACCGGATGGAGTCTTCGACGAGCAGGATCGCCTGAACTCCCTGGAGCACGTCCTGGTCAATATTCATGCGGTCTTCGATCAGTTTGATGATGGCCAGCAGGATGCCTGCATTGCCGAGCCAGCAAAATACGTAATCGATGGCGCTCAGATTTTTCTCAGCCAGTTTAAGGTTAACTTCCCTGGAGAATGGCGTAAGCACCACGATGGGAATACGCGGATACTGCTTTTTGATGCGCATGGCAATGTCGAAGGTGTCGGTCTTCTCGATGTTGAGCATGGAGATGAC
>CAIYJU010000172.1 GCA_903926565.1 uncultured Bacteroidales bacterium
ACCTTTGAAAATGGCGATCCGATCCCCGTTCCTTCAGAAAACGTGGTTTACGTCAAGGATCCGGAAAGTGAAAAGCAGGTGCTTGAATTGATGGACAAGGTGAAGGATTTAAAGAAGATCATTGAATTGCAGGAACAACTTATTAAGGCAAATTCAATTCAATCGTAATCCCTCAAAAACGGGATCATAGGTTCGAATCCTGGTAATCCGAACCCTCAAATAACGCAAATCTGATACCTGGCCAAAATGATACCTTTGAAACCATTGGTATATCTACAAAGTATTATAATTGGTCGAATCGCGCCGGGATCACAAAACACCCTCTGAACATCAGGCACATCAAATTGAAACCAGCGTCATTGCTGGTTTTTTTTTGCTGCGGTTTGCAGCCGTTTACCCCCTGTTTATAACTTTTACTGACAATTCTGGATAATTTCCTGACATGTCGTATCTTTGACTGACAACTTTTTTAAGAATTCAACTATGGCATCAATCGTATTTTATCCCGATAAGGAAAAGAATGAAAAATCCCTTTTACTTCTTTCGTTTACCTTTAATAATGCACGGCTACGGCTTTCGACGGGATTGCATGTTCCAAAAGCTAATTGGGACCAGGAGGGACAGAAGGCAAAACCAACGAAGGACTATGGCGACGTTAATAAGCGTTTACGGGAAATTAACAGTTTCTTTCTTGATACTTACGATGAATTATTCCCGCAAGGAGGCATGAAGCTCACCAAAGAGGAGGTCAGCAAAAAATCTGCAGTAATTCTTGATGCATATAAAGTTTTCACTGGAAGGAAGCCAGCTGCTGAGGTTGTGAGAATTTCTTTTATTTCCTTTATACCGATTTTCCAGGATCGCTATAAAGATAAATACAAGGCTACCCATGTATCGCATTACAACGGTTTAAAAACCCATCTGGAAAATTTTCAGGATAAAAAGAAGTTCAGGGTTGACTTTGACACCATCGGCAAAGACTTTTATTTAAAATTTACCGGGTACCTCAAGGAAATCGGGCTTAAACCCAACACAGTGGGGTCGCATATTAAACGAATAAAGCGATTGATGAATGAAGCGGTTGAAGATAAAATCACCACCAACGTTGACCATCTTAAACGTGACTTCAAAGTAACCAAGGTTGATGTGGATTCTGTTTACCTCACAACAGATGAAATCCAGGCATTGTATGAATATCAGATCGATATACCGGAAAAAAGAAGAGTTCGCGATCTCTTTGTTCTGAATTGCTTTACCGGACTCCGGCACTCCGATTGGGCCAAAGTGACAATGGAGAACATCCATAATGGAAAACTGTATGTCCGGACTCAGAAAACGGATGAACCTGTTATTATCCCGGCAAAACCGTTGGTTATTGAAATCCTGACGAAATACGGCAACAAACTGGGAGTTCTTTCATTGCAGAAAACCAATGAAGCCATGCGTTTTATCGGCCAAATGGCTTTTACCAATAAGGTAAAAAGCGGCAATATCAATAAATGGCTGGAGATACGAACACACACAGCCAGAAGATCCTTTGCCACGAATGCCTACCTGGCCGGAATTCCGATGCACGACATTATGGAGATCACCGGACACCGGAAAACCGAATCATTTTTGAAATATATAAAGGTTACAAAATTGGAAACTGCGGAAAAACTTAAAGATCATCCTTTTTTCAGGTAATGAATGACACATAAAAACGGCGCAACAATACCTTTGAAAAATTACGCTAACGTTGACGTAGGCTTTTTTTGCAATTGCGAAATAAAATTAAAAATCTATTTTCACCTGACCAACTCTGATTGAATCATCTGGACAATTGGTATAACAACAATCTATAAATCTAACTGTTTTAATATATGAGTCATTATCTATCACTGCACGAATCCACCCGTAATATGTGTTTCCTGATCTCTTGATCTTTAGCCCTAAAAAAGAGGTGTCAGCGAAAGTGTTACAGTGTATACCACCATAGCATCCCCATTGAAAAATATAGTAATTATATTTTTCTTGTTCTAAAAGATTTGACGATATAAAATCATTCGTTGAAAGCGATTGCATGCATCTATTCCCGGAAGGATTTTTAGTAAGGATTGACACGGAATCAGAATTGTACAATGTAAATTGCCAGAGTTCATCTGGAATACAGATCTGATGTAACATGGAAAAAGACAACTTCAAAGTTGTATCCTGGCTCAAAAAAACCGGAAAACCAACATAATGAGATAAAGGAGGTGAATAATATAAGGTATCAAGCATTTGATAATAAGAATACTCTTTATGACAAGGATAGAAAGTTTGAATTTCCTTTTTTGAACAAGAAATAATTATCAAAAGAAAAAGTGCTGAGGCGATTACGTTTTGCGCTTTTTTGATCTTGCTTAGATTTTTGCCTAAAAAAACAGTTTTATCACAAACGTAGCTGAACAGACCTCCTTTGAATTCATTAAATCTAAAGTGTCGCATTCGTTAAATTTTAATTATTTTATAAATTGACTTTGTCTGTCCATCACTGATATCAATGAAATATAGCCCGTTTTCAAGATCACCTATATAAACAGATTGGTCAGAAACACCCATCAAAGTGATAGATTTTCGTAAAACACCTAATTTGTCAAAGATATTTACAAGGTTGTGATTTGCATTGTTCGAAACTATTCTAATGAAATCTGTTGCCGGATTTGGGTAAATAATGAACCTTGACAGGGACAGATTTTGAATGGAACTTATAGTGTCAACATGAAATACTATTTTGTAGGTTATAGTTTTGAAAAGGTAATCAAGTTCATTGAGGCCTGAACATAATGGTACACCTATAACAGTATCCTGACAAGTGGTATCAGAAAGCATTGTCTTATCAAAAAAAAGTACTTTAGCTGCCCGAATATCAGAACACCGACTAATAAACACAATTTTGGGTGAATAAATATAGGCCATCAAATATACTTGATGTCTGTTCAAAACAAATAAATGATATTCGTTCCCAGCGCAAGACCCAATTTTAATCACTGAATCACCTTTTATTTTATATACTGTGTTCTGGGAAGTACCATGTGCAGTGCTAACATAAAATCCTGTTACTTCATCTATGAATTTTAAAGAACTTGCTGAAATGCTCCCATATTGCTCATACTCCTGCTTGATAGTTTTCCCATTATGAATGAGATAGTAACCCCCTCCATGACCACCTGGCATGCTCTGTATGTAATAGGAAGGGTTTGAAATTATGCCACATTCTGACTGAACAAATCCTTGAGATTGTTTTTGACCAGTGGCATTTAACATTATCGTAATAAGAGAAAATAAAGCAAATATTTTTTTCATGATATCGATATTAAATACTGTCAAGTTTGTTAGACATTATATGATGACTACTAAGCTTTAAGCTACTACCAAAAAGCGCAATGAGTAAAAGTAAACCATAATTGCGTAACAAATACAATTACCAAAAATAGTTTCATATCATCCCTTTGTTTCTTTTTCTGTCGGCAGAGACTGTTTGGCAAATCTTTCCAGAAGCATCCACACTAACACAGAAAAAACCCGCATCCCGGCATATATCACCCTGATTCCCGGCTGCAGTAGCAGATGCAGGGGTTTTAGCAGACCTCAATCGGATTTTATCACCTCCGATATCACGGAAAGTAGTTGGCAAAGAATATACACTGGCCGGAGATATGCCAAAATGCTACCATCGAATGATGACTTGAGAAAATCAATCACCTTTTTAACTCCAGGGGTGAAGCAGATGGTGAAGACATTTCCATCGGGATCACAAAACACCCCCTGAACATCAGGCACATCACATTGAAACCAGCGTCATTGCTGGCTTTTTTTGCTGCGGGTATGGTCCCAACCGGAGGAATCCAGGTAATTGAGACTGCGAAGAACCTGGCAGACCATTGTGGTTCTTCGGTTTCAATTTCATATTCAATTATCCCACCTCAGCAGGATGATGCTATCGATTATCCGAGAAAAGTGACAACCTTTTCACAGAAAATGTCCGGATACTGAAACATGAGCCCGTGCCCGCCGTTCCCGATCTGGTCCAACTGAGCATTGGGAATTTTCTCTTTCATAAAGTGCGAGTTTTGGGGAAGGACCAGGCAGTCTTCTGTTCCGGTAATAAGCAATACAGGATGATTGATTTCGCCAAGGCGACCTTCGGAGCCATTCCATTCATCAATCGCCCCGGACTGCTGCTGCAAAGTTTCTTCCGGCAGGTTCCCCATGGGACGAAAGAAGATTTCGCCGATACGACGGCCATTGTTCTGAATCCAAATCCCGGGAAAGAGTGTGCTGATGAACCGCATACCCCGTTCCTCTGGAGTCCCTGTCATGTCCGTCAGTTGTTGGATGATTTCAAGGCTGGGCGGGAACATCTCAGCACTGCAATAGGTTGAATAGAGAATGAGTTTATTGACCTTTGATGGATATCTGATGACAAGTTCCTGCGCGATAAGTGAACCCATAGACCATCCCAGCACATGTGCCTGCGTTATGCCTGTTGCATCCATTAATCCGGCGGTGTCTTCACAAAACTGCTCGATGGAAAACGGTTTTGTTCCTGTCGTTGAAATCCCTGTGCCCCGGTTATCAAAAATAACCACCTTGAATCGGGAGGCAAGTTTCGTTATCAGGGAAGATTCCCAAAGGTTCATGGTGCTCCCGTAGCCCATGATTAAGAGAAGTGGGCAGCCACTTCCAAAAACACGATAGCCCATGCTGATGTCTTCGACCTTGACAGAACATCCAGCCGCACTTGATTCAGTTGTTTCATTGTTTTTCATATTACCCATGCTTTCTATTTTACTACCAGTAGTGTAACCACCCCTCTTGCTGTTGTCTTTTACGTTGCTGTATCCACTGTTGGTGTTCAGGTTCATTCCCTAAACAGCCTGAGCAACAATTATGATTACCTGCTTATCAGGGAATCAATGGTTTTCAGAAAATAACCAACATCCAATGGCTTGGTCAGATAGTCTTTTGCGCCGGCTTTCATCAATTTCTCAACCTGAAGCGGCATGGCATCGGCACTGATGATGATTACGGGAATTGCTTTAAGGTCAGCATCAGCCATCAGTTGCTCCAATACTTCCAGACCGCTGATGTCGGGCAAATCGAGATCGAGCAGTATCAAACCGGGCTTATACTCGTTTGCCAGTCTGACGGTTTCCTTTCCATACATGGATGTTACCAGGCGGATTTCCGGACGATATTCCACAATAATTTCTTCAATCAGGTCGAGGTTCGGAAGGTTGTCTTCGATGTACAAAATAGTTGCTGTCTGCCTGGTTACGTGCAATCCCGGAGTTATCCCGGCAGTGGCCTGCCTGGTGTCCGGCCTGATATTTTCGGCTTGCGGCAACTCAATCCAGAAGGTGCTTCCGGTGCCAACCACACTCTCCACCCCTACCTTGCCTCCCATGGCCTCGGTAAGCTTTTTCACCACCATCAGGCCAAGCCCGGTACCTTCGGTTTCGATTTTATTTGCTCCCAGGCGTTCGAAAGGTTGAAAAAGTTTGTCGAAATCTACGGGACTAATCCCTGTGCCGGTATCGCTGATTGAAATCCTGACCCGGCTGGTGCCCGGCTCACCGGATGGCTGCAATGCTGTTTTAACAGTCACCGAGCCCCCTTCTTTATTGTATTTAATTGCGTTGTTGAACAGATTTATCAATACCTGCTTTAGCCGGAGCCTGTCGGCCAGGACATAAAGTCCGTTGGCCGGTGAATCTGCAAGTACAAAGGACACCTTTCTGTTTTTTGCGGCAATTTGAATGCTGTCGGTCATTTCATTGATAATGGCAGCCAGGTGCACCGGTTCAGGCATCAGGGTTTGTCTTCCTGCTTCAATTCCTGAAATATCGAGTACCTCATTTATCAGATCGAGAAGGTGTTTCCCGTTATTCAAAATATGGGTTACCCCTTTCTTTTGCTTCGGGTTGAGTTCTCCCAATTCCAGCAATTGGCCAAATCCCAGGATCGAATTCATGGGTGTTCGAAGTTCGTGGCTCATGCGTGAAAGAAATTCGCTCTTGGCAAGGTTGGCTTTTTCAGCTTCATTTCTTGCTTTCCTGATCTCTCCTTCAGCCCGCTTGCGTTCGGTGATGTCTTCAAAAATATAGAACCGTCCAAAATACTCGTCATTCTCACCCCTTATCTGTGTTGAGAACCGGCGAACAGTGCGGTTTTCGGTAAAGGCAATTTCATCTTCAACCACAATCCGGTTTGCTTCATGCTGTAATGGTTTGCACGATTCGGCAAAAGCCGGTATATCAGCCAGCACTGGCAGGCAATAGGGTATAATGTCGTTGTTTTTCAGTTCGCCCCGTTGCATTTGATCTTCGATAGGCAGGATTTCCCAGATTTCACAGAAACGATGGTTAAAGTACAAAATGTTATCGGTACGGTTATCAATCACTAAAAACCCCAATGGTGAGGAGTTGGACATTAATTCCAAAAATGATTTATTCCATTGCAATTCATTTTCTGCCTTTTTTCGTTCGGTAATGTCCTGGTGCGTCCCCGACATGAGCAGCGGCTTGCCTTCGCTGTCCCATTCATGCACTCTTCCCCTGTCCCAGACCCATACCCATTCGCCATTTTTATGCCTCATCCGCGATTCGAACGCATAAAAATCAATTTCACCTTTAAAGTGCTGTTCCAGAAGTACGCCGGATGCTTTTAAATCGTCGGGATGGGCAACTTTTATCCATGTTTCGATGCTGGTGGGTGAGATTTCATCCAGCGTGTAGCCGATTATTCCGGCCCATTGTTCGTTATAAATGGTTTCTCCGGTTTGGATATTCCACTCCCAGGTTCCTGCGTTGGTTCCTTTGATGATATCCGCAAACCTCCGTTTTTCGTCCGCAAGTTCCTGGTAAAGTTGTTTACGTTCTGTAATATCGATTTTGATGGCTATGAAGCTGGAAATATTACCATGCGAATCCAAAACAGGCGTGATGGTTTCCTCCTCATGATAAAGGGTGCCGTCTTTTCTGCGGTTGACGAGTTCTCCTTTCCATACTTTCTTACTTAGTATCGTGTCCCAAAATTTCTTGTAGAAATCCTTATCCTGCTTCCCTGATTTTACCAGTTCACCCGGCCTTTTCCCGATGGCCTCGTCAACAGCATACCCGGTAAGTTTGGTAAAAGCTGTATTTACCCACTGAATGCGGCCTTCGATATCGGTTATAATAATGGTCAGTGCAAATGATTCGAACGCCGCACTTTGCATTTTAAGGGCGGTTTCCAGTTCTTTACGCTTGGTAATGTCATGAATGACAGAGAACAAAACTTTACTTCCTTTCACATTTATGGGAGAAGAGTGAACCTCAACAGTTCTGATCTCACCGGAAGCAAGTTTATGCGGGAAAACAAAATAGTTTCTGTCCTGAAGAAGTGCATTCGCCATTTCCTCTTTGATCTGATCAGGTGATAAGGCATTGATATCTGAAATCAACAGCCTGCGGCCACTTTTGAAAGAAATTCCATAGAACTGTTCCGCCGCTTTGTTTGCCTCGGTAATTTCGCCCGTTTCAGGATCGACCAGTATCATTACCGCTGAATGGTCCCAGAACATGTTGTGAAAACGTTCTTCGCTTTCGCGCAATGCTGAAAGGGCCAGTTTTTCCTTTGTATTATCCATCGCTATGCCGATGTATCCAAGCAACCGGCCTTCGGAATCCTTAACGGAGGATATGGTAAGTTTAACGGGGAATTTATCTCCCCCTTTGCGAACATAGGACCATTCGCCGGTTTGATTTAAAGATCTTTTCAGGATGGTTTGAAACACACTAAAATCAGCAGGGATCATCTCTCCTGTTACCTGCGAAAGTTCCCCCGCAAGCAGTGAAAGTTCCTCCGGATCATGAAACAGGGCGGGCGTAGAGACACCAATGACCTCATCTGCTTTATAGCCAAGCATTTCTTCGGCTGCCTTGTTGAACAGTTCTATAGTTCCCCCGGTTGAAGTTGAAATTATGGCCAGCCCTGCATGGCGCAGAATGGCCTGCTGGATGTTCGATAGCTGATGCAATTCCTGCGTTCGTTCTTCCACCCGTTTTTCCAGGTAAAGATTTGTTTCATATAACTTACTCAGCGTTTCATTCAGCACATTTTCTGCATTTTTGCGCTCAGAAATGTCGAAACAATGCCCGATGTATCCCTTGAATTCTCCCGATTTGTCATAATTTGGCGTACCCAAATCCAGCAGCCACCTGTATTCACCACTTGAATGTTGCAAACGATATTCCATTTCGAACGGCTCGTGTTTATCGAATGCGGTGATATAGGTTTCAAGGCACCTGTCGAAATCTTCGGGATGTACCCCTTCTGCCCATCCGTTGCCCATTTCCTGTGCAAGCGTGCGACCGGTAAATTTCAGCCATGTTTCATTGAAATAATTACAGAGTTTATCTGTACCTGATGTCCATATGAGCGCTAAACCCGCATTCGCTAAATTCCGGTACTGAACTTCGCTTTCCATTAATGCCCCCTCGGCAATTTTTCTTTCGGTGATATCGGTATGCGTGCCAAACATACGGGCCGGTTTCCTTTCTGCAGTCCATTCCAGCACCTTGCCTCTGTCGATAATCCATTTCCACGAACCATCCTTGCAACGGATACGGTGCTCTGTGTTGTATTGCGGGATTTCACCCCTGCAATGCTGCTCCAGGTTTTCCATCACCCCAGGCAGGTCATCCGGATGGACCCTGGCTGTCCATTCGTCAAGTTTTCCTGCAATCTCGTCAGGCTGGTAACCGATCATCTCTTTCCAGCGAATGGAGAAGAAGACTTCACCCGTAAGTAAATTCCAGTCCCAGATACCATCGTTGCTCCCTTCGATGGCAAAATGCCAGCGCTCTTCACTCTTTTGAAGGTCTTTTTCTACTTCGCGCTTTTCCAGTATTTTATGTAATTCGCTGGCAACGGCCTCCATCTGAATTACATCCAGATCAGTGTAAACTGAAGGTTTATTGCCTACGCCAAAAATCAACCGGACTTTTTCTTCGCGAACTACCGGAATACTCAGGGTTCTGCCAACGTGGGCATGGCCTTCCGGCAGCCCTTTTTGATTTGGCGACACGGAATAATCATTATAAACAACCGCGCGCTTTTGCCTGATGCAATCCGCCCAGTTTCCGGCTTTATCAAGCGGATAATGATTGTCGAAAAATGCGGTGCAGTTTTTCCTTGCTTCATCATTCCAGGTAGTGAGGATAATTTCCTGTTGGTTGTCGCTTACCTGGTGGCAGAAACCAATTTTGCTGTCGGTGATTTTAACGGCAATATCCAATGCTTTGTCATAGAGCTCTTTGTCGGTAAGCGACGTGGCATTTGCAAACAGATCGAGCAACAACGAATTCCGTTCAGCTTCTTTACGAAGCCCCAGTTCAGCATTTTTCCGGTCGGTGATATCTATGGCACTGCCCTCAATGGCATACGGCTCATTGTTTTTATCAAAGAGCAAAACATTACGCTGCTCTGTCCATATTACCCGACCGTCTTTCCGTATCCAACGCAACTCGAGGGGTTCACCTTTGCTATACCTGGTTG
>CAIYJU010000173.1 GCA_903926565.1 uncultured Bacteroidales bacterium
GCAAAATCAACAGCGGCATTCAAAGTGGAGAAACTCTTCATGATCGAACCCATCTGATTGATGTTTTCGAACCCGCTTTTTGGCACCAGCCGCCAGAATTTATCACTCTTCAAATAATAAAACGGATAGGAAATCCTGCAATCGTGTTGTGTGGTAACCAGCAAACTCCAATTCGTTTTAAAAAACCCTACCAATTCAGGCGTAAGATAAATCCGTTGATCTAAAATCTGATTATTTTGAAACGATTGTAATACGGACAGCAGCAGGATCGGTTTGTGCGGAGCAATACCATGTGCCCGGTCAATGTGTAGCTTTTTAAAGGCGTATAGGTATTTCGAAAGAATCTCCAATGGTAGATCAGCTTATGTGGATTCTGTTTATCAAAAGCGTACTAGAAATGTTAAATTTCCGATAGGACCCCCAAATATACATTACAATCTCTTTGGTTTTTTCAAGCAGTCTGATAAAAATTCAAATTACATGGGTTCACTGTATCTCCGCTTTTGTTTATTTTTATGAATAAATTTTAATCCCAGACTTTATGGAAAATCCTTTTGAATTAATCGAAAACAGATTGGCAATTATTGAAGAAAAACTTGAGGGTTTGATTCAAAGAATAGACAATCCGTCTGTATCTTCTCCCACCTGGATAACATCCAAGCAGCTTGCTCTGCACCTTGGCATATCAGTAGGGGCGGTGACAAGTCTTAGGTCAAATAAAATCCCCTATTATAAACTTGGTGGGAGAGTTTATTTTAAGAAACAAGAAATTGATGAATGGATTGAAAGGACCAGGCACAAAACAGGGGAAGAGCATTTACTTGAATGGTTAGGAAGTAACAAATAAAATCTCAAACAATATTGATATGGAAGACAAGATTTTAAATGAGCTAAAGCAGATTCGCCAGTTGCTTTCAGAATTGATCGGAACCGCTGAATTACCCGCCAGCGAGAAGTTCTCAAAAGAAGCGATTGCCAAAGCTGCCAAGGAATTTCGAAAAATGTCTATTGAACGGGGAGAATGGATTTCAAGTGACAATATAAATACAGTGATCAAAAATGTTCTGTGGGCGTATCCTGTGAATTTATTATTGAACAATTCGGCTTCAAAAATTATTTCAGACATATGAATAAATTGTATTTAAACAAAAAAGATTTAATAGCACTTAACCAGGAGTTGAAAGAGCGGAATATCAACCTTAAGGAGTATGCGGACCTTTTAGCGGATCAGTCAAAATTTAGGATCCGTGTAACCAGTATCAATCTTTCAACCGGAGCTAAGAAGAGTTTGCATTATAAAATACCTGATGAGCTCAGGAATATAAATTCAAAACCCTACTCTCCTGCAATAGAACAACTCGCCAAAAATGAAATAGAAACTCTGATGCAAGATTATAAACAGTTTGATTTATCAGTATTCATCAATCTACATCAAGGGAAAACATACGCTTTATTTAAATATGAATCTGATTTAGAACGTTATATAGAACCAAAATTAAGAACGTATTACGAAGATTGGTGTTTCAGATTTAATTACGCAAATGATGCATTGAAGAGGATTTTGGAGATCAAGGCTGAAAGTGAATTTTAGGCGTTTGCGAATCGCGAATCTCTTGTTGCTCCCTCCTGAGATAATTTACTCAATGTATTGAGTAAATTCTGAACCGTCAGTATTTATTAGTTCTAGATGAGTTTTTTAGTTTTGAAATTAGAACTATTGTTCATTGAGTTATACCTTTCACGTGTATGTGAACATGAAAAAAACGAACAGAAAGAAATAATTCTACGCGGATCATTCTTGATTTTGTAAAAAACATGGGCACGGCTTGCCCAAGAAACTGAAACAAGGGTAAAATTTTGAAAACATTACCCACGTATTAAAATCCCGGGATTGAACACAGACCCAGCATTTGTCTTTTAAACTATTTTCTCTGACGATTTCTCCTACTTTTCTCCGACGTTTTCACTGACGTTTCTCTACAATTATCTCCACAGTTTCTTCCACAGTTTCCTCCACAGTGACTGGAAATGGTTTCTGAAACTAGTTCATAGTATCGACCTGCCAAAAGAAAGCAGAACGAAAAAATAATTCAAGATTTCAGTGAACCTTAGGGGTGGGGGAATTGATAATTTCTTCTGGTCAATAGTTGTGCTGCATTTTTCTTTCAAAGTGATCGGGCGCGAAACGGGTCACAATGTGATACCTTTCGCGCTTAAAAACTTATCAGCTGACCAAGTGGACAAGCTTTCACTAAAAATCAATGGCAAACCGGATGAACTACTTTTCCAGCCAACCAGCTTTTTTTCAACCTTATGTTCCAGAAAATGCATACTGAATGACATAATTGGTTCCTAAAAATGAAAATATTATACATTATTATGAATGAAAGTATGGTTTCAAATTCTCTCCAACTCTTCCATCAGTGCCCTTCGCAATGGATACTTTTGCTGCAATTGCTTTATCAGATCATCGGCCTGTGCTGCTGTACCGAGCTTTTTCATTCTCCGGATAAACCGGGTGGCCTCCTGGTAATGGTTCCTGCCGGTATTGCGCTCCAAAAGCTCCAGGATCCCGTGTGTATAAATTGCGGCGAGTTCTTCGGGGTACCGGTTTGCAAGATACTTTTCATATTCAGCAACCCCTTGAAGTGTGAAATGCCTTCCGCAGACTTCCAGTAATGTATTCCACCGTTCCTCCTCTATACAGATCCAGGCTAAAAAATGGGAGTCACTCCATCTTCCCCCGTCAGAAAGTTGCTTTATCAAATCATCAATAAAAGATGACAATTCATTTGCATCCACCTGCGATTTCAGGATCTTATAATAATGGCTGTGATCACGATTGGGCTGAACTAAAAGATAGCGAGCCCGTGCAATAACTTCTTTCTGGTCCTTTCGCTTCAGGGCGATCTTCAATAGCCAGTCCACCCAGTTGTCCGCCAGTCCGGGTTTGTCTTTCTGATCCTGCTGAATCCCTTCTTGTGCGATCTCTTTTGCCTTTTCCAGATTGCCATTATCCATGGCCCTTTTAATTGCCTGTTCTCTGAAGGCGGGGTTTTTGAAATGACTCGATTCAAACTCTTCAGCTTCCGCAGTTCGCCCGCTTTTCCTGAGAATAGTCGACATGATCTCCTGGATACGTTCTTCCTGGTATTCGGAGAAGGGCACGGATTCTATCAATTCCAGAAGGATTGAGGACTCTTTTTCTCCCTGTGCCAGTTCTCCTGCAAGAAACATAATATCCAGGTCCCAGTCCCATCCCGCAAACAACCTCTTTTTAATGGCCGTCACGGCATATTCAAACAACCACTTCCGGTTCTCTTCCGGAAGCTTTTCCGTTGAAGCCTGGTAAAGGATCTCCATGGCCTCTTCAATGTTGCTGCCAATGTCTCCGTCGCTATCATCGGCAAACTGCAGGGCCTTGACCATCTCTTCCAACACAGCACATGAAATCAGCAGGGCTGTCTGGTAATTCCTCTTTTCGAGGTTTTTTCCGGCATTTCCAAGCAAGTCATTCACAGCTCTGCCCACCGAAGCGGTCCTGTTCCATTCGATAAAGCCCCCACGGCCTTTGGCTGAATGAAGGATCGCCCTGACCTGTTGTGCGTAAACCGCCTTTGAGTCCCCCTCCAGGTGGCGGGTGAATTGCGCTATAAAAAGCCTCCGGAACGCTGGATCACGGAGACATTGTTCTCGAATAAAATCTGCCTGGAGTTCAGACGACAAATGAGTCAATATCTCGTCGACCTGCTCCCGGACAGTTTTTCGACCTTTTATACTCCCTTTCTTTGCTGATAACGGAGACGAGGTTTTTTTCCTCAGTTTTTTTTGAATTCCCAGCGACTCTTCCTGCAAGGCAAATAAAAGCGCGACAATATGCTTGCAAACCGGTCCCATATCGTAGGGACAGGTACAGGAGTAGTCTGTCACTTTCCTGTCCTGAACAGTGACTGTCACCCGGTAGGGCTCAGATCCTTGTACGATAGCTTCAAAGCATCCGTGCGATAATTCTTCGGGTTCTTCCACCAGTCCCTGCCTGAAATAATTTAACCCTCTTTTCAGGATGGTTTCATCGATAATCTGTTCGAACTGATCTAAGGGAATATTCATGGTACCATCGGTGTTTCCAATTATTTAACAGGAATCTTTAGCTATTATTCCTTTGCTTCCTTTTTCGCCAGAGAATTTCAGATAATCCTGCTGAACCGTTCCTCGATAATTTTACTCAATAGCTCTTTAAAGTCATCACTTAAAAAACTGATCCCGATAAAAACCATCCACCCGGCTTTTGCACTTATCATTTTCCTGAAAATATTTTCCTGCTGCTTAGGGTCGAGATTCAGCGTCCGGAAAGCAGCTATGAAATCGTTCCGGTTTATTTTTTTCTTTTTCCCGTTCAGGGTCAGGGCGAGATCTTCTTTGTCTGCCGGATTTACAAGGGCGGTTGCAACAAGATCATAAGCAGGGGCAAGAACATTCCCGACACCAGGCTTTAGGATCAGGGAGAAATTCTTTAAGTGCATATCGGCATTGCCTGTCAGAAAAGAGAATAACACCTGTTCAAAGAAATTTACGACATCAAGGCCAGGGTTCGAAGAGTATTTCACGATGGCTTTTGCGATTTGTTCGTAAGAACCATGGTACTTGTCTTCTGTTAATCGCTCGGTAAGCTGGCACATATCCTCCATGTGCAGTTTGTTTTTCTTATTCCGGTCAATTCTTTTTGTGATGTATGCCAGGTCTCCATCCAGGAGCTTGACCAGGCAATGAGGTACAACATCAATTTTTGCTATCTGGGCCAAATGCATGGTCAGGTCTTCCACTTCAGGCAATTGCTTGTAATGAGCCGTGGGTGGTTTTAAAATATATCCTCCCCAAAGACCGACGATGGTGAATCTTTTTGGTGCCCGCTTTCCTTCAGGTGATTCCAGGTGAAGGGATAATTTAGCCTGAACACCGGTGACGGTTACCATTGTTTGAACCACCTTCAATGCCAGTTCGGCCATCTGCGCTTCCGTATAAGGTAATTCCGGAGGAATGGGCTGATCAAAGATCTTCCTGCTACAGGATGGATGAAAATCGATTTCATTCCCGCGTAATGGTTGGTAGCAAAATAAGCATTGTTTCATTACTGATCCTCCTCTTTTACCTCGATTACACTTATTGCCCCGATGCAATCTTTGCAGCAGGTCAGCAGAAGCCCCATCCGGTCCCTGGCATTTAATTTCCAATTCCTTTCGGCAATTTCGAGCAGCCATCCTTCCGGAATCAGGCCATCGAAGAAGGGGAAGAGTACGTTGCTGTCAAATGGTGCGGCCTGCAGCGGAAGCGTAAGACTCACTGGTTCTGCCTCTTTTAACACCAGGTAGGTCGGATCGTACAAGAAATGATACCCGTTTTCATCCTGCGACAGCCACCCTGCTGTCTGTTTGTGAACTTTTATTTCAGCCTTTCTCATTTTTACCTATGATTCTTTATGGCTCATTGTTTATTGTTCATTGTAAACTCTTCCCTTCTCATCTCGACAGGGCCAAGCTCAAACCCAAAAAGCTTCAAGACCTGGTTGACTTTGTCCATTCGTAAAGTAACCTTTCCCTGTTCCATTTCCCTGATAAAGCGAAGACCCACACCTGCCTTCTCAGCAATCTCAGGCTGGGTCAAGTTCGCAAGTTTTCTTTTTTCTTTGATGAAAGTTTTTAGATCCATGGATATACCCTTTAGGGTACAAAGATAATGAAATGTTAATTGAATACCCCCTTTCGGGTATATTTTCATAAAAATATTATAAAGTATACCCCAAAGGGTACGCTGTATAGGCATTAGAAGTTATCCAATCACAACCAGAGGATTCTCTGTGAAAAAATGCTCTTAGTGGAATAAAATCCCTCCAATCTGCCTTTTAATGGAATATATTCCCCCTTTCGCTTTTGAATTTGAAGTTTAGTGGAAAATTCCCACATTTTTCTGAATGCTTCTTAATGGAAATAAATATCGCGAATTTGACATTTAGTGGAAAAAATATACCTATTTTTGTAAAAACAACTGAGTTAATGGAAAATATTTCACCTATACATCTTCAGGAGGTTATTTTTTCCTCAAGTGATCGAGCCCAGAGCAAAGTTATATCAAAGCTATTTGAAAAGAAACTGATCAGGAGAATTGCTCCCCGTATATATTCTGGGAATTTCAATGATCCGCCAGAGACAATAATCAGAAGAAACATTTTCAATATTCTTGGAAATTTATATCCAGGGGCTATACTAAGTCACCGGTCTGCGATAGAATTCCAGCCAACAGCTACGGGAAATATCTTTTTAACTTATACCTATACCAAGAAAATCCAATTACCTGGATTGACAATTCATTTTCTGGAAGGAACCGGGCCAATTAAAGGAGATATACCGTTTGTAGGTAACCTTTACTATTCACAATTGGAAAGAGCTGTTCTTGAAAACCTACAGCCCACCAGAAAACCAGGACCGGATTCGAAGACTTTGACCTTACCGGAAATTGAAAATAAGCTTGAACATGTTTTAAATATTCATGGTGAGACAGGATTAAATGAGTTGCGTGACAAAGCAAGATCGATTGCAAAAGAACTTGAACTGAACAGCGAATTTGAAAAGCTAAATAAGTTGGTAGGTGCAATGTTGAACACCCGTTCGATTAAGATATTATCCTCTCCCTTGGCAATTGCGAGGGTTCTGGGCTCCCCTTATGATCCTGAGCGTATTGAATTATTTGAAAAATTATTTGTTCAATTAAAACAGGAAGAGTTTGCCAATCGGCCGGAACGTAACAAGGAAAATCAAACATTTAAAAATTTCTCATTTTTTGAAGCGTATTTTTCAAATTACATAGAAGGTGCCATTTTTGAAATCGAAGAGGCAAAGAAAATTATTGAGACGGTGACTCCTTTACCCACACGGGATGAGGATTCGCACGATATCCTGGGAACTTACAGTATTGTCAGTAACCAGGAGGAAATGAAAGCTATCCCTGGTACCGCAGATGAATTACTTAGGATTTTACAATATCGACATAAAATACTATTGGCTGCAAGGAAATCTAAAAATCCCGGACAATTTAAAGACAGAAACAACCGGGCAGGAGAAACTCATTTTGTTGATCACACGCTTGTAAAAGGCACATTGGTTAAAGGGTTTGATTATTACCAGGCGTTGGTACATCCATTTGCTAAAGCTGCTTTTATGATGTTTATGATCAGCGAAGTACATCCATTTTTGGATGGGAATGGACGAATTTCAAGGATCATGATGAATGCTGAATTTGTGACAAGGAATCAAACCAGGATAATTATCCCGGCTGTTTTCAGAGAAGATTATTTATTGACCTTGAGAAAATTATCAAGGGATAAACAGCCTGAATCATATATCAAGATGCTTGACAAAGCACATAGATTTTCGGAAACCATAGTAGGCAGTATGAATTTTATGGAGGACCTCTTAGAAAAATCTAATGCTTTTAAGGAACCAACAGATGCGAAACTGAAAATTATTTAATATCCGGGGCTTTCTTAATTTGATGACCCGGAATATTATCCCAAGTCCTGTCCA
>CAIYJU010000174.1 GCA_903926565.1 uncultured Bacteroidales bacterium
AGTGGCAATTGATGAGGCAACAAAGCTTCCTCCGGCTGAATTGCCTCCAGCTGAATTGCCTCCAGCTGAATTGCCTCCAGCTGAATTGCCTCCAGCTGAATTGCCTCCAGCTGAATTGCCTCCAGCTTTAGCTGGAGGATCCCAATGATCAGGGTTCATATTGGCTTTAGCCAAATTTTTAAAAACCATATTTGATGTTAAAACCACATATTATACTAAAAAAGTTTATGCGCTGTTTGCAGCCATAACAACATTTGCTACATCCTGAAAATACCGTTTTGTGTTTTTTCATATTTCCTGTTCTGAGAGATCGCAATGGCCAGTCCCAGGATTTTGCGTGTATCCACCGGGTCGATGATCCCGTCGTCCCAGAGGCGGGCTGTACTGAAATAGGCCGATCCCTCTTCCTCATATTTTTTGAGGATGGTCTGAAGCATCTTGTCACGATCTTCCGGGGATAAGGTTTTCCCGGCCGCCTTGAGCTGTTCTTCTTTTACCGTGATCAGCACACCGGCGGCCTGTTCGCCTCCCATCACGGAGATCTTGGAGTTGGGGTACATGAATAAAAACCGTGGTTCGTAGGCCCTGCCTGCCATGGCATAATTTCCGGCCCCGAAGGAACCACCGAACACAATCGTAAATTTTGGCACATTGGCATTGGCGACTGCATGGACGAACTTAGCCCCGTCGCGGGCAATGCCTGCACGTTCAAATTGTTTTCCTACGATGAACCCGGTGATGTTCTGTAAAAAGAGGATTGGGATGTTCCGTGAAGTACAAAGTTCGACGAAATGTGCACCTTTCAGGGCGGTCTCTCCAAAGAGCACGCCGTTGTTGGCAAGGATCCCGATGGGATAGCCCATGATCCGTGCAAACCCGGTGGTCAGGGTAGGGGCGTAGCGTTCCTTGAATTCGTGGAAGAGGCTTCCATCTACGATGCGGGCAATGATCTCCTTCGAGTCAACAGGCTTTTTGAGGTCGATCGGAAGAATGCCGTAAAGTTCTTCTGCATCATATGCAGGCTCCTCGATGGGATGGGTTTCCAAAGACTGGTACTCATGCCGCTGGATGGATTCAAAGATGTTCCGGCATATCTGGATGGCATGAACATCGTTTTCAGCCAGGTGGTCGGCGACCCCCGAAATCATGGTATGTACCTCAGCACCACCAAGTTCCTCGGCTGTGACCTCTTCGCCGGTGGCAGCTTTCACCAGGGGAGGTCCGCCGATGAAGATGGTGCCCTGGTTGCGGACGATGATCGTTTCATCGCTCATGGCAGGAACATAGGCCCCGCCGGCTGTGCAGGAACCCATAACAACTGCAATCTGCGGAATCCCTTTGGAGGAGAGCCTGGCCTGGTTGAAGAAAAACCGGCCGAAATCATATTTGTCGGGAAAAACACTCGCCTGCTCCGGGAGAAATACACCGCCCGAATCGACCAGGTAAACGCACGGGAGCCTGTTTTCCATCGCTATTTCCTGCGCCCTGACATGCTTTTTAATGGTCTCCTTGACATACGTACCGCCTTTTACAGTGGCATCATTGGCGATGATCATCACCTCCTTGCCATGGATCACGCCGATGCCGGTGATGATCCCGGCTGATGGGAATCCGAAGTCGTAAAGTCCATAGGCAGCAAGGGCCGATAGTTCAATAAAAGGGGTATTCCGGTCAACGAGCAGGTCGATTCGTTCCCTGGCCAGAAGCTTGCCGCGCTCCTTGTGGCGTGCGACCACCTGTGCTGGTCCGCCCTGCCTGATCCTGGCCAGGTTCTCCCTGAACTGGTCGAGCAGTTTCTTGTATTCTGCCTGGTTTTGCTGGAATTCAGGGCTGCCGGTTTTAATTTTGCTTTCTATCCGAAACATGTTTAGTGCTTGAAATACAATGAGATAATAAGTATTTGCCAATCCTTTTTCCAAAGGATTAATAGCGTACTAAATTAAGAATAATTCTAAATTATACAAACAGTTTCTGAAATATCTGCCGTAACTTTGCGTTCGGTTATCCGACAAGCAATTTAATATTTGATAAATGGTCATAACGACTTAATTTTTTCTCTTTGTGAACATAAACCATTCTTTGTGAACATTGTGGTTGATTTTTTAATCATTTGAACCACAATGGCACAATGTTTTTCACAAAGTTCACAAAGGGAAAATCATATAATTTAATGGAGAAAAATTACACCGATATTGCCGTTCAGGATATGACCCTTGAGAAACTGCTTGATTTTGAGCAGCTTAATGGGGAGCGCACCACCCTGCGAAAGGCATTTGCTGCGATGCTCAACCAGAGTGAACGGGATGAAGACACCGGTTATGCCCGCATGGTTCTTGAGACTGCCGGCATCATCCTGGAGGAGATGGGACTGGGAGCCGCATCGGTTAAGTGCCTGATCCTAAAAAATCTGGCTGACAGCGGAGTGTTATCCCCCGAAAAAATTGAAGGTGACTACGGGATTGTTGTCAGGGGACTGATCGAAGGCATCCATAAAATTGAGCGGCTCGACACGAAAAAATATAGTACAAATGCAGAGAACTTCATCGGGTTGCTGCTCACCCTTTCCGACGACATACGTGTCCTTCTGATCAGGCTTGGCATGCGGCTTTACGATATGCGGCATCTGTCGGGCTATCCGGCGGAAAAACAAAGCATCATCATCGGTGAAACAAAGGCCCTTTACATTCCGATCGCGCACCGCCTCGGGCTCTATAAGATAAAAAACGAGATGGAAGACCGTGTCATGCGGTATACCGATCAGGAAACATATACGCTCATTGAGGCAAAACTCAGCGATACCAAAGCCGATCGCGATCAATATACTGCCGACTTCATCAAACCGATTGAAAAGCGGCTCCTGGAAAACGGATTTAACTGCGAATTGAAAAGCAGGGTCAAATCCATTCCTTCCATACGGAGAAAAATGGTCACGCAGAAAGTCGAATTTGAAAAGGTATACGACCTTTTTGCCATCCGTGTGATCCTGAACAATACTGTGGAGAATGATTCGGCCGACTGCTGGAAGATCTACTCGCTGATCACCGACATCTACACCCCGAACCCGCGCAGGTTGCGCGACTGGATCTCTTTCCCGAAAGCCACAGGCTATGAGTCGCTGCACACCACAGTGATCGGCCCTGAAGGTCGCTGGGTCGAGGTTCAGATCCGTACGCGGCGCATGGATGAGGTGGCTGAGAAGGGTTTTGCTGCACACTGGAAATATAAATCAGGCAATAAGGCTGCCAACCGGGATGCCTTTTATGCAGATATCCGGGAACTGCTTGAAAAATCTTCCCAATCTTCTGCAGAAAAATCGATCAGCCGGGAGAAGAAAGCGCTTTATTCGGATGAAATCTTCATCTTCACGCCGAAAGGTGACCTGAAGCGCCTTAAGTCCGGGTATTCTGTGCTTGACTTTGCTTTTGAGATCCACTCAGAAGTGGGTTCAACCTGCACCGGTGCCATCGTGAACGGGAAGATGGTTCCCCTGAAACACATCCTCCAGAACGGGGATATGGTCAAAATCCTGACATCGAAAGCGCAGAAGCCCAATCCCGGGTGGCTCGACATCGTGAAAAGTCCCAGGAACCTGGCACGGATCAAGCATGCTCTAAAGATGGAGGCTTACAAGGAGTCGGAATTCGGCAAGGAGATTATCAAAAATAAAGTGACCCAGCTGGGTTATGAATTTGCAGATCCGCTGATCAATAAACTTGCGGCTTATTTCGGTTGTGAATCCATCCTTGAACTCTACCAGCGTTTCGGCGAAGGGAAATTTGACCTCAGCAAGATCAAAAAAGCACTGCTGGAGCCCGATCCGGGAGCTCCCCCTTCCCCGGTGAAGGAAGAGACTTTCCCCGACCGGATTTCGGGAGTGATGGCAGGTACGACTGATTTTGTGATCATCGATCCGAAGATAAAGTCGCTTCATTACCAGTATGCCCGTTGTTGCTCCCCGGCGCCCGGCACTGCAATTTTTGCTTTTGTCAGCGTATCACAGGGAATTAAAATTCATAAAACCACCTGCACCAATGCCCATCAGATGATCACCCGGTATCCGTACCGTGTTCTGGAAGCCCGCTGGAAAGAGATATTATGAGCGGAACCCCTGTCATCGAAGTGAGGAATGTTCATAAATCATTCAAAACCGTTCAGGCGGTCCGGGGCATTGACCTGTGCATCCCACCCGGCCGGTTTGTGGCGATCCTGGGCCCGAACGGCGCAGGAAAAACGACCCTGGTGGAGATGATCGAAGGCATTCAGCAGCCCGATCAGGGCGATATCTTTATCGATGGAAAAACCTGGAAAGGGAACGAAAAGTACCTGAGGAATCTCATCGGGCTTTCTCTCCAGGAGACCCATTTCATCGACAAACTCAATGTATGGGAGACCCTGCGCCTCTTTGCCAGCTTTTTTAACATTGGTCGCGAACGCTGTGAAGAGGTCTTAAGGCTCATTGCCCTCGAGGAAAAACGCAAATCATGGGTGGTAAATCTATCCGGCGGGCAGCGTCAGCGCCTTGCACTTGGCATTGCCATCCTGAACAACCCGAAAGTCCTGCTGCTCGACGAACCAACCACAGGCCTCGACCCCAATGCACGACGCGAAATCTGGGCCATCCTGCTGAGGCTGAAAGAGCAGTCGGGCACTTCCCTGATCCTTACAACGCATTACATGGAAGAGGCAGAGCAGCTCTGCGATTACATTGTGATCATTGACCAGGGAAAAATATTAAAAGAGGGTACCATCACTGATTTACTGGGCGAAATCCAGGATCTGCCGGTCAAACCGCTAGATACGCGCAAGATCACACTGGATGACCTTTTTATAACGCTTACCGGACGCCACCTCGATGATGCAACGCATATCAAATAGCCAGCTGTACCAGCTCATCCTGACGAACATCAGGGAGCTGATCCGTGAACCGGGCGTGCTTTTCTGGGGTATCGTCTTCCCGATCCTGATGTCGCTTGGGTTGGGTGTCGCCTTCACTAAGAAAAAAGATGTCATCACCCGGATTGCCGTCATCGGGGAGCATCACCTGGTGAAAGAACCCGCCGATTCAGCTTCTGCACTGGCTTCGTTTCTCCTTGCAAACAAGTCAGTTACTGAAAAGGATAAAAGTGGAAACCAAATCCATAAGCTCACAGTTCCTGATGACAAACTCGGGAATACCACCTTCATCTTTCAGTCATTCGAATGGAAAGAGGCCATGGTCCTGCTTAAGCGGGGAAATCTGAACCTGGTCATGGATGAAAAAAACGGGATGGTCCAGTACCATTTCGATCCGATGAATCCGGATGCACAACTCACCTACCTGAAGTTGTCAAAATTGCTGGGTTCAACCGGTCCGGTTGTGAAAGAAGCCAATACAGAGGTAAAACCACTGACAGTAAGCGGCTCCCGATATATTGACTTCCTGGTTCCCGGACTGATCGCCATGGGAGTGATGATGTCGTGCATGTGGGGCGTCAGTTATGCCATCATCGAGCGGCGTTCAAAAAAGTTGTTGCGGAGGATGGTGGCCACCCCGATGAAGCGATCGAATTTCCTGCTCGCCATGATCACTGTTCGGGTGATGATGAATTTTGTGGAGGCCGGGTTGCTCTTCCTCTTCGCCTGGCTGGCATTCAACATCACGATCCAGGGCAGTGTGGCCGCCCTGTTTGCACTGTTTATTGCCGGCAATTTCGCCTTTGCGGGAATCGCCATCTTCATGTCCTCCCATACGGCAAAAACGGAGGTCGGAAACGGGCTGATCAACGCGGTGAGCATGCCGATGATGGTGCTTTCGGGCGTATTCTTCAGCTACCACAACTTCCCGGAATGGAGTATCCCTGCCATTCAGAAATTCCCGCTCACCATGCTGGCCGATGGCATCCGCAGCATCATGACCGAAGGGGCTGGCTTTGCCGAGACCGCTTTGCCAATTGCCATTCTCGGATCAATCGGGTTTGTTTTCTTTGTCGCCGGGATGAAGATGTTCAGGTGGCATTAGGGGGGTAAATAAAAACCTTCCAGGTTTTTAAAACCTGGAAGGTCTGAAATCATAGAACAACATTTAATACCTGATCACTTTTTCAACTTCCGTGTTGTTTCCATGACCAATATAAAGAATATACAACCCCGGTTTCTGCTCTGTCAGCGAAAGCCGGTGTGACTTCTCCTCATTCAGGATGGCCTCCTTGACAAACGCCCCGTAAGCATTGTAAATTCTCACGGTGACCGGCCATTCACGGTTTTCAGACGAGAGCACCAGGCTGAATTCACCGGTGGTCGGGTTTGGATATATGTAACAGAATTTACTTCCGGGAGGTTCGTTTCCACCATCATATTCTGTGGAAATACCTTTCCATTTCGAAGAGTCTGAGGCAACTATCGGATTATACCCCTGTCCCGGGATGCAATATTGTCCGTTGGGCGTGATATACCCGTGCATGTATCCCCCTGAAAATACCCGTGATGTTGGCAGGTACCTGATATTCTGGCCTGCAATAAAGGTTGCGCGACCTCCCGGCTGAACCTGGAAAGTTGCACCGCCACCTGCCACAGTGATGGTTTGCAAGGCATTGAAACACAGGTTCTGATTAGCCAGAATGTTCTGGCCGGGTACCACGAGCACCTCGGGAACTGCAGCTCCATACAGGAAGGAAACAGGTTGAATGTTGTTTCCTTCATTGTTCTCCACCACAATTCCGGCGCCATCAGCGACAAAAAGGATGTACCAGGTCTGACCTTCAGTTCCGGCCGGCACATATTGTCTGCTGGTAACAGCTTCAGAGGCACCCGGTGCAAGAGCGTTTACAATTCCGAATCCAAGTAGCTGGTCATCAGGTGATTTGATGTTGTCGGCCGAACGGTAATACTGAACAACACTCGCAATAGCAGAGATCGTTCCTGTGTTTTTAACCACACAGTGCATATCGGCAGAATCCCCCACAGCCGCAATGGTATCGTGGAACATGGATGCAGAGATGATCACCAGGTCGCGCGGCGGCAACGTCACCGTGATGTTGATGTTGTCGGTGGCCGGGCACCCGATCCCGTTGGTTACAACCACGGAATAGTTGTGAAGCCCGATACCCGCCATTGCACCGTTGATGGTGATCGTCTGCGTAACCTCCCCGGTATTCCAGAGGTAGGAGTATCCCGGTCCGCCGTCAAGAACGATCGACTGGTCGGTGTAAATGGTCGTGTCATTCTGCAGATGCACATACGGGAACACAACTGTTTTGATGATACTGTCGAAACAGGCCACGTTGTGGGTGATCTTCAGCTTGCACTGGTAAATTCCCGGAACAGTATACTGGTGCGCAACACTGCCATGGGTCACATCATCGACAGTGCCGTCGTTGTTGAAGTCCCAGGCATATGTAGCCAATGGATCAACGTTGGTGGACAGGTCGTTGAACACGACAGGGGCAGTGATACAACCCGGCTGGAAGCTGAAATCAACATCCGGCTGGGTGCAGGCAAAGACAGTAAAAGCCGCCCTGGCGTAGTTGCTCCACTTCCTTCCGGCGTCTTTCACCCGAACATAGACGTAGTGAGGGCCCAGCGGGGTGATTCCCAATGGAATATTGATATCCCTGGTTACAACTTCTCCGCTGATAACCGGGATCGGCGTTCCATGACCCACACCGGGGTCGGTGTCGAGGTAATATTCCGCATCCGTCAGCAATGGCTGGGTGGTTTCCACACTGTAGTTAGTGTTGTCATAGATATAGAAGAGGGTCGGGAGGTTATGGCTCCACTGCCCCTTCAGATCTTTAACACGTGCCGCGATATGATGGAATCCGACAACCAGGGTGTCAACCAGGTATCCGAAGTCACCTTCGACCTGGTCGCCGGGTACAAATGCGAATGGTTCCCCGCTGCCAACGCCTGGATCCGGTTTGTTGACGGGGTCGAGATCCACAAAGAACTCACCCGCCACAATGGGCGGCTGGTTGGCTTGCAAAGTGACCAGGGTCGGATAGATCAGGAATTTTTCCTGCTTTATATTGCCCCACCGGTTGTAGGTATCCATTGCCCGAATATATAGGATATGGTAACCTGGCAATAGGCTGCTCGCATCACACCCGGTAACATATTCCACGGTATCCGCTGCCGAAATGTTCATAGGCGTAGCCAGGCCAACACCCGGATCGGTATCGAAGAAATACTCTGCTGCCAGGATATTCCCCGGAACTACAGGGTGGGTTCCGATCACGAAGTTTTTCACCACAGGACAATGGCCATCGTTCACCTGAACGCTGTAGTTCCCAGGCGCAAGGTTATTCGCATAGTAGGTCGTCGCGCCGGATGTCCACTGGAAGGTATAGCTCCCGCTGCCACCCGATACATCAACCCATGCGCTGCCATTGGCGTTCCCGCCGCTGGCTTCGATGGTATGCAGCGTGACCACTGGTATATGATGACGCACCACACTGATGACCTGCGATTTAACCTCCAGGTTTGACGGGATCCGCAGCCAGCAGTGGTAACTTCCGGTGTTTTTAGCCCAGATTGACTGGGTTATTTCCCCGGTTGGCCACCATTCGTAAGTATACCCAGGTGATGCAACAAGCTGCACGGAATCTCCGTCGCAAAAGACCGGATTTCCGTTCACCGTAATCGCAGCCGGTGGCAACGGTCCAACCTGGATTTCCCTAAGAATTGCGGCTTTGCAGCTATCGCTGTTGATCACAGTTAGCCTGAGGTTGTAATTGCCGGAGGCCTGGAAGGTGTGTGTGAAATCTTTCGTCACATAGTCAACCGTCCCGTCATTGCCGATATCCCATTGGTAAGTGGTGGTTGGCGACAGGTTCCCCGAAGTGTTCAGATAGGTTACCTGTTGCCCGGCATTGGTCGGAACGGTGTTGAAATTCACCGCAGGAGTGATGCAGAGGGTTTTAAACACGGTGAAATAGGCGCCTGCGCCAATACTCCATGCCCCGGCTTCGTCCTTTACGCGGATATATGCACGGTGTGAACCAATGGACAAACCGGTCACCGGCAGATACCGGTAGAGGTCGATCTGGTCTTCCGTCGGACTGAAGGTGATCGGAGTGCCATTTCCAACCCCGGGATCGGTGTCGAAGAAATACTCGGCAGCCACCAGCTTCGGCTGATCTTTCAGTTGCAGATTCACAGGGTTTTCGTTGATATAGATCCAGTGTGACCTGGAGTGTCCCCATAAACCGACACTATCCTGAACCCGCACGGTGAGATTGTGAAACCCTGTCGGCAGGTCGGTGGTCACAACAATTTTGTCAACAGCAACCTCATCCCCGGCCGGGAAAGTGATCGGCGTTCCGTTGCCCACACCAGGATCCTGGTCGTAGAAATACTCTCCCTTAACGAGAGGAGGACGGTCAACCAGCTGCGATGGAAGCAGGTCGTTCACAATGAACCGCTCCCACTTGATGACGCCCCAGCGGTTATAGGTGTCTGCTGCGCGGATAAACAGCTGGTGATAGCCTGGTACGAGCGCGCCAACCGGGATCAGGGTGGCATGATAGATCGAAGCTCCCCCGGAAATATTCATCGCGGTCGCATTTCCCACCCCCGGATCGGTGTCAAAAAAGTATTCGGCCTTCACGATATCGCCGTCAAAAACCGGATTGCTGCCAATGACAAAATTGCGGGTCACCGGGCAGCGTCCGTCATTGACGATCACCCAATAGTTCCCGGCAGCCAGGTCGTTGACAATCGACTGGTTGGCGCCGTTTGACCATTGATAGGTGTAGTTGCCGGTTCCCCCTGTTACATTGCAGATGGCCGTACCATTCGATTTTCCGGTGTTGGCATTGATCGTCACAACATCCACAACCGGAACAGGATAAACCGTAACATGGATGTTCCTGGAAAATCCCTGTACCCCGAAAATGTTGGTCAATCGGACAGAATAATCACCGGATTTTGTGATCGTTATGGCTTGTGTTGTTTCATCGTTGGTCCAGTTGTATGTATAACCGGGGCCGGACGCCGAAAGGATCACCGAATTGCCATCGCAGAAAGTGGTGCTCCCTGTGATCGTCAGGCTCGTGTCTATGACCGGACTAACCACAACCTGCCGTGTCATGGAGGCATAGCAGTCGGAGGTGTTCCGCACAGTGAGCCTGGCGTTGAACAGGCCATATTGCGGATATACATGGTTGACATCCGGGGTGTTGTAGTCGATCACCCCGTCGCCGTTCACATCCCATTCATACGTAGCGCCGGGAGCCCCGTTACTCATATCAACGAAATGGGTCGGATTGCCAAGGGTGTTCACCGTATCAACATCGAAATCGACCGTGGGACATACACAATTCACATTCAGCACGGTAAAATCAGCCCGCTGCCACAGTCCTGTGATGCCCTTTTCGTCGAAAGCCCGCATGTATACACGGTGCAACCCCGGCGCCAGCGACCCAATGCGGATGTCGCGGGTGAGATCAATCGATTCGTAGATATTCGACGTCACGATGGAACAGTTCCTGGCACCCGGATCGGTGTCGTAGAAATACTCCACACCGGCGATATACTTGTACTTTTTCGAAACATCATGGACCTGGTTGTCATAGATATAGAACGGTGTCATGGCATATTGCCCCCACTTTCCCCCTGCATCCCTGGTACGGATATAGAGGTTGTAAAACCCCGGAGGCATGGAAAGCGTGTAGAAATAGAAGTTCTGATCAACCAGGTCGCCTGCCACGATGGGGATGTTGATCCCGTTCCCGACACCCGGATCGGTATTGATGAAGTATTCAGCCTGCGTGATAATTGGCTGAACGGGTGGAGGCGGAAACGACAACGGATCGACAAAGATCTTGTGCCACTGGATATTTCCCCAGATTCCGCGGGTATCTTTGGTACGGATGTAGAGGTGGTGATATCCCTCCTGGAGTCCGGCCATTGGCACGGAGAACCTGTAATCAACAGTATCACCAGCCCAGATGTTGATCGGGATCCCGTTTCCTGTTCCAGGGTCGGTATCGAGGAAATACTCTGCGGCGATGATATTACCGGATACAACCGGTGTGTTTGCAATGGAGAACTCCTTCACCACCGGGCAGTTGCCGTCGGTCACGGTTACGGTATAGCTTCCCGTGGCGAGTCCGTTCAGAACGGTTCCGGTTGCCCCGGTGCTCCAGGTGGCGGTGTAGGTGCCGGTTCCGCTGGTCACATCCGCCCATGCCGATCCGTTGGCGTTGCCGCCTGTGGCATTGAACGTGGAAAGCACCACGACAGGTACATCATGCACATGAACATACACTGTTTCCGATTTGAGTGAGATGCCGTAAGGATTGGTAACCCAGCAGTAGTAGCTGCCTTCACCCTTCACGGTGATGGCGCGTGTGGTTTCGCAGTTCGACCAGTCGTACCGGGTTCCCGCCTCATAATTGTTGGAGCTGAGGATGACCGAATCGCCCCTGCACAGGGAGGTGGAACCAGCAATGAGCAGGTTGGTCAGCGGCAACGGACCGGTCATCACTTCCCGGATGATGCTTGTGGAACAACCAACAGAATTTGTCACGGTCATTTTGACCTTGTAATACCCGGGAGAAGAAAAGGTATGTACGATGTTTTTGGTTGTATAAACCACCGTGCTGTGGTCATAAACCTCCCACCGGTAACCGGCCCCGTTTACCGTATCGGTCGAAAGATTTGTGAGATGGCACGGCGTACCATAAGTCACGGTGTCGAAGGTAAAATTGGCGATGGGATAGGTGCATTGCGCGGTATCCAAGTGGAAGCGGATCCTTCCGGCAAGGCCCCATATATTAAGCTGGTCCATGGCCCTGACATAGAGGTAGTGATACCCTGTGTCGAGGCTTGTGATTCGGAGATAACGGTCAACATCCACCGTATCACCCCGGATGAGCGGCAGGGGAAACCCCAGACCTTCACCGGGATCGGTGTCGTAAAAGTATTCAGCTTTCGTAAGGGGAAAATACCTGGGCATGATCACCCGTTCGGGTTGCGTACCGAAGATGTAGAACTTCGAAGGCATGGCGATGCCCCACGGGCCGCCGTTATACCTTGTTCGTACATACACCCAGTGATACCCGGGAGGAAGTCCGCTTAACGAGATGCTGAAATCACCTGTTACCGTATCTCCGGGCGCGATGGCAATGGGCGTGGCAAGACCCACACCCGGGTCGGCATCCACGAAATACTCAGCCTGTGTGAGTACCTGCGCATGCGACGTGATGGCTGCCAGCAATAGCAGCATCAGAACCCGTAAGATTCGATTTTTCATCATGAAAAATCTTAATTCTGTTTCTTGGCTGTGAAATGGACATTCAGGGTGCCGCCCGCAGGAACCGAGCTGCCGGCAGGCAGCGTTAGGGTCATCATCTGCGGGAAATGTGGATTGGTGCCAATTTCTAATGGTAGCATCCCGCCATAAATTCCAATATCAGTAGCTGGATCGCCTGTACCTGCACCAATTCCGGGCGAGCCGGCTTGCAGATGGAAGTCGTAAGACCAGCTGAAAGCGCCTCCAAGAGCCGGGAAATTGACAAACATCGGATCGGTGTTGTTCATATTACCCGAGCCGATGTTGCCTGCGCCTGGCATGTCAGGGCACATGAAACCAATGTTTTTTGTAAAAGCGCAACCCGTACAACCGGTTGGATAAGAACTGTAAAAAATATTGTTTTCGACGACCATGTTAATCACTGAATTGAATATTGTTGCATTAGGCCGGTTGATGAAAACATTGTTTCTGCAAAATACAGAACTCATGCTTGAAGCATTTCCATAGGTAACGTTAAAATGAGCGCCATTAAAAATGTTGTTGTGAATATAAATATTATTAAATGGTGTCAACGTGTTGCTGTGGCAATCAAAAGCGATATATCCATTAATAATGCAGTTTCTTATTGTGTCATTATTAAATATATTCCCGTTATACCATGCATTAAACCAGACAGAAGTAAGCAAACATCTTTCAATTAGAACATTATCCATCAGGGGAGTACCTCCACCGCCGCTTACTGGACTTAGTGTAATTTGACCATTCATATATAGGCCCATGATTTTTGTACCACTTGATCCTACAAATTCATTTGAGCGATCTAGAGTAATACCACTAAGTATTGTATTATACCCATATGGATTGTTATATCCGGCACCAACAAGTACTAATCTTTTTGCAATCGTAATGCTGCCATAACTGCTTGGGGATCCTGCAACCATTATAGTATCGCCGGTTTGCAGCCCTGCATCATTGATGGCTGTTTGCAAACTGGTGTATTGTCCCGGGCTGTTGGGGTTGTTGCTGACTGTTCTTACAGTGGCGAAGACGCCGGTTGCCATGGCCACAAAGATGGCCAGAAGAAGTAAAGTTTTTGTTTTCATGGAATGATGGTTTTAGGTTAGTAAAAGATTGATTAATTGAAACTAATTGGAAAATATGTTAAGGATGTTATGTTCCAATGAATTTTAATAAAACCCGCATTTATTATGCACATCATTCCGACATTCAGGGTCTTGCAAGCAAATATAAAAAGAAAAATGTGAAAAACAAGCCGGGAGGGGGAAATATTTGAGTGGGTAGTGTTATTAATACCCCACCCCCATCCCCTCCCCAAAAAGGGAGGGGAGCGTGCTAATAAGCTTTATTCAAAAATTGCGGGTGATGTTGGGTCAACGCCGTCTCCCATTTTGGTTTCGCAGAGGGACATCCAATGCAGGTGTGCCTTGACTAATTTACTTGTAATTATCACTATATTGAATAAAATAGTAATAAAAAAGGATGTGTAGAAAGAGTAGCCAGGAAGGGAAAAGGGGCCAGGGGGGTAGGGCCCAAAACACATTGTTTACGACAACAAAATCTCCGCCGGAATACCAAGTTCCCGATAAAATAACCTGGCAAGTTCCAAAGTGAGGGGCTTGCGTTTGTTTAAAATGGCAGACACATATCCTTTTGAACCCACTTTGCCAACAAAAAATTTGTTTTTTAAACCCATGTCATTCATCTTGCTTCTGATGGCTTCGATGGGATCCGGTTTGGGAACCGGATAGTGCTGATCTTCATATTGCCTGATCAGCAGCAACACAACCTGGAGTTGTTCTCCTTCAGGTGATTCTGGGCTTACCTGTTTATCAAACATTTCATCAGCCCAGTCAAGATATTGCTGATACTCTTTTTTTGACCCGATGATTTTTAAAGTCATGATTTCTTCTTTTTAAAATTAACACTTGTCACATCCAATTCATCGTATTCCGAATGGGTTCCGAACCATTTGATCTGGATGACCTTATATTGAAAAACCATCCTCACAACCAACCGATACTTGTTGCCCATGATGTTAAATACCACCCTGTCGTCGGCAACCATGCTTGCGTTTCCATAAACCTTTTTCAACTCATTGAAATTATTAAAGTTGCATTGGATCAATTCATGGTACCACTCCTGCAACGCTGTTGCTGCTAAAGGATATTCTTTACAATAAGCCAATAATGTTATTCTGGCGATGATGTTAAACATGAAGCAAAGGTAAGGAAAAGTTTGCTATTAGCAAACTTGTATTCAAAATAAATATTATCGCATAAATTTGTAAACTGAGAATGTTTGTAATTCGACAGAGATTTTTACCTTCCTCCCCAAATGTTAATAAACCTTAAATCTCACCCCGCTTTAACCGCTTCAATCCAATTTTTTAATAGTTTTGTTCCTTTTTAGAATCAGAATAAATAGTTTCTAATTGCTAATGATATGATTAAGAAAGTATTGGTGGCAAACCGGGGCGAGATTGCCGTCAGGGTGATGCGTTCATGCCGCGAAATCGGGATCAAAACCGTGGCCGTATTTTCCGAGGCCGACCGCACCGCCATGCATGTACGCTATGCCGACGAAGCCTATTGCATCGGGCCGGCCCCGTCACGCGAAAGCTACCTCAACATCGACGCAATTATCGGGGTTGTTAAAAAGTCAGGCGCCGATGCCATCCATCCCGGGTATGGCTTCCTTTCTGAAAATGCCGGATTCTCCGAGCGCTGCAAAGCCGAAGGGATCAAGTTTATCGGTCCTGATGCCTACGCCATCCGCACCATGGGCGACAAGATCACCGCCCGCCAGACCATGATCGCCTCCGGCGTGCCGGTCGTGCCTGGAACCAAAGAGAAACTCTCCGACGAAAAAAAGGCGGTGGAGGTAGTGAATGAGATCGGCTTGCCTATTATGATCAAAGCCTCTGCCGGCGGAGGTGGCAAAGGGATGCGCCTCGTGAAGAAGATGGAGGAGCTCATCCCGTCGCTCCGCATGGCAAAATCGGAGGCCATGAATGCTTTTGGCGACGATGCCGTTTATATTGAAAAGTATATTGAATCACCCCATCATATTGAATTCCAGATCCTCGCCGACCAGCATGGCAATGTCGTTCACCTCTTCGAACGCGAATGTTCCATCCAGCGCCGTCACCAGAAAGTTATTGAGGAAACTCCTTCACCGCTGATGACCCCGGAACTGCGCGCCGAGATGGGCGAAAAGGCCGTTGCAGCTGCCAAAGCGGTGAATTATGAAGGTGCCGGAACGATCGAATTCATCGTGAATGACAAGCGGGAGTACTATTTCCTCGAGATGAACACCCGTCTCCAGGTGGAACATCCGGTGACAGAACGTGTTGTGGGGGTTGACCTGGTCAAGGAACAGATCAACATCGCCAACGGACTACCTCTCTCCTTTAAACAGGAAGATCTTGAGCAGCATGGCCATGCCATCCAGTGCCGGATCTATGCCGAAGACCCCGACAACAACTTCATGCCCAACCCGGGCGTTATCAAGCACATCACGGTGCCCCTCGGACTTGGGGTGCGCTACGACGGGTATGTGTATGAGGGCTACGAGATCCCGATGCATTACGATCCGATGATCTGCAAGCTCATCACCTGGGGCAAGACCCGCAAGGAGTCGATTGCACGTATGCGCAGGGCATTGTACGAATACAAGATCACCGGGGTGAAGACCTCCATCAAGTTCCTCGAACGCATCATGGATGCACCGGAATTTGTGGAGGGAAATTACAACACCCACTTCATCGAGGATAACCACGAACGGTTGTTCACCTCCAAACCCTGCGGTACCGAATGTGAGGATATGGCCATCATCACTGCATTCATCGACTACCTTGACAAGCTGGCTGAGATCCAGCCCCCGAAATATACCGAAGAGCTGGGAAGCAACTGGAAAGATTTTGGCCGCAAACGGAATGTTTTACGTTTATAATACAACCCAATGGCATACGAAATAAGTATCGGACATCGCACGGCGAAAATCGAGCTGCTCAACCGCGTAGGACACAAAGCCCTCATCAAGGTTGACGACCTTAAATATGACCTCGACATCGTGGAGGTTGAAAACGGCGTCTATTCCATCATATACAACGGCAACTCCTACAATGTGGAGCTCATCCGCGGGGAGTCGAGCAAGAAGTTTGTCGTGAACACCTTCTCGAAAACATTCAATGCCGAGGTGATCGATGCGGAATCGAAATACATCGCCAACCGCAACCAGGGCATGGAGGTGGAGGGATCGAACCAGATTGTATCACCCATGCCGGGGAAAATTGTTAAGATCCCGGTGAAGGCAGGCGACAGGGTTACAACCGGTGATACACTCATCGTGGTGGAAGCCATGAAGATGCAGAGCGAATTCAAGGCCACGGGCGATAAAATCGTCCAGGCCATACTGGTAAAAGAGGGCGACACGGTAGATTCTCACCAGGTGATGATCAAGCTTGAAAGCATCGTCACCGAAGAAGCCTGATAAGGCCCCCTTTCAGGTAATCAGCCTGACAGCCCTATATTTGACATTTGATTTTAAAATCTGACTTTTGAAATAATTCATATTATGCAAACCATAGAAGAGCGTTTTAAGTTTTTCGAAGACAAGAACCACAAGGCTGAACTTGGCGGCGGTGTAGACAAGATCGCAAAAATCCACAAAAACGGCCGGCTTACGGCACGCGAGCGGATCCTGACCCTGTTGGATGTCAACTCATTTGTTGAGATGGACAAACTGGTCATGCACCGTTGTCACGACTTCGGCATGGGGCACAACAAGGTGCCCGGAGATGGCATGGTAACCGGTTACGGAAAGATCGACGGACGGCTTACCTTCGTATTCGCCCAGGATTTTACCGTCTTTGGCGGTACGATGAGCCGGGCCAATGCCGACAAGGTTGTGAAGATCATGGACATGGCCATGCGCATGGGTGCACCCCTCATCGGGCTTAACGATTCGGGCGGCGCCCGCATCCAGGAGGGTGTTGAAAGCCTTGCCGGTTATGCCGATATCTTTTACCGCAATGTGATGGCTTCGGGCGTGATCCCGCAGATTTCGGCCATCATGGGGCCCTGTGCCGGTGGTGCTGTTTATTCCCCGGCCATGACCGATTTCATCTTCATGGTGAAAGAGTCGAGTTACATGTTCGTGACCGGTCCTGAGGTGATCAAAACGGTGACCCACGAAGAGGTGACGATGGAGGAACTTGGCGGCGCGATGTCGCACAATTCAAAAAGCGGTGTTGCCCATTTCGCCGGCGAGAACGATGAGCAGGTGGTGCTGATGATCCGCGAGCTGATGAGTTTTCTGCCATCCAACAACATGGAAGATCCTCCCTGCCAGCCCTGCACCGATGATGTGATGCGCCAGGATGAGAAGCTGCAGACAGTGGTTCCGGCCGATCCGAACAAGCCTTACGACATGAAAGAGATCATCACCACGGTGGTCGACAACAACAACTTCTTCGAGGTGATGCCCCATTATGCACAGAACATACTCATCGGCTTCGCCCGCCTGGGTGGAAAACCGGTGGGCATCGTAGCGAACCAGCCTGCCTTCCTGGCCGGGGTGCTCGATATCAATTCTTCCGTTAAAGCTGCCAGGTTTGTGAGGTTCTGCGATTGTTTCAACATCCCCATCATCACCCTGGTGGATGTCCCTGGATTCCTGCCGGGAACCACCCAGGAGTTTGGCGGCATCATCAAGCACGGGGCCAAGTTGCTTTACGCATTTTCTGAAGCCACCGTTCCAAAGATCACCCTCATCACCCGGAAAGCTTACGGCGGCGCCTACGACGTGATGTCAAGCAAACACATCGGGGCAGATGTGAACTATGCATTCCCAACCGCGGAGATTGCCGTGATGGGCCCCGAAGGTGCTGTGAACATCATTCATAAAGGGAAACTCAACGAAGCCGACCGTACCGAAGCCGTTGACCATTATCGTCACACGTTTGCGAACCCGTATAAAGCTGCTGAACTTGGGTATGTAGATGAGATCATCCTGCCCCGGCAGACCCGTACAAAACTGATCCAGGCGCTGGAGCTCACGCAGAACAAAAGCAAAACCAATCCGCCGAAGAAACACGGGAATATTCCATTATAGCTTATTCCGGCGAACCATTCTCAATCCAGCACGACAGCAACCTGATCTGTGCATCCGGCAGGCGGTCGGCATCCTTCGGCATTTTCTCATAGAACGGTTTATGCTGCACCGCACCCATGAAACTCTTGTTCTTGCTTTCCTTTGAAGCGCTCGCAAAAGTGGTTAAATCGAACGCATCTCCGTTGGCGCCATGGCATCCTGCACGGTCGTTACATGTGGCATCCAGTATGGGTTTGATATTTTGTGTATAGGTTGGGGTAATGCCGGTACAATCGTATTGAACGACATGTTTGCAGCTGAGTGCACTCACCAGCAGAATCATTGCAAAAAGACAGCCAGGAACTTTCATGAAAATCAGATTAATGTGGCACTGTTTACAGAGGTGCTAAGTTAGATATAAAATCCGGATAATGGATTGGTTGAAACTTCGTAACTTTGCTCATGCCATGAAATAATTCTTTTCTTTGGCTAATCAATGATTATCGTTTATCCGACAACTTTGTTGCACATGAAAATATTCAGATTTTTCCCTGTTTTATACATACTGGCCTTCTTTTTCCCTGTTTTTCTTTTCGGGCAGGAACCACAATCGCGGAGGGTTGCACCTGCTTATTCTTCATCAGCCAGGTTGCATGATTCAATTGCTGCATGCAGGATTCCGCTCCTCACCCTGCCTGAAAAATACCGAAACATGTCATTGCCGGCAGTGGTCGATAATTCACTGAATGATTACTGGCCCGGCATGAAGGATCAGTTTAATTTTATGGCTTGTCAGCAATACTGTGGCGTGGCGTATGTATTTGGCTATGAGATAAACCGGGCACGGAACCAACCCGGCTGGTACTGGGAAAACAGCTATCCGACACACTATACCCTGAATTTCATGAACAAGGGCGAATGGGAGGCTGGGGTTGACTTCCTGCAGAGTTTTGAGATCATCAGGCAGCAGGGGCAGATGACCTCTGCGGATTATGGTGTGGATACATCCACCTCCTACAGGGGATGGATCAGCGGGTATGACAAATATTACCGGGGGATGTTCAACCATTTGAAACATGTTCACGCCATTGAAGTCAACAGCGCTGCCGGCATCAATACCCTGAAGAACTACCTGAACGACCATCTCGATGGCTCAGCCACCGGGGGAATCGCATGTTACACAACCAGCGCCGGGGCAATTTACAGTTTGAAACTACTTCCTCAGGGAACTCCCGAGGCAGGAAAAAGTGTGGTGCTGGTTTGGCAGCCAAACCCTGATCATGGCCTGACAGTTATTGGTTTTAACGATTCTGTCAGGTACGATGTAAATGGTGACGGGAGATACACCAACGACCTGGATATCACCGGCGACGGCATTGTTGATGCCCGCGATTGGGAATTCGGCGCCTTTAAGATAGCCAATTCCTATGGCGCAAGTTACTGGGGAGATGACGGTTATGCGTATGCCTTGTATCGTTCGTATGCCTTGAATTATGAGCAGGGCGGTGTGTGGAATAACAGGGTTTATGTAGTGGATGCCGATACCGCCTATCAGCCGCTGCTTACCCTTAAAGTAAGGATGAATCACACAACACGTAACAAAATAAGGATTCTTGCCGGGGTTTCCACCGACACACTGCGACAGATGCCTGATCATGTAATTGACTTTCCGATTTTTAATTTCCAGGGGGGTGATCATGTGATGCAGGGTTATGACACGGTTCCGGGGGCTGCAACGATTGAATTCGGGCTGGATGCCACCGCCCTCCTCAATTTCATCCCCGCCGGGCAGCCTGCGCGATTATTCCTGATGGTCGAAGAACGGGATCCTGAACATTCTGCCAGTGGAAATATCGAACAAGCCTCTTTCATCAGTTACCAGGGCAATCCCGTGGAATTTCCGTTAAACGATGCATCGCTGCCGCTCAGGGACAATAATACGACCCTGGTTTCGGTTGTGGCGGCCATTGACAAACCCACCGTACAGATCACAACGGCCAGCCTTCCTCCCAATATTGCGGGGCAGCCCATCCAGGTTCAACTGGAAGCAACGGGAGGACAGTCTCCCTATGAATGGACCTTTGTTGAAGAGTATGTTAAAAAACCATCGGAAACACCGGAACCACTCATTTCAGGAACTTCCATCCTGGTTTATCACCCGGCAAGATCATATGCCGCTGTGGCGCTGCCATTCAGTTTTCCCTTTTACGGCAAGAGGTTTGATTCTATCTATGTGAACTATTTTGGATTCATCTCTTTTGAACCGCAGAACCTTCCCGCCCCTTATACAACAGAGGAGATCAGTATGCTCAGGATGTTCCCGCTGATCGTGCCCTCTTTTTCACAGCAATATGCCTACCAGGCAATCAAGAATGACGGAATCTGGTTCCAGGCGGATGCCACGCATGCAGTGATCCGCTGGAAAGTGTCGGTTTCTCCTTATGTGACCAGTTCAGTTGACGACTTTGCCGTGATCCTTTATCCCGATGGCCGTTTTGAGTTTTGCTATGGAACGATGGACAACCAGGGTTTTGTTCATACGTTTTACCAGGGTGTTTCGAAAGGGGATGATCTGAATCATGACATTGGAACACAGTGGGATGCCAATGAAATTTCGGGGAAGAGTTTTTTGTTTTATCCGCCCGTTATTCCTGAGAAGATAACCCTGAGCCAGGCTGGTCTTTTGTCAGTGACCGAAGCCGATTCCGCTGTTATTTACGGGCTTCATGTTCGTGCAGCAGATGCCGGCAAGATCTCCGACGACAAGGTATTGATGCTATCCGGGAGCCTGGGGATTCAGCAGGAACTGATCTGTGACGGAGAAGCACAACTGAAGTCGGGCCATGATGCAAGATTAAAACTGATCCTGACCAACAACGGGTCCCAGGCATTAAACGATGTAGCTTTGAAACTCCGTTCAGTCGATGGTATGGTCCTGATTACAGATAGTTTACATGCTGTTCCGGTCATCAATCCCGGTCAGTCACTGACCATTCCCGCAGTGTTTTCCTTCCGGCTCCGCCATCTTTTGCCGAATGGTTTCCCTGTTATGATGACCCTTGCTGCGCAATCGGGTGAAAGAAACTGGAAGAAGGATTTGATGTTTCCGGTTGTTGCCCCCGAAATCGTTGTTGAGTCCCCTGTTGTTGCCGATGGCTTCAACGAACGTCTGGATCCTGGTGAAATAGCTGAACTGCGGGTGAATGTGAATAACCTGGGTGCGCTCAGCGTTCAAAATCTGAAGCTGAAACTCGTTTCCAATAACCCGATCGTAACCATTCTTTCAGATCCGGCGATCACCATTTCCCAGCTACCAGTTTATTCTTCGAACAAATTCCGTTTTCAGCTCAAGGCCTCCCGGAATGCCCTGGCGGGAAGTGATGCAGGAATGACAATTCTCCTGAGCGACTCAGCCGGAATCTTACAATCCCATGACTTTAACCTCCGGATCGGAACCATGGCTGTAGCGATTGTAAACCTTGCATCTGCTCATGGGTCAGCAACAGCAATGACCCAGGCTCTCGACAGCCTGCATGTTGATTACGATACCGCCAGTGACTTGTTCTTTGACTTTAAAAAGTATGCCAGCATTTTCCTGGTACTGGGCACTGCGAGTACGGGTTCACATGCACTTACACCTGCAGAAGGATCATTTTTGGCCGGTTATCTTCAGCAGGGTGGAAATCTATATATGGAAGGATATAATACCTGGTACTATCTGAACAAAACAATGGTGCATCCAATGTTTAAATATACAAGCAAGAAGATCCATGCTTATTTCTATCCAACCCTTTCAGGCGTTCAGGGGACTTTTACCAGTTCGATGGCATACAATTATACTGCGCCTGTAAATTATGCGGTTTTTAGTTTTGAACCGGTTGCCCCGGCTTATGCGACCTTGATCAACGCAGATACTGCGGTGAAAAATCTTGAAATTGCATACGACGGCGGAACTTACAAGACGATTGGATCCATGGTCGATTTCAGTGCCATGAGCGGAACGAATCCCTCTTCATCACAGCCCGTTCTGATGCAGAAGTACCTCGATTTCTTCAACCTCAATATCTTTGGGCCATGGCCCCTTTTCCATGTGGGCCAGACGAATGTTTGCCGCGGTCAGACAGCCACTTTCAGTGACGACTCCTTCAACAATATCACCTCCAGGAGCTGGGAATTTCCCGGAGGTACGCCGGCTGGAAGCAATGAGTCAAATCCGGTTGTCAGATATGATAACAGCGGGAAGTTTGATGTTAAGCTCACCATTTCAAACGGAACAAGCACCCGGACCATCCTGAAGGAACAATATATCCATGTGGATCAGTGCTCCGGATCTGATGAACAGGCAGGGATCTCATCACTTTTCAGGATCTTCCCGAATCCGGCAACTGACCAGGTTACTGTTGAACTGAACCGGAACATCAGTGGAAATTGCCGGCTGATGCTAATCGACCTGACAGGCCGTACGATGCTGAATCTTCAGGAGTCTGTTCCTGCCGGAAATCGAATCAGCATGGATCTCTCCGGATTTGAAAAGGGCCTCTATTTTCTGAGGTTGCAGGCAGGAAACTCAGTATCAACCATCAAGTTGATGCTTTATTAGTACCGCAAAGAACCGCAAAGAATGCGCAAAGAGCCACAGAGGAGTAAATTAAATGTTTAAAACTATCTTTGCGGTCCTCTGCGAAACACCTTTGCGGTTCTCTGCGTTAATAATTTTTTTGATAACACAATGACGTCAATAAAATATCAGATTGAAGTATTGTCCAAATCTTTTTTTGAAGTGGTTGTGGCGATCCGAAGGCATTTTCACCGGAACCCGGAATTATCCTGCGAAGAATATCTTACCGCAGAATTTATATGTAACAAGCTCGATGAATATGGAATTCCATATCAAAGCGGTGTAGCGGAAACCGGGGTGGTGGGCCTCATAGAAGGAACAAATGCTTCCAGGGGATGTATCGCCCTCAGGGCCGACATGGATGCCCTGCCAATCACGGAAGAAAATGAGGTTGCGTATCAATCGGCAACCCCCGGCAAGATGCATGCCTGCGGGCATGATGTGCACATGGCCTGCCTGCTGGGAGCGGCGAAGATCCTCAACACCCTGAAAGACCAGTTTGAAGGTACTGTAAAGTTGTTCTTCCAGCCTTCGGAAGAGTCTTATCCCGGCGGCGCCATCAGGATGATCGGCGAAGGGGTGATGAACAACCCGGCACCCCGCTATGTCATTGCACAACATGTTATTAACACACTTGATTCCGGGAATGTTGGTATGAGGGCTGGTGCCTATATGGCATCGACAGATGAAATTTTTATCACCGTCCGCGGGAAAGGCGGCCATGCAGCCACCCCCAGCCAGGTTATCGACCCGATCCTGATTGCATCGCACATCATCGTCGCCCTGCAGCAAATCGTAAGTCGTAACGCTGATCCGGTAGTGCCTACAGTACTTTCATTTGGCAGGATTGTGGGAAATGGACGCACCAATGTCATTCCTGATGAAGTGCAGATTGAGGGTACCGTGCGCACCTATAATGAAGCCTGGCGAAAGGATGTTCACCGGCGTGTGGAACAGATTGCAACCAGCCTGGCATCAGGGATGGGAGGTGCATGCGAGGTGAGGATTGCTTCCGGATATCCTTATCTTTACAACGATCCGGTCCTGACCGATAAACTTTATCACCTGGCATCAGAATATTTGGGTGGCGAACACGTTAAAGAACTGGAACAACGGATGACGGCGGAAGACTTCGCCTATTTTGCCCGCGAAGTGCCTTCCAACCTGTTCAGGCTTGGTATCGCAAACGAGGAAAAAGGCATCGGCTCCAACCTGCATACAGCTACTTTCGATGTGGATGAGAAGTGCCTTGAAACAGGGATGGGGGTGTTGGCGTTTTTTGCGGTTGAAATGCTCAGGGAGGAATGAATATCGAATATTGAATAACGAATATTGAATAATGAATAAAGTACGGGTAAGAGGGTTTAGGGCTGAATTTTTCTTTTTTTATGGGCTGCTGTCAATACTGATATTCCTGTTTCCGGCGGTAAGCCGTGCCCAGGATGCAAAGCCGGTCACGCCCAAACTTCTGCCATTTCAGCAGGATGCCCCGAAGCCGGGGAACGAAGAGCAGCTTGCCCTGCAATTCTATCAGGACCAGGATTACGGAAAGGCAGCGGAGCTCTTTGAACAGCTTTATGAAAAGAAACCTTCTCTCTATTATTATCAATACCTGATCTACTCTTATGTTGAAATCAAGGAGTATGGCAAAGCAGAGAAGCTGATCAGGAAATGCCAGAAAGCTGAACCGGATGCACCCCGTTACATGGTTGACCTTGGGTATGTCAAATTCAGGTCCGGGGATGTTGAGAAGTCCAAAAAGATATATGAGGAGGCCCTTAAAAAGTTGACGCCGAATCAACAGCAGGTTTTCGAACTGGCCAATGGATTCATCACCCGAGGTGAGAACGAATATGCCATCCGTACCTATGTCAAAGGCCGGCAACTGATGAATAACACCTATCCTTTTGGCTTTGAACTGGCAAGTGTTTATGAACGGATGGGCGATTTCAAAAGTGCCATGGAGGAGTACCTGAACATGCTTGACCTCAATAAGGCATATCTGAATACGGTGCAGGACAGGATCCAGATGACCCTGGCATATGATGTGAACAATGAAAAGAATGAAATGCTCCGGAAAATTTTGCTCTCCCGGGCACAAAAGAATCCCGACAATACGAACTACGCTGAACTGCTCTGGTGGTATTCAATTCAGCAGAAAGATTTTGACCTGGCACTTGTCCAGGCAAAGGCCCTCGACCGCAGGTTTAAAGAGAACGGGGACAAGCTGGTCTCCCTTGCCTCCCTTGCCGTAGCAAATGAAAAGTATGATGTGGCAATTGAATGCTATCAATACATTGTGTCAAAGGGAACCAGTTGTACATTTTATAATCTTAGCCGGCGGGAACTTGCCAATACCCGCTACCTGAAGACCATCTCTGAGCCTTCACCACCGAAAAAGGAGCTGGAAATCCTGGAAAAGGAGTTCTCGGATGAGCTCACATATTATGGAGATGATCCTGAAAATATATCAGTTATTAAAAACCTGGCCCACATCAGAGCATTTTACCTGGGGAAAACGAAAGACGCCATCGATTTGCTGAACCATGCCATCGACATGGCCGGAGTGACTGCTGCTGAAAAAGCCAAATGCAAGATAGAACTTGCAGATATTCTATTGTTTACGGATGATGTTTGGGAGGCCACCCTTTTGTACCAGCAAGCATATCAGGACTTTAAATCTGACGTTCTGGGGCAGGAGGCCAAGTTTAAGAATGCCAAACTTTCGTTTTACATAGGTGAATTCGGATGGGCAAAGGCCCAGGTGGATGTTCTGAAAGCAGCAACATCCAAGTTCATCTCCAACGATGCCATCGCCCTCTCATTGCTGATCAGTGAAAATTATGACCCCGACAGTACGACCATCGCCCTTGAAATTTATGCGCGTGCCGACCTTCTTGACTACCGTAATGAGGATACACTGGCACTCCGGGCACTCGACTCTATTCCGCGAATTTTTGGCGACCATCCTATTTTACAGCATGTTCTGTATAAGAGAGCTGAAATAATGCGTAAACAGGGGAGGTATGCCGAGTCGGACAGTCTCTTCCGCCAGCTTGTAAAGGAGTACCCGGATGAGATCCTGGCAGATGAGGCGTTGATGCAGGCCGCCCTGCTGAATGAAAAACAGCTGAATAACAAGGAAAAGGCGATGACGCTTTACCAGCAGTTGCTGGATAAATACCCGGGAAGCATCTTTGTTCCTGATGCACGGAAAAAATTCCGGCAATTGCGCGGAGATGCTAAATATTAGGTACAGACGGGGCACGCCCCGTCTCGGCCAAATGATAAATACACCATGATCCGACCAAAAAAACACCTCGGCCAGCATTTTTTACGTGATGAAAACATCGCCCAAAAAATTGTCAGCTACCTGAACCCGGAATACCCTTTGGTTCTTGAAATAGGACCCGGGATGGGGGTTTTGACGAAATACATCCTCGAAATCCCAGGTATTGAACCCTGGTTCATGGAGGTTGACCGGGAGGCAGTTGCTTACCTGAATACAACCTTTCCTGCTATTTCGGATCGGCTGATCCTGGGTGATTTTCTGAATTATGATCTGGTGAATTTTCCGCCGGGGCCCGTAGATACGCCGCATGCGGCGTATCTGCCAAAATTCACGGTTATCGGAAATTTCCCGTACAACATATCATCCCAAATCCTGTTTACAGCCCTGGCACACCGCAACCGTATCCCTGAGGTGGTGGGAATGTTCCAGAAGGAGGTTGCCGAACGTATTGCCTCTCCGCCGGGAAATAAATCGTATGGCATCATCAGTGTGCTGTTGCAGGCTTTTTATGACATCGACTATCTGTTTACAGTAGATGCCAGCGTGTTTTATCCTCCGCCAAAAGTCCAGTCGGCCGTGATCAGGCTGCGCAGGAATTCAACCGAAAAACTTGCCTGTGACGAGGAGTTGTTCACCAGGCTGGTGAAAACCGCTTTTAACCAGCGGAGGAAGACTTTGCGTAATGCGATCAGGCAAATGCTGCCTTCCTCTTCCCTCACCCCGTCAGGGTCCTCCACCCCGTCAGGGTGGTTGACCAGCCAACTCGACCTGCGCGCGGAGCGACTTTCGGTTGACGATTTCGTCAGGCTTGCAGCAGAAATAGCTACCTTTGCATAAACTTTAGCCTACGGATGAAAAAAGATCTGCCTCTGAAAAAACAAGCTCCTCCCGGGAAAAATACTCCCGGTAAAAAACCGACAGTTTCAAAAAAGGAAAATTTTATTCCAAAATTATCCGGCAAGGCCAACCTCTATTTCGTACTCTCCTTTTTGCTGTTTGCATTCATCCTCTATGGCAATACAATTTTTAACAAATATGCCGTCGACGACAACCTCGTAACTAACAATTCCGTTGTTCAGCAAGGGTTTAAAGCCATTCCACAGATATTTTCCACACGCTATTTTACCCAACAGGGAAATGTCGGTTCCTCCTCTGCCGATTACCGGCCTATCGTAAAGGCCTCCTTTGCCATCGAATACCAGTTGTGGGGTGAGAAACCAGGGAGAAGCCACGCCATCAACATCCTGCTGTACTGGGCACTGGCAGTGCTCCTTTTCTTCATCCTCAAGCGGTTGTTTTTTAACTACAACATCCTTTTCCCTTTCCTGATAACCATCCTCTTTATGGCCCATCCTATTCATACCGAAGTGGTTGCCAGCCTGAAGAACAGGGATGAAATACTGGCATTTATCTGCGGACTGGGTTCGCTGTGGTACATGCTCGAATATGCGGAAAAATCCAAAGCAGGCCATTTCTTCCTGGCAATTCTGATCTTTTTCATCGGATATCTGAGCAAATCATCCATACTTCCATTTCTGTTGCTCATTCCATTGGTGCTCCATTTCTTTACCAAAATGAAAATGCGGAACATTATCCCTGTATTTTTGGCCATCCTGGTGGTGGTTATGATGGCCCAGATGCTTCCACGACTTTTTCTTCCACCGTTGCAACGGACAAACTTTTTTATAGAGAATCCACTCTATTTTGAGAAAAATTTGTGGATAAGGTTAGGAACAGGTCTTGTTTCCCTGCTGTTCTATCTTAAAATGCTGGTCTATCCCTATCCATTGCTCTATTACTATGGATATAACATGATTCCGGTTACAAACCTGGCCAATATCTGGGCCGTGATATCCCTGGTGATATATTCCGGACTTTTGGTTTTTGCTTTGATGAAATTCAGGGAAAAGCATTTTCTCTCCTTTGCCGTACTATGGTATCTTATCGCAATCGCCATGTATTCCAATGTGGTTTTTCCGGTTGTCGGAATCGTAGGAGAGCGGTTCGTCTTCAATGCATCGCTTGGGTTTTGCCTGGCCATTGTGTTCCTGATCTTCAAAATATTCCAGACTGATCCCAAAAGTCTGACGATTGAATTGGACGCAAGGTTGAAAATACTTGCTGTACTGGTTTTACTGCTTTTACCGTACACCGTGTTGTCGGTTTCCAGGAACCGTGACTGGCGCAACCTGTTCGATTTATACCGCAATGATGTTAAATCGTTGAACAACTCAGCCAAAGCAAACATCGACTATGGCGGGTTTTTAATGGGTACTGTATACCAGGATCAGAATTTTCTGAGAACCGGAACGGTAAACCAGTTTAAATATCAGATCATCGTTTCCCATTTCCGCCGTTCCCTTGATTTATATCCTAATAATTATCTGACAACCAATGATTTGGGAACTGTTTACCTGTTTATGGGGAAAAATTATGATTCGGCTGTCTATTTTCTGAGAAAGGCGATCGCACTCGACTCAACCCTTCAGCCGGCCTGGGTAAACCTTGGTATGGCTTACAGGGAGCTGAAACAATACCCGGAGGCCATCGGATGTTATGAACATATTCTTAAAGTCAATCCGAACCAGGTTAAGGCAACCTTTGCCCTTGCCAATGTTTATAATGACATGGGCGAATTCGACCGTGCCGTAAAGATGAATGAGGATTTGATGAAGGCTTATCCCAAACTGGAGATGCCGTATGTAAACATTGGCAACTATTACATGCTCAGAAAGGACACGGCCACTGCTGTGAATTACTGGGAAAAAGCCGCTTCCATAAACCCCAGTTTTGAACTCTGTGTGCAGTTAAACTCTCTTTACCTTATCAAGGGCGATCAGCAAAAAGCTGATTACTACTACCGGCTTGGAGAACAGATTGCCAGGCAGAATCAGTGAAACACGCAAAGGAAATCATACAAAGTGAAATAGTGCCGGCCATGGAAAGTTTGCCTGAGTTATTGTCGGCCACTGCCCGGAATTTTCCAAACAAAGGGATCGGATTTGTCAATCCGGACCGGTCTGTTTCATTTATTACTTTTCCCGAACTTGAACTGAAAGCGCTGTCAATGCTGGCCGGCATGCAGGACAAAGGGCTCAGGAAAGGGGATGTGGTCATCCTTTCACTCGAGAAAAGCGAGGAGATCATCCCGGTGTTGTGGGGCTGTTTTGTTGGAGGTATTGTCCCGGCCCTGCTCCAGCCCCCGGTAACCTTCACCGAATATAACCCGGCTGCTGAAAAAACGGAGAAGGTATTTAAACTTCTGGGAAATCCGCATGTCATACTGTCACACGATCATGCCGGAAACTGGCGATCAAGCCATATTCCTGTTGATTTACTGATCGATGTTGCAGGATTGGCGGGGAAAGCAGAAACGGTCCTCAGGGCACACCTTGTACCGGGCGATTTAGCGCTGATCCAGTTCTCATCCGGCAGTACCGGCGATCCGAAAGGGGTTATGCTTTCGCATCTCAATATTCTGACGAATACTTCAGACATCATTAAGGGAATTGCCCTGGAACCGGATGACGTGTCCGTAAACTGGATGCCGTTATACCACGACATGGGGCTGATTGGCTTCCACATCACGCCGGTCATTGTCGGGGTAACCCAGTTTTTCATTGACCCTGTTGATTTCGTCAAGAACCCTTCTATATGGCTGGATATCATGAGCCTGAAGAAGTGCACAATTACAGCTTGTCCCAACTTTGGCCAGCTGCTGGTTACCCGGTATCTTGGCCGGAAGGCGGCACAGGACTGGGACCTGTCGCAGGTAAGGATCCTTTTCAATGGAGCCGAACCCATCTCGGTAGCAACAATGAAAGCTTTCCTGACAGGATTGAAGCCTTTTAATCTCAATCCGGTTGCCATGTTCCCGGCCTACGGACTGGCCGAAGCGACCCTTGCGGTGACTTTTCCCGACAGGCTTAAGGAGGCTGAAATCAAGGGTTTCAGGCGATCTGATCTGATCGGAAGAGGATTGGCAATTGAAGCCCGGAATGAGGATAGTAACCTGATTGAACTGGTAAACCTCGGACGCAGCCTCGACCACTGCAGGGTGATGGTGGCCGACGGGCATCACAAGGCAGTTGAAGAGGGTGTTGTCGGACATGTACTCGTAACCGGAGAGAACATAACCGGAGGTTACTATCATAATCCTGAATTTTCTGCTTCAGCGTTTACCGGTACATGGCTAATGACAGGGGATCTGGGTTTTTTGCATAACGGCGATCTTTTCATCACAGGTCGTTCCAAAGATGTAATCTTTATCAACGGAATTAATTACTATGCCCATGATCTGGAGACCATTGCCTTAAAGAGCGGACAATTGGCCAATGGAAAAATGGTCATTGCCGGGTATTTTGACGAATCTGAGGGTCGTGACAAACTTCTGGTATTTCTGGTCGGGTCCGGCAACCAGGCAACCAGGGATCTCTGCACTGAGATGAAGAACCATTTTTCATCCGTAATAGGCCTGAATGTAGATATTTTCATCGCCATCCGATCCGGTGATATTCCACGAACCAGCAGTGGCAAAATTCAGCGGTACAAATTGGTCGATCGTTACCTGAAAGGGGATTTTTCAACAATTAAAACCTCGCCGTCAGTTTCAGATTGAATGTTCTCGGGGTAAGATAATTGGGAACAGCGTACTCCTTGCCGTTGATGTCGGTGATCCAGAGGTACGAAATGGTGTTGCTGATTTGGAGCAGGTTGAAAACGTCCAGTGATATCCATAACGATTCAAATGCCCTGAGCGGATTTTTTTTCGAGAATTTTGTCTGGAGCCCGATCAATTGTTTTGACAACCCGATGTCAACCCTGCGATAGGGCGGAATACGCATGGTTTGAGCACTTCGTGGTGAATCAGGTGGCCCGAAGGGAAGCCCGGTTCCATAAACCAGGGTCAGGTTCATCTTCCATGTTGAAAACCCGGGAATAAAATCCTGGAAAAAAACGGCGAGATTCATCCGCTGGTCGGTAGGACGTGGTGTCCATGCGCCCTCGAAGTACTCCTCTGTTTTCAGGAATGAAAGACTGGCCCATGATTCGGCTCCTTTTACAAATTCACCATGCACCCGGAAATCGATCCCGGCGGCATATCCGTGGGCATCGTTGGTTCCGTAATACCTGATTTTCATGTTGTCGATCTCATATGGGATGAGGTCTTTGATGTTCTTATAATAGGCTTCAGTAACGAACTTGAACGGCCGTCCCCAGGCCTTGAAATAGTAATCGGTTCCGGCAACGATCTGCATGGATGTCTGCGCTTTCAGCCCCGGAACAATCTTTCCCGACAGATCAGTCATCTCCCGAAAGGTGGGTGGCTGAGAATAATACCCGGCCGACAACCTGAATACCGTTTCGTTTTTCCAGTGCGGCTTAAACGAGATGTTGGCACGCGGGTTCAGCAAAACCTGTCCGTTGAAATTGTAATAGATTGCACGTACTCCTGCAGTCAGTGAGATGTCATTCTTTTCATTCTTAAATGTCCAGGTATCCTGGATAAACCCGGAAAAGCGGTTTGTGTTGACGGTGCTGTTGTTCCGGATGAAATTGTACAGAACAAGGTCTCCCTTCGGAGGATATTGCACCCCCAGTGAATCGGGCGGGCGGGGAATTGAATAACCGGCAGAATCCTGCAATTCCCACTCGCTGATGGTGTAGTTGAAATACTCATGCTGGTATTTGATTCCCCAGATCATGTTGCTTTGGTTTTTGTCCCAGAAACCACGGTGTTCAATATTAAACACAGTGCCGTCAAGGTAATTCCTGGCATGTTGCAGGAAGGCCCCGACACCCATAATCTCTGTGATCTGACCCTGCCCGCTGCCCTGGAAAACCTCCAGTTTGCCAAGCCAGTATTCGCTGGAGATGTCGTAGGTCTCTGCTTCATAGGTGCGGAATGCAGAAGAGATCAGCTTTAACCGGATATCCTGCCGCGGTTTGTAGGTAAGGGTAAGCGCAGTAAGCCAGTTCTGGTACTGGTCCGACTCACGGCCGTCGAAGTAAACCTTGATTGAATAGGCCTCATCGATGGTACCAAAGGTGGTTTCGCGGGTTTCGGGAATGAGTTTGTAAACGTTGTCGGTAAAGGTTCCAAAAACAGACACCTCAAACTTCTTGCTGAACTCATAGTTAAACATCCCCTGGATGTCGAAAAACCTGGGCTTGTAGTTTCCTTTTGTATCAAGGCCCTGAAGAATATAGGTGTTGGTTTTGTAACGGGCGCCGATCAGGTAGGAGAGCCGCTTTGACATGAGGCCCTCCACATGTGCATCAGCACCCAGCAGGCTGATGTCGAATGAGGCAGCAAATTCAGTGGGTTTTTTATATTTGATATCGAGAACTGACGACATCTTGTCTCCGTATTTGGCATCGAACCCGCCTGAGGAAAATGAGATTCCTGCTACCAGGTCGGGGTTCAGGAAACTCTGGCCTTCCTGCTGTCCTGAGCGGATGAGGAAAGGGCGGTAAATTTCAATATCATTGACAAACACAAGGTTCTCATCATAATTACCGCCACGCACAGAATATTGCGAACTAAGTTCATTGCGAGACGAAACCCCCGGCATCATTTTAATGAGGTCCTCCACACTGGCATTGACAGTCGGAATCAGGGTAAGAACTTTCGGGTCGAGACGGTTGAATGTGTTTGTCCGTAACTGCTGGTCTCTGATTTCAATGGAACCCAGTTCAGTAGAACTTGACACCAGCGTATGATCCAGCGTTTTTTTCTCATTTTCTTTCAGGCGAACCGCCAGTGAATCTGATTCATAACCGATGTAAGAAAATAAAATCACCACATCTTTGTTTGCAGGGACCGGCAGTTCATACCGGCCGTCCTTGCCGGTGGTTGCCCCTGCAGTGGTCCCCATGACTGCGATGTTTACAAACTGGAGTGGCAGGTTGTCAATGCCGTAAATACGGCCGGAAATCGTTCCCTGCTGGGCAAAAAGAGCCGGAACAGTTGTATTGATGAGCAATATTGCGAAGAGAACTATTTTTTTCAAAATCAGCTGTTATTTCAGGCGTTCTTTCTGAGATTTGAATTTTCCATCCTTCCATGCCTTGATGAATTGAGCCCAGGCAAAAGGGTTGAAAATATTATAGGGTTGTATCTGGCCGGCATAATAAAGCCTGCTCGTTTGGTTATCAATATAATTCCGGTAGTTCATGGAGGCATCCATCGGGTAGTCTTCCGCCATCATCCGGATATCTGCTGCCATGAGGTTTTTTCGTGCAATTTCCAGGTCGTCGTCCGGGATTTTTGTCTCCAGGAAGGCCCGTTTAAAATCTTCAAGCGTAGGCCATGGGAAGATGATGGCTGCAGCCAGGGTCAGTGTATCTGCTGTCATCAGTTGAATCAACGAGTATTTCTGTTTGGTGATGGTGTCGGGAATGATGAATGAGACGGGTTTATAGCCAAGTGCTGTAAAAATAACCGTATCCTTTTTATGTGCAACAAATGAGAAATATCCGTTTACATCACTGTTTGTCCCCCTGTGGCTGATAACATCGAGGATTTTTGTATAAGGCACCGGGTTGAGGCTGTCGGCTGTGATGGTAATCCCGGAAAATTGAACAAGACTGCTGTTTTCATCCTGATTTTCAACCTGTGCCTGCAATGCATAGTAAAACAATGGGTTGAAGAAAAAAAGAAGCAAAAAAAACAGGCATTGTTTCATTCGGGGTCGATTCTGTCTTAACGTGTTATAACGTTAAATTCCACGGTTTATTTCCTGAGGAACAGGCAAAAAAAATGCTGTCACAAAGTAACAGCATTTTTATCCATGAAAAAAAACTTACTTTGTAAGATATCCTTTTTCCCGTGCTTCTTTGATGCATACATAAACGCCTTTTTTGTTCATGTGACGCAATCCTTCAGCCGATATTTTAAGCTTGATGTCGCGGTTTTCTTCCTCTATGAAAAAGGTCTTGTTCTGGATATTAGGGCTGAACCAACGTTTTGATTTCTTATTGGAGTGAGAGACTTTATGCCCTTTGATTGCAATCTTTCCGGTTATTTCACAAATCCTTGCCATAGCAGTTATGATTAAAATGGTATTTCAAAATGGAGTGCAAAGATAAGGTTTTTATTTTAAATTACCATAGGTGCACTAAAAAAAATGGTAAAATGCAAAACAGATATTGCTTCACTGTGCCACGGGCAATTTCTTTCTCAGCAAATTCAGTGCCTGCAAGGCAGTCCGCCTGATATTACGCTCCCTGCTGTCGCCAAAAAGGTAGTGCATTGCGTAAACTCCGCCGGGGGAGGCAACTGCAATCCATGTGGTTCCAACAGGCTTTTCAGGGGTTCCGCCATCCGGGCCTGCTATTCCTGAGGTGGCAATGGCATAGTCTGTATTGAATTTTGCCTGCAGTGATACTGCCATTTCAGTCACAACCTGTTCGCTGACGGCACCATATTTTTCAAGGCTTTCAGCATTTACACCCAGGATGCGCTCCTTGATTTCATTGGAATAGGCCACCACCGAGCCTTTGAAGTATGCCGAACTTCCCGGAACGGCGGTGAGCATCTGTGCAATGGTTCCGCCTGTGCAGCTCTCGGCAGTGGCAATGGTTGCATGCTTTTCGGTCAGCAATTTCCCGATGATTGACTCAAGCGTTTGATCGTCATATCCGAAAATATATTCAGGGATGAGTTTAGTTAATTTCAGAACCTCTGATTCTACCTGTTGTTTGAGGATGTCTTCATCGGAACCCTCCCCGGTTAGCCTTAACCTGACCATGCCCGGCTGTGGAAGATAGGCCAGTTTGATGTGCGAAGGGAGTGCGTTTTCCCACTCTTCAATTTGAGCCGCAAGGAATGATTCTCCAACACCCTGGGTTAAAATGGTTTTATGATAAAGAAACGGGGTCTTGAAAATTTGCTTCAGCCGTGGTATGACCTCACCTGTCATCATGGCTTTCATTTCAAAAGGAACGCCTGGCATGGATACAAAAATCGTACTTCCTCCGCCGGGGCGTGGCTTTTCAAACCACATCCCGCGGGCAGTCCCCAGCTTATTCGGAATCCCTGTGCAATTTTCAGGCAACAGGGCCTGCTGACGGTTGAGCTCTGTTACCGGGTAACCCCGGCGTGCAAAGATCTCCTCCACATCGCGGAAGGCATCTTCATTAAAAACCAGGCGGGTGTTGAAATATTTACAAAGGGTATGCTTGGTAATATCATCCCGGGTAGGGCCAATGCCGCCGGAAATCAGAACGACCTCCGCCCTGTGCTCTGCTTCAGCCAGTGCTTCCAGTATGTGGTCCTGTAAATCATTTACTACCGTAAACTGGTAAACCCGGAACCCCGACAGGTTGAGCTGCTCAGCCATCCATGCAGCATTGGTGTTGACAACCTGCCCTATCAGCAGTTCATCCCCGATATTTATGATCTCTACATTCATGCAGCAAATTTAGTGAAAATGCCCTTACATCTGTTAATGACAGCGCTATCTTCATTACCTGACGCATTGGCTTATTTGTTACCTTTGCAAAAAAAATTGCTATGGCTTTACTCGCAGAACCAGACTTGATCATCAACAGTGACGGAAGTGTTTATCACATTGCAATGAAACCGGAGAATCTTGCCGATACCGTGATTGTTGTTGGCGATCCCCAAAGGGTTCATGAAATTTCTGATCACTTCACCGGAATCGAGCACAAGGCTTCAAATCGTGAGTTTAATTCATGTACCGGCTTTTACAACGGGAAAAGGATTACTGCTCTTTCCACGGGAATAGGCACCGACAATTGCGACATCGTGATGCATGAACTCGATGCGCTCGCCAATTTCGATTTAAAAACAAGGGTGCAAAATCCAACGCTCAGGTCGCTTGACATCATACGCATCGGAACATCCGGTTCGATCCAGGCTGATGTGCCTGTAAACACCTTTGGTCTATCGACACATGCGGTAGGGCTCGACAACCTTCTTCACTTCTACCGCGGAACTCCTGAAATCATCGATCATGGATTGACCGAAGCATTCGCGGCCCATGCCACCTGGCCTGAGAATCTCTCAAAACCATATTTTGTCAAGGGTTCCGACAGGCTGATTGATCTTTTCAGACCCTATTCCGTTGCCGGCATCACGGTTACTGCACCCGGGTTTTACGGTCCGCAGGGCCGGTTTCTCCGGCTTCCGCTTGCCGACCCGGATATGATTAAGAAACTTCAGAGTTTCCAGTACCAGGGGCACCGCATCGTGAACTTTGAAATGGAAACATCGGCACTGTATGGACTTGGTGCCCTGATGGGCCATGAAATGGTTACAATATGCACCCTGATCGCAAACCGTGCAACCGGCGATTATAACCCCGACCATAAAACGGTTGTCAATAAATTGATCGCATTGGTCCTGGAACAAATTTCCCGGTAGAGACGCCCCATGGGGCGTCTCTACCAACCACGGTTTTTATTTAACAACGAATAACCACAATGCCCAACCCATCCGACAATCCCACCCTGGCTGCCCTGATCAACCTGCTGGATGAACCGGATGAAACTGCGTTTACCCTGATCAGGGAACAGATTTTAATCCAGGGCCAGGATGCAATTGCCCCGCTTGAGCGTTGCATGGAAAATACCTTCAACACCATCGTATTGGAGCGGGTTCAGGATATTGTAAGGCAATTGCACCTTGAAAACAACATCGCTGAATTGTCCAACTGGTTGAATACCGGGTCCTCGGATCTGCTGAGAGGCTTCATCCTGGTGACAAAAACACAGAATCCTTCCCTGGACGAGAAAGAGCTCATCATCAGCCTTGAACAGCTGAAGATGGACATCTGGATCGAACTTCGCGACGACCAGACTGCCCTGGAAAGCGTTAAAGTGATGAATCACATCCTTTTTGAAATCCATCATTTTGCGACGAACATCACCGACAAGCCGTCACCCCGGAATAATTTTATTGATATTCTGCTTGAAAGTAAAAAAGGCAGTGCATTATCGCTGGGCATGCTCTTCATCATACTGGCACAAAAGCTCGGGTTACCGGTTTACGGGGTCGATCTCCCGCACCATTTTATCCTGGCCTGGCTCACCTCCTCCGGAATTGAAAGCCCGGGCGAAAGTGATGTGCTCTTTTACATCAATCCTTTCAGCAATGGCGCGGTCTTTACCCGGCGCGACATCGATTTGTTCATTTCCCAGATGAAACTTAAACCTGAAAAGAGCTACTTTGCTCCCTGCAGCAACCCCGACATCATCCGCAGGCTGATCGGGAACCTGATTTCCCTGTACAATCAATCAGGAAACCATGAAAAGGCCGAAGATTTAAAAACCCTCCTGAACGTATTCAAATGAAAAATACCTTATACACTGTTTCGCTCATCTTTTTATGCCTGGCATTATCCGGCTGGGGCTCGAAAGGACATAAGAAAATCAGTCAGAATTTTGCTGCTTGCCTGCCGGAGCAGATGTCTCAGTTAAAACCAACCTGGACGGCATTTATCGGAAGCCATGCCTCGGATGCTGATTACCGGAAAAGCTCAGATCCCAACGAATCGCCCCGTCACTACATCGACATTGACAACTATCCTGAATTTATCCTGACAGGCTTGATTTCGCAGGAGTATGATACTGTGGTTTTTCATCACGGAGAAGGATTTGTGATTGACCAGGGAACCCTTCCCTGGGCGACGAAAATTGCCTTTGATTCGTTGAAAAGCTGTTTCCAGCGCGAAGACTGGAACCGGTCGGCTTACTTTGCCGCCGATCTTGGCCACTATGTTGCAGATGGCCACATGCCACTGCATATCACCAATAATTACAACGGACAGATGACCGGGCAAACCGGAATTCATTCACGTTATGAGACTTCGCTGGTAAGCCGGTATGAAACGCAGATTGTTTATCCTGCCGACCAGGCACAATATGTTGAGAATGTAAGTGATTATATCTTTGACTACCTCTATCTTGATTATAAATATGTTGACAGTTTGCTGTTAGCAGATACTTATGCAACCACCCTTGCCGGAAATACTAATTCTGATGCCTATTACCAGGCATTATGGGCAAAAACGGGTGATTTCACCAAACTCCTGATGCGAAACGCATCAACCTCCCTGGCTGACCTTGTTTATACGGCATGGGTGCAGGCAGGAAGCCCGATGATGTATCCCAACGCCATTGAAGAACCCGGAATCCTTTGGCAGGCACAGCTGCAAAAAATCTTCCCCAACCCTGCCGCGCAAACAATCTGCTTTCCACTGGTCCTTAATGGTAATCCACAACCTGTCACCCTGATGATCTATGACCTGAAGGGTAACCTGGTGGATACCGTGCTGAACCGGGAAATGTCTGAAGGAACACATAACATCTTCTGGGATGTGAACAGAATGGCCGCAGGGACCTATTTTTGCACATTAAAATCCGGCGGCTATTCGTCCACACAAAGATTTGTGGTGTTGAATTAGGGAGGTATTATTTTCAACTAAGGTTTTTAAAATTTGGCTAAAGCCATATGTATCCTGATCACTGGGATCCTCCAGCTAAAGCTGGAGGCAATTCATCTGGAGGCAGTTTGGTTACCAAATCAATTGCCACTGGCTTTAGCCAGTGGTTTGAAAAGGGGCAAACAAATTATTGGCTTTAGCCAAATAATTTGATCAAACATACATGACAATTTATAAGACCCGGAGGTTCGTAGGTCATTGCATTCAGATTCAACAATCAACACGAAGGATGGAATACCGGGATCATTCTGTTGGCGATAATTTCAGAATAACCATTCCAAAATCATTATCTTTGTGAAGCGTAAAATTGAAAGTTATGGACACACTGAATCTGGACTTCAACAAACGTTACACATATGCCGATTATCTCACCTGGATGGACGATGTGAGGCGTGAACTATTTGATGGATTCATTAAATTGATGACACCGTCGCCATCGAGAAGTCACCAAAGGATATCGTCAAATCTTCATGGCATTTTCTGGGGTTTTTTACGTGACAAACAATGTGAAGTTTATCATGCGCCTTCAGATGTTCGTCTGCCAAAGGGAAAACAAGCCAAAACTGATAAGCAAATTTACACGGTATTGCAGCCGGATGTTTATGTAATCTGCGATCTTTCCAAAATGGATGAGCGGGGCTGCTTAGGAGCGCCTGATTTGGTGATTGAAATTATTTCACCCAAAAACTCGCAGCGCGATACTCGCGATAAATTTGCAATCTACCAGGAGCATGGCGTACGCGAATACTGGATTGTAAGCCCCAATGATGAAACTGTAAATGTTTTTGTTTTGGATGAAAAAGGGAAGTTCCGGTTTAATGGCCTCTATGCCGGTGATGATAAAATCCAGGTGCATATTTTCAAAGGCGAAATGAAAGTTGATCTTACAGAGGTTTTTCTGCCGGAAAGAAATTAAATGGTTCGATTTGTGGAGTTTTATTACTTAGGTTTACGGTGTCCTGTAAACCATGGCATTCACGTTCATCCCGGCACCCACCGAGGCGAAAACGCAGTGGTCGCCCAGAGACAACGGATTGCTGTCAAAGTCTCCTTTGGTCATCATGTCAAATAATATGGGGATGGTCGCTACCGAATTATTCCCCAGTTTTGAGATGGTCATCGGCATGATGTTGGCAGGAATATCTTCAATTTCATAAAGTTTAAAGAGACGGGTTAAAATTGCATCATTCATCTTGGCATTGGCCTGGTGCATGAAGATTTTATGAACCTCTGTGATCGGGATTCCTGCCATGTCGATACAGTCCTTCACCAACTGTGGAACAGTGTTCAACGCGTATTCATATAATTTCCTGCCATTCATTTTCAGGAAGATCTCATTGCCGGGAAACTCCGGGTTGTACGACCTCTCCATTCTCAGCAAACTGGCATGCTGAATGGTGTCTGACCTGGTGAGATGGGCAATGATGCCCACCGGGACGGGGCTCTTAACTGCCTCCAGGATCACTGCGCCGGCACCATCGGAATACAACATGCTGTCGAGGTCGTGCGGGTCAGAAACGCGTGACAAGGCTTCTGCCCCGATGACAAGTATTTTTTTTGCACTCCCCGATTTTATAAAATAATTGGCATGAATGACAGCCTGAAGCCATCCCGGGCAGCCGAAAATAAGGTCATAGGCCACAGTAAAGGGATTTTGGATGCCAAGCATGAATTTTATCCTGGCCGCCAGGGAAGGAACGATATCAGATTTTATATTGTCTTTTTTTACATCGCCGAAATTATGGGCAACAATGATAAAATCAAGTTGCTCGGGATCAACACCAGAGGATTGAATGGCATCCCGGGCTGCGAAAAAGCCAATGTCTGAAGTTACATAACGATCGTCAATATATCTTCTTTCCGAGATCTCGGTGATCTGTTTGAATTTTTCAATGATGTCGGCACCAGCCTTTTTGATTTTTTCCCCGGAAGCATCGTAAAATTCGTTTTCAAGAAATTGTTCATTCTTTACGACTCTTTCAGGAACATACCGGCCTGATCCGGTTATGATGGAATAGTAGGATTCATGGTTCTCAAACTGCTTCATTTTCAGGAACATATTTGATGTTTATACTCGGGTTTAGTGCACAGGCCGAACCCTTTGATTTACAGTTTCCCAAACGCTTTAACCGGATCCGGTATTGTATGTCCAAGCCCACCTGCCAGATCATCGTCAAAGGTAACAGGAATATTGTTTGCATCCGTGCGCTGCTTCCAGGTTTGGTGTTGCGTTCCATCGTCCTTGCGCACCATGGTGATGCAATTTTCGACCGGGCAGATCAGCGAACAGAGGTTACAGCCAACACAATTTTCTTCATTGATCCGGGGTGTTCTGATGGTTTTATCCTCATTGAGATCGATGGCCTGGTGCGCTCCGTCTTCACATGCGATGTAACAGAGCTGGCAGCCGATGCATTTATCCTCATCAATAGAGGCTTTAACACTGTACTTAAGGTTGAGTTCTTCCCAGTGTTTTACGTTTGGTAACGCCTTCCCGACAAATTGGTCAATGGTTGCAAATCCATGGGAGTCCATGTACTGCTCCAGGCCGGAGGTCATATCGCGTATAATGCCAAAGCCATAGTGCATCGCAGCAGTACAAACCTGTACCGACGATGCTCCCAGCAGGATAAATTCCACCGCATCATGCCAGTTTTCTATTCCGCCGATGCCCGAAATCGGTATCTGAACCAGCGGATGCTGTGCGCAATTTTTAACCATGTTCATCGCGATGGGCTTTACGGCAGGGCCGCAATATCCGCCATTTGTGCTGTGATTCTCCACCACCGGATAGGTCACGAAATTGTCGATGTCAACACCCACAAGGCTTTGAATGGTGTTGATGAGGGAAATGGCATTGGCTCCGGCACGGCGGGCAGCCTGCGCAGGTTCTGTGATATCTGAAATGTTCGGCGTCAGTTTTACGATTACCGGAATTTTGGCAACCTCCATGACCCACCGGGTGATCATTTCGAGGATCGCCGGCTCCTGCCCGACGGCAGAACCCATTCCACGCTCGCACATGCCGTGCGGACAGCCAAAATTCAACTCGATCCCATCGGCTCCGGCATTCTGAACATCATTTACGATCTGGTGCCACTCTTGTTTTGTCTGTACCATCAGGGAGGCGATGACCGCATGGTTTGGGAAATATTTTTTCACCTCCTCCATTTCGCGCAGGTTGTCGCATAACCGGCGGTCGGTGATCAGTTCGATGTTGTTGAATCCGACCACCCGGCTCCCGCGATGGTTGATGGCACCGTAGCGACTCGACACGTTGATGACAGGCACACCCAGCGTTTTCCATACAGCGCCTCCCCAGCCCTGGTCGAAGGCTTTCATGATCTGGTATCCTGAATTTGTGGGAGGCCCGGATGCGAGCCAGAATGGATTGGGGGATTTAATGCCCGCGAAATTTATTTCAAGATTTGCCATAGAATTTTCGGATAAAGTTTTTTAAATCAAGGCTGATAAATACTCATGAATCCCATCCCCGGCAAGCTTCCCTTCTGCTACGGCATTGACTACCTCCGCCCCGCCATTCACTGCATCACCTCCGGCAAAATATCCTGGATTTGCAGTCTGCCCGGTTGCTCCGTTAACGGAAATTCGTCCGGCTTCATCCAGGGTAAGACCGGAAATATTCGCAAAAAGTGAGGTTTGTTTCGCTTGCCCTGTTGCCTTGATCACCAGATCACATGCAATCACAAAGTCACTGCCGGGAATCTCTTTTAAGATTCCATTGACAGTTTCAGTCCGGATAAACTTAACTCCCTCAGCCGAATTTTCTCCGACAATTTCGATGGGAGCAAGGTTAAACATTCCGCGCACCCCGGCGACCTTTGCCAGGTCATATTCAAAATAGTAGGCTTTCATCTCCGGTTGCGATCTTCGGTATGCCACAATGACGTTTTCAGCGCCTAACCTTGCACATTCAGATGCAGCATCCATGGCTGTATTTCCACCACCCAGCACAATGACTCTTTTGGCAATTGGTGTGGAAACCGGCCTGGTTTTGATCTCTTCGATAAATTCTGTGGCACCGATGCAGTTCGGTTTTCCTTCGCCCCTGATTTTTATTTCAGTCGAACTGCCCAGCCCGATGCCAAGAAAGAAGGCATCATATTTTGCTTCGAGAACTGCGATATCCTCCTTACTGTCAATGCGTGTATTGTAAAAAACATTAAAACCAAATTGTTCCCGGAGGAATTCTACTTCCATGAGCGCCTCTTCGTTGGTTATCTTGTACGGGGCGATTCCGTGCAAAGCCAGTCCCGACGGGTTGTTGCGCGCTTCATATATGTCAACCATGTATCCGGATGCTCTCAGCTGGCAGGCACAGGATATTCCTGCAGGGCCCGCTCCGATAACCGCTACTGATTTTCCGTTCTCTTCCGGAACCACGAAAAACTTTTGACGGGTCAGAATCGCACTGTTGGTCGCAAAATTCTGAAGCCGGCCAATGTCTATTGGCTTAATGTTCATTTTGTTAAATACACACGCCCCTTCGCAAAGTACCTCAGTCGGACAAACTTTACCACATGTATTCCCGAGGAAATTCGACTGATAGATGGTTTTTGCCGCCCCGGTCAGGTTTCCGTTGTTAATCTGCCGGATAAACAACGGAATATCAATGGATGTGGGACAGGCAATGGTACAGGGTGCATCATAACAAAACAAACATCTCGAACTCTCATAATAAGCCATTGTGTTGCTCATCAATGGTTTAATAGGGGCGAATCTATTGTCAGCATCCTGCAGTTTCGGTGGGTTTCTATGTTCGGCCATGATCAAATAATAAGATTTTCGTTGGTATACTGATCTTTAAAACACAATAATACGGAACAAATTCTTTTTCTCTGTGGCGCTCTGTGCCTTCTCCTTTTAACTCTGTGAAATAAAAAAATTACACAGAGAAGAACCACAGAAGAAGACACGGAGTGCCACAGAGGGTGTTCTGATGAATTATTCAGGTTAGAATTCGACAGTCTTTTTGTACGTTTCAGGTCTCCGGTCACGGAAAAACTGCCAGACAGAACGCACTTCATCAATCAGATCCAGGTCGAATTCAGCTACCAGCAGTTCATCGTTGTCTTCCGAAGCCTGTGAAAATATCTGCCCGCGTGGATCCACGAAATACGAAGAACCATAAAATTTCCCGATATTCCATGGCTTTTCAATGCCAACCCTGTTGATGCATCCCATGAAATATCCGTTTGCTGCCGCATGGGCTGGTTGCTCCAGTTTCCAAAGGTATTGAGAGAGTCCGGCAACGGTTGCAGAAGGATTGTAAACAATTTCAGCACCATTCAACCCCAGTTCCCTTGCTCCTTCGGGGAAATGACGGTCGTAGCAGATATAGACCCCGACTTTGGCAAACCTGGTCTGAAAAACAGGGTACCCCAGGTTTCCCGGTTTGAAAAAATACTTTTCATAAAAACCCGGAGCTACGTGAGGGATGTGGTTTTTGCGGTACTTGCCCAATATGGTGCCATCAGCATCAATCACAACAGCCGTATTGTACAACACGCCCGGCATCTCCTGCTCGTACATCGGTACAATGATCACCATGTTGTGTTTTTTTGCCAGCTCCTGCATCAGTGCAGTTGTTTTTCCTGGGATTGATTCAGCAGATTTGTACCATTCATTGTTCTGCCCGGGACAAAAATAGGGACCGTAAAAAATCTCCTGCAAACACAGGATCTGGACTCCCTGCTTTCCCGCATTTTCGATAAAAGGAATGTGTTTCTGAATCATTGCTTCCTTGATTTCAGCAATGGTGCCTTCGCCTTCCGATTTCGGAACAGACATCTGGATCAGTCCTGATTTTATTTTTCGTGACATTGGTTTAGGATTTTATATTAAATTTTCAGTTTCAGTAACATCCGATTGATTCATTAAAACTCACTCTGTGGTTCTTCTATGTCTTCTCTGTGTAACTCTTTGAAATAAAAAATGTTACACAGAGAACCACGGAGGATACACGGAGGACCACAGAGAAAAAAATGTGTCAAAGTCATGGTATTAGCCAGTTCAAGAGTTGCTGATATTTATAAAATATTCGTCAGTTTTGATCTTTTAACAAATTCTCCGTAACCTTTCTGGATCTTCACGCTGCCATGGTCAATGGCAACTTTCCCGCGGAGCAGCACCGTTTCAGCTTTGCCGGTCACTTCATGGCCTTCGTAGGCTGAATAATCACAATGATGATGATGCGTGGATGCTGAAAGAACATGCTTTGTTCCGGGGTTGAAAATGACAATATCTGCATCACTGCCAACCGCGATGGTTCCCTTTTTTGGGAACATCCCGAATATTTTGGCCGATGATGTCGAGGTGATATCCACCATTTTATTCAAACTGATCTTCCCTTTATCAACGCCTTCAGAAAAAATCAACTCCATCCTGTGCTCAATACCAGGAGCACCGTTGGGAATCTTGGTGAAATCATGTTCACCTTTACACTTGTCTTCCCACATAAACGGGCAGTGGTCGGTAGCCAGTGTCTGGACGACACCCTGGTTGATCGCAGCCCACAGGGCTTTCTGGTCTTTTTTCTCCCGGATGGGCGGGCTCATCACCCATTTGGCGCTTTCAAAACCGCGGTCATAAACGGATGCATCCAGTACGAGGTACTGAATACAGGTCTCCACAAATACTTTCTGATCCCGCTTTTGTGCATCCCGTACCTTGTTGAGCGCCCCCTCCGAGGTCATGTGCACAATATAGGAATTTGATCCGGTTTGCCAGGCCATGTCGATAAACCTGCCGGTAGCCTCTGTTTCTGTGATTTCGGGTTGGGATAAATAGTGATATAAAGGAGAAAGGTTTCCCATGGCTTTATTTTCTGCAACCAGGTAGTCAATGATATCGCCATTCGTCGCATGAACGGTTACGATCCCGCCGTGTTTTTTCACTTCCTTCATCAGGCCAACCATTTGCCGGTCGTCGATCATCAGCGATCCTTTGTATGCCATGAAGGTTTTGAAGGATGATATGCCTTCTTTCCCGATCAGGTCTTTGATTTCGGTTTGGGTATCGGCATTGAAATCGGTCACTGCCATGTGGAAGGCATAGTCGCTGAAAACTTTGCCGGTTGCCCGCCCCTGCCATTCTCTCAGTGCATCATACAACGATTTTCCATGTGACTGGATCACAAAATCAATCACCGTGGTAGTGCCGCCGTGCATGGCGGCGAGCGTTCCTGTTTCATAATTGTCGCTTGAGAAAGCGCCCATGAAAGGCATTTCGAGGTGAACATGCGGGTCAATCCCTCCGGGAAGCACAAGCTTGCCGGAGGCATCGATGATGGTATCTGCAGAAACGTTCAGATTCAGGCCAATCGCAGAAACTGTTTCTCCTTCAATAAAAATATCAGCAGTATAATCATCGGTGGCAGTAATGATCCTGCCATTTTTTATCAGGGTTGACATGGTGATTATTGTTTAGTGATAATATTCATCTGCAATGGTTATTGCTTTTTCGATAATATCGAGCCCTTCATCAACCTGGTCTTTGGTGATGATAAGCGGGGGCGCTACAAATATCCAGTTCCAACGGACAAATGTAAACAAACCCAGTTCACGCAATTTTGCACCAATCCTGTTGGTAGGTTCCATATCCTTTGCCGCAGCATTAAAGGGTGTCAGAGGTTCCCTGGTTTCACGGTTCTTTACCAGTTCAATCACGCCAAGCAGGCCTGTGTTGCGGAAATCACCTATTGATGGATGTTTTTCAGCCATCTGTGCCACTTTCCCTTCAAGGTACCTGCCCATGGAAGCTGCATTTTCAACCAGCTTCTCATCCTCATAAACTTTAATGCAGGCCAGGGCGGTGGCGCAGCCCAGGGCATGTGCAGAATAAGTCAATCCCAAAGGCAGCGGAATATCATTGAAATAGGCTGCAATCTCTTCTTTTACAATAACCCCGCCGAGTGGTGCATAACCGGAGGTCAAGCCTTTTGCAACACACATGATATCGGGAGTAACATCGTGATGGTCAATGCCGAACCATTTTCCGGTGCGGCCAAATCCGCTCATCACCTCATCGTCGATCAGCAGTATTCCATACCGGTCGGCGATTTCTTTTACTTTTTTCCAGTAAAAAGGCGGGTATTTGATACACCCGGATGTTCCTGATTCGCCTTCAATAAGTATTGCTGCAATGCTTGCGGGGTTTTCAAACTGGATGATCCGTTCGAGGTTTGCCGCCGCCCGTTCCCCGCATTCTTCCATGGTGTTGCTTTTCCATGGGCACCGGTAGAAATATGGATTTTCAACATGAACGATGTTGGGAACACCCTGGTCGTCAAAAAGGAATTTTCTCGGATCACCGCCAACGGAGACGGCACCGTAGGTTGCCCCGTGATAGGAGCGGTAGTGCGATATGATTTTATGCCTTCCGGTATATAAACGTGCCAGTTTCACCGCATTCTCCACGGCCTCGGATCCACCGAGTGTAAAGAGGGTTTTCTTTAAACTTCCGGGGGTGATCTCTGCCAGTTTTTTTCCCAGTTCACCCCGCACACTGGTTGCCATGGAACAGGTAACAAAAGTAAGTTGCTCTGCCTGTTTTTTGAGTGCTTCAATAACTACAGGATGCTGGTGCCCGATATTGGCATTCATCAGCTGCGATGAAAAATCGATATATTTTTTCCCGTCATAGTCGTGGAAATAGACCCCCTTAGCCGATTTTACAGTGATCGGATTTAATCCTGCCTGTTTTGACCAGGAAAACATGGTGTAATCCAGGTTGTTTTTTACGATTTGTTCTCTTTCAGTCATGTCAGTTGTCTTAGATTTTATGGTGCAGATCGTTCCTTAACTCATCCAGTCGGTTATCTCCTGTTTAGCCCACTTGGAGGTCACCTTTTTCAATTGTGACCAGAAGCCCAGGGAACTTTTCCCGGTAATATCACCGGCACCAAATTTTGATGCATTCCAACCGCCAAAGGAGAATGGCTCACGGGGAACCGGTACGCCAATGTTGATGCCGATCATTCCTGCACTGGCATTTTGTGCAACCATTTTGGCAATGGCACCGTTCTGGGTAAACGCGGATGCGGCATTTCCAAAGGGACTTTCGTGCTGGACCGAAATGGCTTCTTCCACACTCTTTGCTGAAATGATTTCGAAAACAGGGCCAAAGACCTCCTGGTAAGGCATTTTTGCGTCGGTGTGTCTCCAGTCTATAATGGTTGGTCCGAGATAGTATCCGTTCGGATCTGCCTGTTCGTCATTGGAAAACTGACGGCCATCAACCAGGAGAACCGCTCCATTCTTCTCAGCTTCCGTGATGTAAGCGACCAGGTTTTCCCTTGACTGCCGGGAAATGATCGGCGGCATTTTTTTCCCGGGGATGAATTTTAACACCTCTTCGCACAGTTTTTCAACGATCGGGTTCACATTCCCTACTGCAATCATTACCGAAGCAGCCATGCAACGCTGGCCGGCTGAACCACACATGGAGGCAGCGATGTCGGCGGCGGAAAGCTCAAGATTCGCATCCGGTAATACAATCAGATGATTTTTTGCGCCACCCAAAGCCAGGCAGCGTTTCAGGTTTGAGGTCGCACGGCGATAAACAATCTGTGCCACCGGGGTGGAACCCACAAACGAAACTGCTTTTATTTCAGGATGGTCGCAAATGGCTTCAACTACATCTTTTGCACCATTGACAACATTAAAAACGCCATCAGGCAAACCGGCCTGTTTCAGCATTTCTGCCATTTTTGTGGTGGTAACCGGAGTTAATTCCGAGGGTTTCACCACGATACAATTTCCGAGGGCCAGGGCGTTTGGCACGGTCCAGTGAGGGACCATGTGCGGAAAATTGAAAGGGTTGATGCAGGCAACAACTCCGAGAGGAGCATACTCCGTGCGGCATTCCACACCAATGCTCACTTCAAGTACCTCGCCCACAGCAATTTGCGGAATAGAACAGGCAAATTCTGTGAGTTCGATACTTTTGCGGACTTCGGCAATTGCTTCATCCATGGTTTTGCCATTTTCATCATGGATGATTGCCGCAAGCATCTCAACATTTTCTTCAAGAAGCTGTCGGTAATTATACAGAATCTGTGACCGCATCTTCGAAGTCATCCCTGACCACGCAGGGAAAGCATTTTTCGCAGCATTCACCGCAAGATCAACATCATGGTACGATGATAGCGGAACTGTAGAAATTACACTGCCTGTTAGCGGGCTGTCGACATCCATGCGTTTGTTGTCGCAGGAAACGAACTCGCCGTTGATGAAATTACGAACATCCTGGTATTTCATGTGTAGTTGGTAGATTATAATAGTTGATAATATCGGGAACCTCAGGATCCTCTCTCAAACTACATTTTCGTTATTGAAACAGGGTCTTGTACAAGAGAACAATATTAAGAATAATTTGGAAATCTCATGGAGAGATGTTGATAATTCAATATTTGTAAATAAGTTGGCGGAAATTTGCGTGGATAAGAAATTTTTTTAACTTTGGAGTCTCTCACAGACTACTTCCCCGCTGACGATTTCCCCCTCCCGCTTGGCATCACTTTCATTTATTTTTTTTTGATTTTAATCTTTAATCATTACGGGTTTGAGCACACTTCAGGAAATTGTTGCGCATTGTGAAGAACTGGCTTTTGATCTTTCCTTTAAAAGGGCCGGCGCATGGAAAGCACAGGGGAAAGACAGGGTTGTCATCGGGCATTTGCCCGTTTATTTTCCCCGGGAGGTGATCCATGCTGCAAATGGCCTGGCTGTCGGTATTTTGGGGGGAGGTGATAAAAAACTGATCATCAAGGGCGATGCCTATTATCAGTCTTATATCTGCCACATGCCAAGGAGCGTCATTGAACTTGCCCTGGATAAGCACTTTGACGATTTTGACGGGTTTATCTTTCCGTCAATATGTGATGTGATCAGAAATCTTTCGGGGATGTTCCAGATGCTTGGAGAAGGGAAATTTGTGAAATATCTTGACTTTCCGCAGAATTTCAAACATCACATCGGCGGTACCTTTTACCGCTATGAACTGCAAACAGTTCTTGATGAAATACATAAACTCAACGGTGTTGAGGTGACCGCCGAACGGCTAAACCATTCAATTGGTATGTTCAATCTGAACCGCGCACTGATCTGTCAGCTGTATGATATCCGCAACGAATTCCCATGGCGGATGACTGCGGCGGATGTGTATCATGTAGTTCGCGCAGGGTATGTGATTCCGGTTGAGGAACATAATGAAATTCTCAGCCAGGTTATTCACCTGATTCAGAAAGAGGCGGGAAATCCAACGGATAAAATTCGTGTGCTGGTGATGGGAGCATTCTGCGAGCAACCCCCGGTGGGCCTGATCAGAACCATTGAACTGGCTGGATGCTATGTTGTTGAAGACGATTTTTTATTGGGCGCCAGGTGGATCCAGGGTGATATTGAAACCGGAAGTGCCGATCCGATGGAGGCCATCACCACGGCCTACCTTGAAAAAAGCACCTTCTCCTCCTCGGTCTATGATGTTGGCAATCCTAAAGAAGCACGCCTGATCGACCTCATCCGGCGCCGGAAAGTTGACGGGGTCATCTTTGCCGCGCCCAGCTTTTGTGATCCGGCACTGCTCGATCATCCCATCCTCCAGAAGGAGTGCAATGATAAAAATATACGGTTTATCAGTTTTCTTTACAGCGAAAACACTGGCCAGTTCAAGGTTATTAAAGAACAGGTCGGAACATTCTCAGATTCAATAAAACTCTGGGATTAACGGTTTCCCATTGTCGGTAATTAAACTTAGCAGTAATTAAAGGTATATGTCAAAAGACGTTAGCAAGGAACGAAGCATGATCATCCAGAAAGAGATGATCTCCGGGCTTTTCAAAGAGCTGAGCATGGCGAAAGAGACCGGAAAAAAAGTTGTATATACCTTCGTCCCTGGAAATATCTCCGAGCTCATCCTCTCTTTCGGAATGTTGCCGGTATATCCCGAGATCAATGCGCTGCAGGCGGGAATGCGGAAAAAATCAGCAGATTACATTCGTGATGCTGAACAACACGGACATTCCGAAGATGTTTGCACCTATGTAAAATGTGACGTGGGGATGATGCTTAACGGAAACATCGGACCCACCGGGGAGAAAATCCCTGCACCTGACTTGCTTCTGCTGAGCTATACCGGGTGTTTCACCTTCCTGAAATGGTTCGAGACCCTCGAACGGCTCTATCCCGGGGTGCCTGTCGCACTGCTTCATACGCCATACCAGGAGGCCCATAAGATCACGCCGGAAATGACCACCTACATGGTCAAACAGTTGAAGGAAGAGGTGATTCCAAAGATGGAGATGGTGTCGGGGAATAAATATGATGAAGAAAAACTGAAGTCAATCCTGCGGAACTCCTCCAAAGTGGAGGATTACATCATCAAAATATTTGAGACCACCAAAAACCGGCCTTCACCCATCGATGCCTATTTTGCCGGGGTATATTACATTGGACCTATCAACAGCGGGTTCCGGGGCACCCCGGAAGCAGTGAACTATTATGCTGAGCTCTACAGTGAAATTCTCCTGAGGGTTGAAAAGAAGCTTGGTCCGATAACTCCGGAAGGAGAGATGGAGGAGGAGCGGTTCCGGCTGGTGGTCGAAGGGCCTCCCAACTGGACCCATTTCCGTGAATTCTGGAAACTTTTTTATGACATGGGGGCTGTCATTGTGGCTTCATCCTACACCAAAGTAGGTGGCGTGTACGACATGGGATTCCGGGTCAATCCCGACAAACCCCTTGAAAGTCTGGCAGATTATTGCATGAACTGCTATACCAACCTAAACCTTCAGCAACGAACCGACTTGCTGTCGAAATGTATTACCGATTACCATGCCGACGGATTTCTTGTGAATTCCATTAAAAGCTGCAACTCATTCTCTGCCGGGCAGCTGATGATCATGCAGCAGCTGGAGCGCACACTTGAAATACCCATTGGGTTCATCGAATCCGACCTTGTTGACCCAAGGTATTTTTCCTATTCAAACATCAAAAACCGGCTTGAATCATTCTTTCAGATGCTGGAGCAGCGGAAGATGATTTTCACGCAGGAATGAACGCAGGCCGAGATTTAAAAAGGCTCCTGTGAACGGAGCAGGAATTGTATAATTTAACAGGTGCATCAATGAAGAAATATTTTCTTGGGATAGATCTTGGCTCGACAACTTCAAAGGCAATCATCATTGATGACCACGACCGGATCATCGGACGCGGCATTACCAACACCCGTGCAAATTATACGGTTGCAACCGAAATTGCGCGGCTGGAGGCTATTTACAATGCACGTTTCTCTCTTCTGAAAATGAAACTGGAGGACGAAATTGAACAAAAACCTGAGTACAGGAGATACCTGAAGGATATCGAATCGGTGTTCAGGTACCTGCAGTTCAAACGAAGGCTCGACCGTCTGAATGTCCAGTTCAGGGACACCATCGAAGTAACCTTCACCGGTGAAAAGAGAGATCACATCACCGGTTATGTCGACAAAATTGTAAAGGAAGTCGGGCCAGCCATTTTTGATGAATACCTTAATGGAAATTTGGGAGAAAAGAACCAGTTTTTCCGGGATATTGTCAGTGAAAAATACAACAAGGAGGTTGGCGATCTCTCAAAAGAATACTTCGAGCCCATGATGCTTGTGTATGACAAGAGCATCGCCCATGTGGAAAATGAGCTGACGGAATATGATTTCAGGGAGCTGGTTTACCAGTCGATGGAGCTGTTGAATGACAAATATTCCAACATGGAGGAGATGTCTCCGGAAGAAACCGGTGTTGGATTCGACAGCGAACTGAACCTGCTGAAGGGCAATTACAAACAGATTTACGACTCCCTGAAAGGGCATATCAGTTTTGTGGCCAACCTCGACATCCATATCACCAATATGGTAGGAACCGGATATGGCCGGGCATTGCTTCCCTTTCCCG
>CAIYJU010000175.1 GCA_903926565.1 uncultured Bacteroidales bacterium
AATCTGTTCCGGTAACGGTAAATGTAAACGGTGAAACTGTTGTTGCATATGAAAACAGCTTTGCCCTTGTCATCGGCATCAGCAACTACACTTTCCTGAAGAAACTGGATAAAGTAAAGGAAGATGTTGTTTCAGTCCGGGATGCTTTAACTAAAAACGGATTTGACGTTACCGTTAAAACCGACCTGGATAAAAACCAAATTGATGCAGAGATTACGGACTTCATTAAAGACCATGGTCAGGATGTAAACAACCGTCTGCTGATTTATTTTGCAGGACATGGCTATACACAGATTACTTCATACGGGGGGGAGTTGGGGTATTTTGTACCGGTGGATGCACCTAAGCCCTCGGATGACGGGCCCGGCTTCCGCAGGAAATCGATTGACATGAAGCAAATAGAAATTTATGCTGAAAGCATTCAGTCAAAACACGCCTTGTTTATTTTCGACGCCTGTTTTGCAGGCAATTTTTTCCAAATGAACAACCGTTCATTGACATCATCCGTTATCATAAACAATAAGACCAAAGAGCCGGTCAGGCAATTTATTACCAGCGGAGGCCAAAATGAGGAGGTTCCCGACAAGAGTATTTTTTGCGAAGAATTTGTTCGGGCAATTACAACCACCTACGCCGATGCGAACAATGATCAGTATCTCACGTTCAGGGAACTTGGTGATTTTTTGCAGGAAAAAGTGGTTAATTACAGCAAAGATACGCAACATCCGCAAGTGGGAACAATCCGGAACAAACATCTCGATAAGGGCGATTTTGTGTTTTTCTTACCAGGTGAAGAAGCACCGGTAATGGATTCTCCCGAAGTTCAGGTTGATCAGGATCTTGAATTACCGTCTTATGAATTTATGGACGACTTGGTCATAAACGGTTATCCATACAGGACGGTACAACTGGGGAGCCAGATATGGATGTATTCGAATCTGAATTATGAAACCGGCAACAGTTGGTGTTATTATGGCAAGGAGGAATATTGCACTGTATTTGGCAGGTTATACGATTGGGAAACCGCAGCAACAGCATGCCCTGAAGGATGGCGTCTGCCCGGCGATGTGGATTGGAAAGTGCTGGAAACATTTTTGGGCATCAGCGTGAGTGAAGTTGATTCTACGTTCAGGCGGGGAACCAATGAAGGTGCAAAAATGCATTCTGTTGCCCTGGGTCTTCCATTTAGCGGATTGGTCAACCCCACAGATAGTTATTACGATGGTATTAATTCCAGGGGAGTGTATTGGTCGTCAACAGAGTCGTCTGATGCAACGCAGGCATGGATACGCTGCCTGTATAATGATGATGGCAGGGTCTATCGGGATGTCTTCAGTAAGGAATGGGGTTTGAGTGTCAGGTGTATGAAAAGTACACCATAAGGGGAGTGGCGAGCCGAGCACATCTCACATTTCGCGTTTGGGTAGTTGACCCACCAGGATTCGAACCTAGACCGAGTGAACCAAAATCACTCGTGCTACCTTTACACCATGGGTCAGGATGAATTCAAAATGCAAAGTCAAAAAGCAAATTGCAAAATTGAAATTCGGGTGCAAAGGTAGAAAATTATTTCTTTTGGCCTAAGTACGGGGATGAAAAAAATTACTGGTCGCTTTTTGCGGGTAAATTTGTACTTTCGCACCGTAATTCCAGATAAACAATATTCCATGAAGAATTTCCAGAAACTGAACAACATTTTTGGTTGGTTTACTTTCCTTATTGCCTCAACTGTTTACTTGCTAACCATTGAGCCTACTGCCAGCTGGTGGGATTGCGGAGAATATATCGCCACTGCTTTCAAGCTCCAGGTCGGGCACCCTCCCGGAGCTCCGTTATTCCAGATGATTGGCCGGTTTTTCTCACTGTTTGCATTCGGAGATGTGTCGCATGTCGCCATGATGGTCAACGCCATGTCCGGACTTTCAAGCGGGTTTACAATTTTGTTTCTGTTCTGGAGCATTGTTTTATTTGCTAAAAAACTGGTTGCACCAAACGGTGAAATGACCAGTGGCCAGATGTTCACAGTTTTTGCCTCTGCTTTCGTCGGGGCAATGGCTTACACTTTCAGTGATACCTTCTGGTTTTCAGCCGTGGAGGGTGAAGTTTATGCAATGTCCTCATTTTTTACAGCCATATCCTTCTGGGCGATCCTGAAATGGGAAGAAGTGGCAGATGAAAAGCACTCCTACCGCTGGCTTGTGCTGATCGCTTTCCTCATGGGACTGGCGATCGGGGTTCACCTCCTCAACCTGCTTGTCATCCCTGCCACCTGCATGGCTTATTACTATAAAAAGTTTAAAAACCCCACCAAAACAGGCATGCTGATCACATTCGTGGTTTCCATTCTGATTTTGGCATTCGTCATGTTTCTCATCATTCCCGGGATGGTCCAACTCTCCGGGAAGTTCGAATTACTGTTTGTCAATGGATTTGGAATGCCTTTCAATACCGGAACCACTGTTTACTTCCTCCTCCTGATCGGATTAATTATATGGGGGCTCCATTTTACCAGGAAAAAGGGGAAAACACTACTGAATACCATTATTCTGTCATTTACATTCATATTAATTGGATATTCATCCTTTCTAATGCTGGTGATCCGCGCCAATGCTGATACACCCATTAATGAAAATGCGCCCAAAGACGCAGTGAGCCTGCTTTCATACCTGAATCGTGAACAATATGGCGATTTTCCGATTGCTTATGGCCAATACTACAATGCCCCGATCATTGATTATGCCGATGGGAATCCTGTCTATCAGAAAGACGACAAGACCTCCAGGTATATCATCGTTGATAACAGAAAAGGAACTGTTCCGGTTTGGGATCCTAAATTCACTACTCTGTTTCCCAGGATGTGGAGCAATCAGCGCAGAGGCTCGGCCGACTTTTATAAAAAATGGGGTGGCGAAGGAGTCCCGGTTGAAGTTACATCACAGGATGGAAAAGCGGAAACATTGAACCGCCCTACGTTCGGAGAGAACCTTAAGTATTTTTTCTCTTACCAGATCGGACACATGTATATCCGTTACTTTATGTGGAATTTTGCCGGCCGGCAAAATGATATGCAGGGTTTTGGCAGCCTTGAAGAAGGCAACTGGATCAGCGGAATTCCATTTATTGATAAGATGAGGCTTGGAAATGACCAGACCAATCTTCCCGACAGCAAGAAAAACCGGGCAACCAACAAATATTACTTTTTACCACTTATTCTCGGGCTCATCGGATTTATTTTCCACGCCGGTAGGGATTTTAAAAACACAGTCATCATCTCACTGCTCTTCATCATGACCGGACTTGCCATCCTGGTTTACCTCAATCAGCAGCCTTACGAACCACGTGAACGTGATTATGCCTATGCGGCCTCATTCTATGCGTTTTCAATTTGGATCGGGCTGGGGCTTATTCCATTGATCAACTTTTTGAGGACAAAACTCAGCGAAAATATCTCAGTGGCGATTGTTTTTGGATTGTGCCTGCTGCTGGTTCCCGGTATCATGGCCAAAGAAAACTGGGACGATCACGATCGCTCAGGTAAATATGCCTGCCGTGACTTTGCAGCTAACTATCTGAATTCTTGCGATTCCCAGGGGATTTTATTTACCAATGGCGACAACGATACCTTCCCCTTATGGTATGATCAGGAAGTTGAAGGAATAGCCACGGATGTGCGTGTTGTAAACCTGATGCTTGCCTCGGGTCCCTGGTATATAAACCAGTTGTACAAAAAGGCATACAACTCAAATCCGATCCCGCTTACCCTGAATCAGGAGCAATACCGGCAGGGCACCAATGACATCGTTCCTTTTTACGACATAGGTATCACGGGATATGTTGAATTACAGGATATGATTGATTTTATTAAAAGCGATGATCCACAGACTTTTATCCCGCTTCAGAACGGGGAGAAAATGAAGTTCTTTCCCTCCAAAAAGGTTAAAATTACGGTTGATTCAGCAGCATGCGTCAAATATGGTATCGTTCCCAAACACCTCAGGGGTAAAATGGTCGATTCTATTTACTGGACCATCCGGACAAACCAGCTTTATAAAAATGACCTGATGCTGCTCGATTTGCTCGCTTCGAACAAATGGGAACGCCCGATCTATTTTGCTGCACCGTCGAGTGTGAATCATTGTGTGGCGATAGATTCTTTCTGCCTGGTTCAGGGCTGGGTCTACAAGTTCATGCCGGTCAAAGCCAGTGATGCAGATTATATCCAGGGAATGGGGGGAGTGGATGCCATCTCTTCCTACAATATTCTCAAAGATAAATGTGCCTGGGGTAACCTGAACGATCCCCATGTATATGTTGACCCTGAAAGTCTCAACAACTCCGTGCGGCCAAAGACCAATTTCATGAGGGTTGCCCAAGCATTGCAGGAACAGGGTAAAATGAAAGAGGCAATTGAAATGCTGGATATCTATATCAAATATTTCCCTGATTCAAAGGTCCCTTACGACATGTACATGCTTCCTTATGCAGAAATCTATTATAAGGCCGGTGCTCCGGAAAAGGCAAACAAACTTGTAGAGCGGGTTGCTGAAATATGCAGTCAGAACCTTGATTACTACTACTCATTCTCGCCTGAACACACCCAGTATTTTGAACAGGATGTTCAGACTTCCCTTGGAATCATAAAGCGAATGTCGATGGTTGCTACTCAGAATAATCAACCTGTGCTTGCGGCAAAAATGGATACTTTGTTTAATAAGAAGATCAAGGGATTCAAATAACCACGACATGAGGAATTTCTGCCTGACATTGTAAACATCTAATAGCCTTTACCAATATGCTAATTCTGAATGTAGTTTGGAATCAGAGTCCGGAAATTTTTGAAATCGGCGGATTTGCTGTCAGATGGTATGGGCTTTTTTTTGCACTCTCTTTCTTTTTTGGCTACCTGATCATGCTGAGATTTTTTGCCAAAGAAGACGTTCCGGTTAAATTACTTGATGAACTTACGACCTACATGATCCTGGGTACCATCATCGGAGCACGCCTGGGGCACGTCTTTTTTTACGAACCAGCCTGGTACATCGCACATCCACTGAGTATTTTAAAAGTTTGGGAGGGCGGACTGGCGAGTCATGGAGCCGGGATTGGTATAGTGACTTCCATCCTTATCTTTTCCAAAGTACGGAATAAGCCATTTCTATGGGTGATGGACAGGATTGTTATCGTTGTTGCCCTTGCCGCTTTTCTGATCCGCATGGGGAACCTGATGAACTCAGAGATCTATGGATTGCCTACAACCCTTCCCTGGGGCTTCATGTTTTTAAAGTCAACTACTCCCTCAGATGGATTGGTGCCCCGTCATCCCACCCAGATTTATGAAGGATTATGTTACCTGGCAAGTTTCTTCATTCTGCTGCGTTACTATTATGCAAAGGATGGTAAGCCATCTCCCGGCTTTTTGTTTGGCCTCTTTTTAATCCTCATCTTCGGGGTGCGCATTGTGATTGAATTTATCAAGGAACCCCAGGTTGGTTTTGAACAAGACCTCTATCTGAACATGGGGCAGATGCTGTCGATCCCTTTTGTACTGGCAGGTGTTTTCCTGGTTTATCGCTCCTTCAGGCTGGTGAAAGTAACCTAACCGGGAAAGTAATCTAAGTGAGTGATTTGATTTGTTCTTTAAGGAACTTGTAATCACTTTTAATAACCATCCCCGGGTAATTAACCGACATTTCTATTGCATAAACCAGGTCAAAATCATCCTGGTTCATGGAGAAATAGATTTTCTTTTCCATCAGGTATCTTGCAAGGTACTCCTGCTCGGTTTGACCCGGGGTTGGAATGAAAATCGCCCTTTTGCCCAGGGTCACCATATCCATGATGCTGGAGTAGCCTGATCTGCAAACGATTAAAGCCGACTTGTTTATCAATTGACTCAACTTCGCTGAATCAAGATGTGAAAAAAGATGTATCCGCTCATCCAGGATATAGGCTTCATCCGATTCCGGCATTCCCCGAACCATGGCTACCTGCATGTTCAGGTTGACAAGCTGAAGGAGAATTTGTTCTTCGAGAATCGTCCTTTGCGGCTCAGGGCCGGAAAGCATGACCAGCAGGTCAAATTCAGGCGGGACATTTTTAATGTAAGTCTCACTCACATCTGAGAAACGTGAGAGGAGCCCGATGTATTCAGCGTTTTCCGGCAGTTTTCGGGGATGTGACAATTCACCGGCAAGGCCCCGGTGAGGCTCAAAATCGGGAATCCAGCATGCTTTGTACTTTTTAATGAACCAGTAATTGACCGAATTCAGAAAACCCTGAATGAATTTCAGGTTACCTGGTACCTGTATGTTCAGCTGATGCGTGATAAAGACTGAAGGTGTGCTGTTGCTCCAGCAGCCATACCTGTTGTCTGAAATTATAAGAGCTGGCTGAACTTTATCTGTAATTTTTTTTAATGTCCGGTGATCATGCCAGATACCATATAGCAAGGCTGGAAGAAGCTTTAACATTTTAAGTGCAATCCGGTTGGTTTTGGGATAATCGATGGCTACACCGGGAAATTCAATGACATTGATTTGAGGATACTCTTTTCTGATAAATTCAAGTGGTCTGCCACCAGCCGCAACCACAACTTCAAAGCCGAGTTCCATGAGGCAGGAAATAACCGGAATACAGCGTGTTGCATGGCCGATTCCCCAATCCAGCGGACAAACGAGTGCTTTTTTTTTCACCACCATATCAAACCACGCTTATTTAGATCAAATTTACATTAAAATTCACTCCGCAATTTGAAAAGTTATTCACACTGGTTAAACTTTTATGAACGATAACGATTAAGCATACAGAAAAAGTCAGCATGGTGTCAGAAAAATTAATTTACCAGATCGGGTTGACCCTGATTCCAGGGGTTGGTGATGTGCTCGGCAGGAAACTTGTGACGCTTTGCGGAAGCCCGGAGGCCATATTCCGCGAGCCGAAGCACCACCTGCGAAAAATGCCGCGCATTGGCAATTTGCTGGCGCAGGCAGTGGGCAGCAAAGATATCATGTTGCGGGCTGAAGAGGAGGTCGCCTTTATTGAGAGATATCACATTGTTCCACTCTTTTTTCAGGACGATGGGTATCCGCATCGTCTCAAACAGTGCCTGGATAGCCCGATAATGCTGTTTTTTAAAGGAACAGCAGCGCTGAATGTCACCAGGGTTGTGGGGATTGTAGGAACCCGTAAATCGACAGATTACGGAAAAAATGTCACACACGACCTTATTGCGGGCCTGGCAAAGCAGCAGATATTGGTTGTAAGCGGCCTTGCATATGGAATTGATAGTTGTGCACATCGCTATTCGCTTGATTCCGGACTGAATACCATTGGAGTGCTTGGTCATGGCCTCGACACCATCTACCCGTGGCTTCACCGGCCACTGGCTGAAAGGATGCTGGCCCAGGGCGGATTGCTCACTGAATTTTTGAGTAAGACAAAACCGGACCGGTCAAACTTTCCACGTAGAAACAGGATCATTGCAGGAATGTGCGATGCAGTTATTGTGGTGGAGGCCGGACGGAAAGGAGGGGCCCTGATCACTGCAGACATTGCAAATTCTTACAACCGGGATGTTTTTGCAGTTCCCGGCAGGGTGACCGATCCGTATTCAGATGGAACCAACTTCCTTATAAAGACAAACCGTGCAGCGCTTGTTCAAAAGGCCGAAGATATTGAATACCTGATGGGATGGAAGGAGAAGGAGAACCCGGCACAGGGCATTCAACGCAATATTTTTATTGAATTAACCCCGGATGAAGAAAAAATTATCGCGATCCTTAAGCAAAACGGACATTTGGGCATCGATGAATTATGCATCCATGCAGAGAGCCCGATGAGCAGGGTGTCAGCCTCCTTGCTTAACCTTGAATTTGAAGGAATTGTCAGGTGCATGCCCGGGAAGGTCTACTCTCTGCTATAACTCTTATTTTGCTCATGGTTGACAACAGACGCGCAGGGAAAATTAAACCCCCGTGACGGTTAAATTTTTTACCGCAGTAATATTTTATACTTTTACAAAAAGAATTTACCCCCTTATTCTCTGACTTGGAAGGAATCGTTGTTAAATCGACAGGAAGCTGGATCATCGTTCGCATGGAGGATGGAACAAGACTTGAATGTAAGTTGAAAGGACAGTTCCGCATGCAGGATATCAAGCATACGAACCCTGTTGCCATTGGCGACAGGGTAAATGTGGAGGTTGTAAAAGGCGACAGCCACGGAATGATCACCCATATCCGGGTGCGCGACAACTATATAATCCGTAAAGCAACAAAACTTTCAAAAGTATCCCATATCATTGCTGCAAACCTGGACCATGCTTACTTAATTGCAACCCTGGCCCAGCCCCGGACTTCCAATGGGTTCATTGACAGATTCCTCGTTACTGCTGCTGCCTACTACATTCCTGCCAGCATCATCTTTAATAAAATTGACTTATACAGCCACGAACTTCTGGAAACACTTGATGAACTGACCTATATCTACGAAAATGCAGGCTATCGGTGTTACCGGACTTCCGCATTGCATGGTGATGGGGTGGTGCAGATCAGAGACCTGCTCCGCGATAAAGTAAGTCTCTTTTCAGGCCATTCCGGTGCTGGAAAGTCTGCCCTGATCAAGGCGATCGACCCTGCTTTGAACCCCCGGATAGGTGTTTTGTCTGAAGTGCATAAAAAAGGGATGCATACCACCACGTTTGCCGAAATGTATGAGCTTGCCAGTCGGGGTTTTATTGTTGATACGCCGGGAATCAAAGAGTTCGGACTCATCGATTTTGAAAAAACTGAAATTCCAAGGTGTTTTCCTGAAATGGACAGATTGCTGCCATTTTGCCAGTATAAGAATTGCTCCCATACCCATGAACCCGGGTGTGCTGTTAAATCAGAGCTTGAAAATGGTTCGGTAAGTGTTTTACGTTACAATTCATATATCAGCATACTTAATGACAGCTAAACAATTAATAACCAGCCATGTAGTTCCTGTTCATGTTACTGATACAGGGGCATTTGCCTTACTTCAGATGGAAGAGGCACGGTTGTCGCACTTGCCGGTTGTTGACGGAGGAGGGTATATTGGCCTGATTTCTGACAAATCCATCCTGGCTGCCGACGATCCGGAGAGGGAGATCGGTGGGAATAATTTTACGCTGATAAGTGCGGTTGTCACTGAACAACAACATCTTTATGAAGTAATTAAAATATTTTCGACGCTAAACCTCAGTCTGCTCCCGGTTGTTTCTGAAAGGAATCAATACCTGGGAGCGATCGTACTCTCAACAGTGGTGCATGCCCTTGCAGAATTGGTGGGCCTGCATGAGCCGGGTGGTATCATTGTTCTGGAAATCAATGATAAAGATTATAGCCTCGCCGAAATAGTCGATGTTGTAGAGTCAAATGATGCAAAAATACTCAGTTGTTTTGTGACCTCTCATCGCGATTCCACCAAACTGGAAGTGACAATCAAGTTGAACCGGATGGAAATCGGGCCCCAGCTTCATGCGTTTTCCCGGTTAAATTACGTCGTAACTTCATCCTGGTCAAAAGAAGACTCTTATAGTGAGGGCCTTAAGGATCGGTTCGATGCGTTGATGAATTACCTGAGTATCTGAGCAATGAGTCACTTGCGGTACCTGAGGTGGATCGTATTCTGTGCATTTTTCCTTTTAACTTCCCTCCTGAACAGCTTCCAGGCAACGGCATACGTTATCCCTGATCTTCACGTCCATGAAAGGATGCCTGATACGATCATCATCAACCAGATCTGTATTTATGGGAATATCCTTACAAAAAGCGGGATCATCATGAGGGAGTTGACCTTCAGTGAACAAGACACCCTTTCGCTTTCCCGGCTCACGGAAATGCTTAAAACCAGCAGGCAGAATTTATTTAATACACGTCTGTTTAACTTTGTGACAATTGATACTCTTTCTACCGGAATTCAGTACCATATCGATGTAAGAATTGATCTGGCAG
>CAIYJU010000176.1 GCA_903926565.1 uncultured Bacteroidales bacterium
GCAAAATATCATAATAGTTATATGTATACATGTATATACTTTTGTTTTCGAAGAATGCATTCTCATCTAACCCTTCTAAAACTATCTATTATGAAAGCAAGAAAAAATTTAGCCATCGGGATGTTCCTGGTGATGGGTGTATCATTTATGGTACTGTCCCTGAACGGATGCACAAAAGAAACCACTGCTGTACCAGCATCAGCAGACCCCCAGTATAAGGAAGACATCCTTAACTACACGATTGCCGATACCTCCCTTACAGGGTGTTTGTCTTGTGTCGATTCTTTGCCATTTGAATCATTAAACACTTCTGAAGCTGAAGCCCTTGTTTTTATGCGCGAAGAGGAATTCCTTGCACATGATGTATATCTTACCCTCAGCCAACTATACACGAAGCCAATCTTCAGGAACATCACACTCAGTGAGCAGCGGCATACTGATGCGATCAAGGCACTAATTAATAAATACTCTTTGGTTGATCCTGCAGCGAACCATGTAACAGGTACTTTTACGAACCAGGATCTTCAGACTCTATACAATTCACTGGTAACCCTTGGCTCTAGTTCCTTACTTAATGGGCTAGTAGTAGGCGCCACGATCGAAGACCTGGATATAAAAGATCTGAGGGATCATTTGCTGACCATTGACAACCAGGATATCACATGCGTCTTCAACAACCTCATGCGCGGCTCACGCAATCATCTGCGTTCATTTTATGCCAATATTAAATTCACAGGTGGCACCTATACTCCGCAATACCTGACACAAGAAGATTTTGATGCGATCGTGAATTCGAAACATGAAACCGGCACAGGAAATTGCCACTGTAACTAACTCGTAAAGCTAGGAATGCTTTTGTGCCGGGGAGCAATGAGCTCTCCGGCACATTTTTTTATTACCGAGTGGTTATGACCGGATTGATTGTTCTTATATTATTTTATTGCAACCATTTGGATTACTGATGCTTTCCCCTGATGAAAATCTCCTTCCTCAACCTCCTTTTCTAAACGTTCGAGTGAAAGGAAATGCAAGTCTGAAAAATCTTCTTTCAATTCCTCTTGTGAAAAAAGCATCGATTCTACTTTGGGACCGCCTGAAGTGAATTGTAGCTGTTCCTTCGAAAATCCTATCAGAATAACTGTTCCACCAGGCTTGAGAAACCTGATCAGATTGCGGTGAATCTGTTGTCTTTTAATTGCAGGTGTATGTACAAAGACCAGTGCAATTGCATCAAAATGATTCTCAGGATAACCAACCGTTTCCAAATTCCGGATTTGGTATTCAATCGCCACACCCCGCTCAGCAGCAAGCCGCAGGGCCTTTTTTCTGCCTTCTTCACTCTGATCGAATGCCGAAACAACCCAACCCTTTTCACCTGCATAAACAGCATTTCTGCCCTCACCTTCAGCCGGAAGCAAGATTTTCCCTGGTACCAACTTGTCCAATTCTTGTTTGAAAAATTCATTCGGTTTCGTTCCGTATACATATTCGGATTCAGCGTAGCGCTGATCCCACATTTCTTTACTCATATGACTTTAAAATTATGAATGATAACTTTTAACAAGCGCAGGGACGGTTGACCATGAAGTAACCTAAAAATCCCCCGAATGCAATACTGGCATATGGATTACTCGTAATGGCACAAGTTCCAGAAGCACATCCGACAAAATGATAATATAAAAAACCTCCAATCCCGCCCATTACGGTGAAAAATACCGGCTTCCAGAATGTCCAGGTCTTAAGTCTTTCCCTGATTGGCAATGTCTCTGTGTTGGTCTTGCATGTTTCTGACATGATAATTTGCTTTTAAATCAATCTGTTAACCACTTGTTTTATTCGGTGTATGATGATATATAGTTCCAAAACCGATTTCATTTGCAAAGTAACGAATAAAATTTGAATTGGTGATATTTAAGCGCTTTATTTTGGCACGATGTTTGACACATGCAGAACATGACATATAAAAACTTAAACTTATGCTACAAACAAATTTAACACACGTTCTGACTGCTTCAGGTCATCAGAAACTTATTGAAGAGAATGAAAACGTAATGATCTGCTGTGGAAGGATGGGACCTATGTGTATCCCGGTATATGGCATCATGGAAGACCTGGAGCCGGATTACCCCCATGTTAAATTCGCCGATATGGAATTTGACAACCCGGAATCACATCCGATTCGAAATGCACCCGAGTGCAAAGGTTTTATGGGAATTCCATTTACAGTCTATTACAAGAATGGAAAACTCGTAAAAGCAACTTCCAGCATCCAGTCGATGCCGCAGGTAAAATCAATCCTCGATGCACAATTCGATAAAAAATAGCAATAAAAATCAGATTCGCCAGATCCTCTGCAGGCAAGGAGAAAGTTTTCATGGGTTTAGTGATTGACTCTTTACTGCGGGGATCTGATGCGGCCTCATAAAAAAAAACATGGGAACCATCGACATCGCAATCAGGTTGGTGATTGCAGCCATAGTAATCATCCTGTATTTCACACATGTAATTTCAGGAACCACTGTAATTATTTTACTGATCTTTGCCGGAGTTTTTATCCTGACAAGCTTGTTGAGTTTCTGCCCTTTATATTTGCCTTTTGGGTTTAGCACCCAGAGTGAAAAATAAAAGTAAAATAATTTCGGTTTTTACGATTTGACCATAGGCGAAGGGATGACCTCCGCCTTTTGTTGCTTTACAGTTAACGCTCTCTCCTTTCCAATTTTGAACTTTCCGATGCTTATATTTATCCATTGAGTAAGCATTGGCTTATTGGAGGCGAGGTTAAATTGTTTCATTTCGGAAATACTGAAGATAATATGTATTCCATACAGGCAACCTGTGCTGTGAGGTTATAAAATTAAAATTTGCTTTTTTGCGCAAGTTTTCACTTTCTGGTACGTCTTATTTATAAATCAAGATGTTAACCAAATAATAACTAAGAAAATGAAAGCGCTGAGAAGCATTACTGTTTTATTCGCTATTATGTCATTTATGACATATCAGGGATTTTCCCAAAACGGATCGACCAATACGACCCAGACTAACTCCCAGGTCGCACAAACTTCAACGAACGCTGCTCCCGGAAATTTTGTTGATAACAATAAAGACGGAGTTTGCGACAATTACCAGTCAAGAATTAAAA
>CAIYJU010000177.1 GCA_903926565.1 uncultured Bacteroidales bacterium
AAGGCAGGTCCACCACGAACTGCCGATTTGTCCTTTGGATTACCTCCAAAACCGATGGCTATTTTACCGCTGCCTTTTTTAACCAGTTCATCGATCTTATTCCGAATTTCCAGGGCCATTTCCGGTTTGGCACAGATTGACATAGTGTGTTCCATCCCTTTGTGCTGCATTTTTGCAGCACCAAAAGCAACAACCAGGTAATCAAATTCCAGAACATGGTTTTCACAAACCACCCGGTACTCTGTCGCATGAATTTCAGTTACCTTATCAATAATAACCTGAAAAGGATATTTTTTTTGAATATCTGACAGCGGAACTTTGACATCCTTGAACTCCTTCATATGAACAGGAATCCAGATGGATATGGGGTACAGGTATAAATAGTCTCGATCAGAAACCAGGGTGATCTCAAAGCCACCTTTTTTCTGTAGTGAAATTGCAGTTTGCAAACCGGCAAAACCACCTCCAAGAATAAGAACTTTCTTCATCTTCAGAAAGTACCGATCACTGACTCAACGATTCCTGATGCTTCATCATAAGCACCATGGATGGCTTCAGCAGCAATAGAAGATAATCCGGCTGTCATGACCGACATATTAAGCAAGGCAACGTAGGTTTTTCCATCCGATTCTTCATAAACCGAAATCCGGTAAGGCATCAGAATTGAAACAATCCGTCCATCGTCCTGATCAAGCATACGACCTGAATATTCCGGTTTGCAGATCTCAATTACCTCAACGGGTAATACCTTTTTACCTGATTTGGCGAGCGAATGCTGTAGATTGTGAATCGCAGGATTCTGCCATCCTTTTTGATTTGCTGCTTCGATAAGCTTTTCAACTGTATCGGGAACATTGAAAGGGCTTACTTTCTCGATAATTAACTGGTTTGTGTTCATAGCTCTTAGGTTTATTTTCGTTAATTTAATTCTTTTGCCAGGGAGAGTGCAACTTCCGGATGATGATTATGGACCCTGTCTTTGACAATCAACGTGGTTGAGTATGATTTGATGTGTTTATTGAACAAAATATCATGACCAAGGCAAAGCCCAACCGTGAGCGTAAAATCAACCGATTCGGAATTAAGCTGCCCTGCCTGGGCCAATGGGTTACAGGATACTTTTTGTATTTTACTTTCGGGATTGATTTCAGATTGCTTAAATCCTCCTGTTGTGCAGGAAACCGGGAATGTTTTAAAGCCTGACTCTTTGAAAATCGTAGCAATCAGCGAAGATTCCCTTTCCATTCCATAACAGTAGGCGATGCCAATTCGCTGGAATTTCATGGTTTTTGAAAATTCAATCACTTCCTGCAGCCGTGACAGGGTGCCTGCCCTGCCATTGTCGACAAGTTGTGCCGCTGCCTGGATAATTTTTGTGTTCTCTGGCAGATGATATGTTCGAATCAGTTCGCTGGTATCGAACTTTTGAGCGTGACATGGTTCTGTTGTCCGGCAACTTTTTGTAGTACATTTAATGCAATTCATTGTATCATAATAGTCTAAGTAAGTTTAAGCATATTAATCAATCCATTGCAAGCTTTAATCGTGACACCCTACAATGGTTTTCGAGGTCTTTGCGCAACATTGCGCTACTTTCTTTGTACTTGCCTTTCTAATTTCAATCTTTTTTTTAACAAGACTTTTCATGGTTATCAATTTAAGAGTTAATGAGGAGTGATTATTTCAAATGCAAAATTATGAAATTCCTTTGATAAATCGCATAAATATCACTATTATTATATATGATCGATAAATTTAGTGATTTTTCCAAAGTATTGAATGTTCCATCGGGCTCCTTTAATGTGTATTTTTGGCTTGAAAACAAACATAATATGGGAACTACAACAGTAATTTACCTGATCGCCATCGGCCTTATGGCCGGTATTTTCGGTGGAATCTTTGGTGTCGGCGGGGCAATCATCATGATTCCTGCTATGGTCTATTTTCTGGGTGTCGATCAGCATACTGCTCAGGGAACGAGTCTTGCAGTAATGTTGCCACCAATAGGACTTTTTGCGGCTTACAACTACTACAAAGCAGGTCAGGTAAATATCTGGTATGCATTAATTATTGCTCTTTCTTTTATGGTTGGAGGATACTTGGGCTCAAAGATCGCGTTGAACCTGCCGGAACAACTAATGAAAAAAGTTTTTGCAGTCTTTCTAATCCTTATGGCAGTGAAACTTTTTTTCTCAAAGCAATCCGGGGTGATGGAGTAATTGCAAAAACGTCCCATCCATTTTCCTTTGCCATCTGCATGGCGGGTTGGTTTTGCATAATGGCGCCGCCCCAGTAATTAAAGTCGAATATATGCGGGTTCTCAAACCATTTTTCAATGTTCATTGAAAGGTTGAAAGTCAATGTGTCCTGGTCCTTTAAGGTGAAACCTGAACCCGGTAAATGAACCATAAAATAATTCTGAACGAAAGTATAGATCGAATCCACATTGGTCGAATTTCCATGATAGAGTTGCCCGATCCCCAGATGGAAATTAAAAGGTTGAATGAAGCCAGTCGTGTCTTTCCATTTGCCGTTGATCATCATGTAATGATAACCTCCACCGAGGACCTCCGGCCAGAACATATCCACCTCCGGCGGGTTCACAAACATATAAGATTTGTTTTTCTGTTCGGAGATGCCGAAGATAAGCGTTATTGAATCATAGGTCCCTGCCAGGATTTTATCAAAGAACCGGATTGTTTTTGTCTCCGGAATATTTTCATCAACATAAAAAATGTCCTTCCAGTTCCCGATCACTTTTTTTGATCCGTCATTCTTGTAAAAGGTAATATCAGAAATAAAATACTTCACTTCGGTGATCAGGTATTCATTCCCGGCAGCATTGGTATAAATCAAATCATTTTCGGTGAGCGGTTCACCGTTCACCTGATGGTTGATTGAAAAAATGATTTTCCCGGATGGTGAGGGGGGAGTTGTTTTATCATCTTTTTTACAGGCTGATAAAATGCCCACCAGGAATATCAGGTATGAGATTCTGATCCAAAACCGCAAATTTTCCTTCATGATCATCAGATTTTAAAAATCACGGTAAAATAGAAAACCCGGCCTGGCTCATACAACCGTTCAGTGCTGCCGACAATTCGCCGGTTAAGATGCTCATAATAGGGCGTATCAAACACATTTTCAATTCCGGCTACGAATGAGGCAAATCTACAGGGTGCATAGCTTACTGATACCGCAGCCGTAATAAATCCAGGCGTTTTTGATTCGCCGTACGATTGTGAAATGCGGTTTTGCTCACTGACCATTCTCACGGAAGCATTGGGAATGAGTCTGCCCCGGAAGAATTTATAGGAGAACCTTACAGTGCCTTCCAGTGGAGGAATCTCCGGCAACGGATCATTCTTCACTGTTTCTTCGCCGGTAACCTGTCCGCCCGAAATAATGTATTTAACAGCTTCAGGTTCTGTTCCGTAGGTTGCGGCCACTTGTGCCAGCAATCCCCACTTTTTCGCGATTGGAGATTGATACGACACTTCAAATCCGGTGAGATACACCTTGTCGGTATTGGAAAATTGCTTAACGCCCGGCGCTCCCTGGGTGGAGGGTTTGATTACCGATGGTGGCACTACCTTGCCAATGATATAATCGGTAACGAGGGAAAAGAACCCTCCAACCGACAAACTGCCAAGGTTTGGATCGAGGAACTCAAAGGAGGCATCTGCCTGGTAATTGTTTTCAGGTTTTAGCTGTGGATTTCCAAGGTAATCATATGAATCATACTGCACCGGCATGAGTTTGATAAAGCGTTCCAGCACTGATGGACTGCGGGTGCCCTTGCCAAGAGAGGCGCTTAGATAAAGCCATGAAACAAGTTGTTTTTTCATGCCCAGGCTGAAGCTTACATTGAAATAATTTGAATTCAGATCGTCAAAGTAAGCAATTCCGTTTTTAACCAGCCGGAAGGTATCACTTGAAGTTGCCTGGTTATAATCAAGCCTCAGAGCTGCTGTGAAATCAAGTTTCCTGAAAGGCACCTTATATTCAGCAAAGGCCCCGGCATTATTGACATTTGCATTCAACCAGACATTGGCATGTTTGACAGAAATAAAGGTATCACCCTCCATCACCATCTTCATGGTCATCTGCTTGTCTCCGTCCTTGTAAACATGCTCAAAATCGAGCCCAACCAGGAATTTATGGGCACCTTTTTGCAAATTACCCGTCAGTTTTCCCCCGCCATTCCAAGCATTCACTGTAGTGACCGCCTGCATGGTCTTAGCGGACGGTCTGTTCAGATTGTCCATCACATGATGAACAGCAGAAACATAACCCTGGAATTCCACTGATTGAAATATTTTACCAAGATTTATCCCGGTGTAGTTGAAGGATCCGACATGGGTTTGGTCAAGTTGCTCATCCATGGGCAGGGCAGGGTAGAGGATGTTTTTTCCTTGGTCATAAGCATAACTGAGGATGATCTGATGGTTTTTGTTTATGGCAATACCAGCACCGGCTGTGCCATAAAGTTTTTGAAAGGAGGTGCTATACAGGATGTCATTCCCTCCTATGTAACTGCCATATCCCTTGAAACCGCCGCTGGCGGTAAAAAAGACCTTATCGTTGCCGCCTTCAAGTGCAATGTGTTCCCGCTGCCCGTTCCAGTTTGTTTCAAACCCGTACAATACCTCAGCATGGATTTCAGGCTTGGTGTAAGGATGCGGCAAAGTTGTTTCC
>CAIYJU010000178.1 GCA_903926565.1 uncultured Bacteroidales bacterium
GCAGTCAATTTCAGAAAATAAAACGTCTTCTTTGTTATAAGTCGCTAAAACATAATAGTCTAATTGTTGTTTATAGAAAGTAAATGTGTTTTTAGTGCTTTTCTTTATTGTTCGGTCAATAACTTTTTGAATGTATGCTGAAAACGTTGTTATTTTACTGCTTCCAGTTGTTTTATATTTATATGTCGCTAACTTTTCTTCAATTATGTCGTTAATTTTCTTGTAATTTTCAGCAGTCGACTTCATTCTTTGCTTTACAGCGTCAAAGTCTTTCTTATTCACCCGTATTTTTAAAGAAATTACTTTAATTTTTCCGTTTCTGTTCACCAGTAATTTCAAAAAGCCTTCATTAGATGCTGGTTGGCCTTTTATTACTACCTTTGCGTCTTCAAAAATTTTTGTTTTCATAATGTTTAATGTTTAGAACGTTTATAAATAGTGTTTTCCTGTATGTTGTTCGGTGCTTCGCAAATGTACGGCAAAATAGTAGAAACGGGACAATTTCAAGACGATTCCCGTGAAATAATTTATAACATATTGTATTACAATTAATTAAAAAGCAAAAGAAATTATGAATGGAGAAAAAATAACCCTGGTAAACGGAAAACTCAACGTCCCGAACAATCCTGTCATACCTTTTATTGAAGGTGACGGAACAGGCCCTGATATATGGGCTTCCAGCGTGCGCGTGTTGGATGCAGCAGTTGAAAAGGCATATGGCGGAACAAAGAAAATTGCCTGGCGGGAAGTTCTTGCAGGTGAAAAGGCTTACCAGCAAACCGGGGAGTGGCTGCCCCAGGAGACCCTCGATGTGATCCGTGAATACCTGGTGGCCATCAAAGGCCCCCTGACGACACCCGTTGGTGGCGGCATCCGCTCGATCAACGTGGCATTGCGCCAGATTCTCGACCTGTACACCTGTCTGCGGCCGGTTCGTTATTTCACGGGTGTTCCTTCCCCGGTAAAGCATCCTGAAACCACCGACATGGTGATCTTCCGCGAAAACACCGAAGATATTTACGCAGGCATCGAATGGATGCAGGGCACTCCTGAAGTTGCAAAAGTCATCAAATTCCTCACGGAAGAGATGGGTGTCAAAAAGATCCGTTTTCCTGAGACCTCCTCGATCGGCATCAAACCTGTTTCGAAAGAGGGTACCGAACGCCTGGTGAGAGGTGCGATCCTCTATGCAGTAATACATAAAAAGCCATCTGTTACCCTGGTGCATAAAGGAAACATCATGAAATTCACCGAAGGCCAGTTCAAGCAATGGGGCTATGAACTTGCCGAGCGGGAATTCGGCGACAAGGTATTTACCTGGATGACGTATGACAAGATCAAGATCAAAGATGGTGAAGTAGCCGCAGATGCTGCGCAAAACCAGGCTATTGCAGCGGGAAAAATCATCATCAAAGATTGCATTGCGGATGCCTTCCTCCAGCAGATCCTCACCCGCCCGGCCGAGTATTCAGTCATTGCCACCCTGAACCTCAACGGCGACTACATCTCCGATGCACTTGCCGCCATCGTAGGCGGAATCGGCATCGCCCCGGGAGCCAACATCAACTACATGACCGGTCACGCGGTTTTTGAAGCGACGCATGGCACCGCCCCGAAATATGCAGGGAAAGACCAGGTCAACCCCGGTTCAGTGATCCTCTCCGGCGCGATGATGTTCGAACATCTCGGCTGGATTGAAGCCGCTGACCTGATCGTGAAAGGCCTTGAAGGCGCCATCAAAAACAAGCGGGTGACTTACGACTTCGAGCGCCAGATGGAAGGAGCCACCAAACTGAAGTGTTCTGAATTCGGGACTGAGGTTATTGCGAATATGTAAATTACAGGAGGACTAATCAGCCTTTTTTCACCGCGAAGGCTCGAAGACGCAAAGGGAAGGGGAAGTTGTACTAATCAAATAAATTCCTGCTAATCAACCATAAATGTTTATTAGCACACCGCTCCCCTCCTTTTTTGGGCTACTCTTTCTACACAACTTATCCGTTGTTCTGACTTCTTCAAGAATTATTTGAAACTCCGGGTTTCCCGCAGGTACATCTAATGCAGGCGGGTCTTGATTAATTTGCTTGAAATTAACACTTCATTTAATAATTTGATTGGCACAATCATACCGTTATAATCTTGAAAACTGAGGGTCGGTATGTCCAAGCCCCTTTCCAGGTCTCCCCTTGAAGAGGAGGGGGACCCTTTCCCAGCCAAAAGAAATTTGGCTAAAGCCAATATGGAGCCTGATCACAAGGATCCTCCAGCTAAAGCTGGAGGCAATTCAGTTGGAGGCAGTCTGGTTGCATCTTCAATTGCCACTAGCTTTAGCTAGTGGTTTGAAGATTTGCAAACAAATTATTGGCTTTAGCCAAATGAATAATTAAACCCGTAGACCATTAAGGAGTTTTACGCCGGGGTGGGGTTTTGCATGTTGGAAAATGACACTTCAGCTATCTAGCGCCGCTGTTGCTCTATAAATTTCGCGCCATATTTTCCCCATGAATGAAGTTCCATCATCACCTCTTCCAGCGCTTCGGGGGACGGATTGTCGATGTGGTTACGGAGGCTGCGCGGACTGATATTCTCCTGCCTGGCAGTGCAGTAATTCTCAGAAAAATGACGGCACAACCCGGAGATATTCGGACGCTCGATAAGGTCTCGGTCACATGCCATCCTTAACCATGCCCCCAGAAAGGAGACCGAACAGTTAAGCCTGAACTTCTCATATTGTTTCACCACCGGAACACCTGGTGTTGTGGCCGGCAGGAAAATAACACCTCCTGCAAGGGACCTGATGCGTTCCTCAAGCTTTTTCAGTTCCAGGTAATAGACCCAGGCCGGGCGGCTGGTTTGAAACATAGCTTCCAGGTATACGAGCGCATCGTCGGACTCTGTGCCCTCAACGAAGCACTGCATCTGTTCAACCGACCAGAATGAATCCTTGTCAATAGACTTTTCTTTCGGGTCAAACCCTATCAGACTGACTGCACGTGCCATCCGTCGAATGCGACGCATTGCAAGATCAACGAAATTATCCAGGTCGGCCTGTGAGACATGGGGGATCACATTTCTGAACATCTGAAGGGTTTCGGACTTAAGATGTCTGATCTGGTGCAAAAACTCCAATCCGGGATCCATGCCGTTTATGGCAACCACCCGGATGGGTGCAGCCGGGTGGAATTCAATATTTTTTTCGACTGCAATGCAGTCTATCCTGACCTGCGAAGCCATTTCGAATTCGCCAAAGATATTGTCGATCAGGTATGGAAAAGAGTCACGTGTTGTCATGGCTTTATGGTTTTAAGTTTACTGCTTAATCATTCTGACCTTGAAAAGGTGGTAACCTTATCCCCAAAAGTTATCAACAATTTTGATTTTGGTTAAAGGGGAGAAACGGGACGATGCAGGGACCTTCCAGGACAAACCTGAATCCTAAGCGAATGCTAAAGGAATGCTAAGCGAATGCTAAATGGGAGAAAGAAGGGAGCGACCTGGGAGAAAGCAGGGAGCGACCCTGGAAAAGCAGGGAGAAAGCAGGGAAAAACCATATATAATAACACCAAACGGGCCGGTATCATTGAGTTCCCCAGGGGGTGTATACACCCTTTTACACTGTTTTGGGCATGGCCGGCAAGGTATCTTTGCCACCGACCCTTAACAACCCGTACAACGGAGAGGGTCGTCAGAAATATTTGTACAAATAGAACCAGATCGCGGCCACGATCGTATTTATGAACCTTTAAAACTTAAAGCTATGTCAAATTCAAGAGAAAATGTCATCACACGGAGACTTCACGGGAAATTTGGAGACCAGGTCGTATTCCGTACACGCAACGGGAAGAGCATCACCGCGGATATCCCGAAACTGACCGGTAAAAAGCCAGTCCAGTCGCAGGTTCAGACACGCGACAGATTCAGACTGGCCAGCATCTGGGCCAAAGGCATCCTGGCCATTCCGGAGATGCTTGAAGCCTACACGGCCAAAGCCACCAACGGCAAAACACCCTACCAGGTGGCTATGACCGATTACCTGAGGCCTCCGAGGATTTCGGAGATCTCTGCCACCGACTACCATGGACATGCCGGAGATATCATCCGCGTGGCAGCCTTCGACGACTTCATGGTGACGGAGGTACGTGTAAAAATCAGGAATTCCTCAGGCACCCTTCTCGAAGAGGGAACCTGCCAGCCCGATCCGATGGGGATGTTCTGGATCTACACGGCCACCACCGACCTGTCAGGCACGGCCGGTCTTGCGATCACCGCCATTGCCAGCGACAATCCCGGGCATACAGCAGAGGATACACTGGTGCTGTAAGGTGGTTTACATGATTTAGATTAACGTGGCAATGAGAGGAGGCCTTCCGGGTTGGGGAGGTCTCCTTTTTTTGAAAAATAATTATCTTTTGTAAGGATATTCGCCGGTATAATTCCCAGCCGGATCATAATTGCAAACGAAATTATAAGCACCGCTTTGCGACTTTACACATCCGCAACCTACTTTCCTGGTATTTTGCCAGATGACCTGGGTATAATGGCCTGTATTTCTGAAATTACCCGAAGTCAGCCGGCAATAAATGTAATCATCTTTCTCACTATTCCATAAGTCCACCCCCCGGTTGGCTTCAAAATCATCACCCGAAAACCAGGCTATATTTTCCCCGTATTGATTGTTCGGCCGATGCCATATCTTTGTGTCGTCTTTCGCAAGAATCATCGCCCACCCCCTGGCATATTCTGCGAGTTTTTCATCCCAAACCAACTCGGGAGATCCCACCTGGCGCCGTTCTGCGTTGTGAGCTTCCAGGATAATTATAATTTCTTCCTGTCCGATACTGACAGCGACTTGAGAGAAAAGCCGTGGCAGGATGAACCATAACGCCAGCAAAAGAAATAGATGTTTCATAGTTAAAATAATTGGTATTTATTTTGGTCTGTGTTTTAACTCAATCTCATAACAAGAATGCTTCTTACCTCTGTAATATCTTCATCTCCACCCTCCTGTTCTTTGCCCGGCCGGCATCGGTAATATTATCCGCAACCGGCTGTTCCTGCCCGAATCCAAGAACTTTCAAATCACTTTCATTGCAGCCGTGTTCGGTCAAAAAGGATTTTACAGAGTTTGCCCGGCCAAGCGAAAGCTGAATGTTAAAGGCAGAATCGCCAACATTATCGGTATGACCTGCGATTTCTAACACAAGCCTGTGTTTTTTAATAATATCTGCAACCCGGTTTAATTCCGGAATCGAATAAGGGAGCAGGGTTTTTTCAGCAAAATTGAAAAAAAGGTTGTTTATGGGCAATGCGATTCCCTTGTCACTCATTTCCCTGAAGGTCACCATTCTAATTGTATCGAGCTTCTCAACTGCCGTTGTTGTTTTCCTGAGATCGATATTGCCCGAGATGGGGAAAAAGTCCGTTTTGTCCACATGATATCCATAAATTTTCCCCAAAGGCAAAACAATGAAAAAACCACCTGTCACGGGGTCTGATTGCGCCTCACCTATTATTTTCCCGGTTGTAAGGTCTTCCCAGATAAGTTTGGCCTGTATCGGTTTGTTATCCGGGGTTTTTAATTGTCCTTTGACCGTTGCAACATAATCGGGACGCATCCTGGGCGGTAAATTAATCCAGTAAAGCCCCTCTGTTCGTTTGTCTTTAATCTCTTCTCCTTCCGAGAAGTAGGCCTTTGTACCATCTGTTGATATCTTATATCCCCAGTCAGAACCGCTCCCATTGACCTCCTTGCCAAGGTTTTCAGGTTTGCTCCATGCGGTCCAGGAGGAATCGTTTAAACGCGTTGTTTTGTATACATCCAGGTTCCCAAATCCCCCATGTCCATCAGAGGAGAAATAGAGTGTTTTCATATCCGGATGCAAAAACGGGGTCCGCTCGCAACCGGAGGTATTGATCACCGGACCCAGGTTGAGCGGCTCGCTCCATCCTTCGCCCTCTTTAAAACTGATGTAGATGTCTGTTGGATATTCTACGCATTTGGTTACATCTGTTTCAAAATTGTAGCCACCTGTTCGCTGGGAGGTGAATAACATCGCCTGTCCGTCGGAAGTATACATGGCATCCGCATTCCACGGTCCTGTATTAACCGGTTCCGGAACTCTTTCAGGCTCTGACCATCCCTGTTCCAGTTTTTCTGTTGTATGAATAACTCCTGACTTAAAGATAAGCATCTGGGTACCATCCGTCGACACATTCAGCGGCGCATCATTTGTTGAGGAGGTGCTTAACTCATAAATCAACGCTGGTTTTTGCCAGCCATTGCTGCTGTTCAATGATTCGTAGATATCCTCACCCCCCAGGTTGTCTGTCCGGTCCCTTCCACAAAAATAGAGGTGCTCAAAGTCACCTGAAATGGTTGGCACATAAGCACTCCCTTCTTTTGCGTTGACTAACGGACCGAAGGAATGTCTTTTAATATCGGTGTTTATTTTCTCTTTGAGCATCTCCGCCAAAGCCTGGTAGCCCGGGTCGTTCCTGAAAAATGGTTCATATTTATTAACCAGGATTGCCGCAGAAGACCAATCCCTGGCATCGATCCTGGATCGGGAAAGCGCCAACAAAGCCTTATATGCCTGCCTGCATGGGGCAGCCTCCTTTATATATTGTTCAACTGCCGGAATGGTCTCTTTTGTAAGTTTGCGAAGATCCACTGATGCGATTGACTGAGCAATAAACCCGCCGGTTTCCAGGACATCACTGTTCTCAAAACCGGGAAACTCCTCTTTAAACCAGTTGAAGGCCGACAACTCCCCATCGAGGGCGACATACCTGAACAGCATATTCATGAGCTGTTGTGAATCAGTTTTCTCACGGTGGTTTTCAAGCAAATACATCAGGGGCAGATAGTCGTTGCGTTCATTACTAAATGCGACCAGGCTATCTATCGCTGAACCAATATGCATACTACGTGGATTTGAATCAATAAACCTCTCGTAAGAACCTGCATCACCCGGAATGGTTTCCTCAACAAAAAACAGCCACTCGTACCTCTTTGTAGCAACCTCAGCTAAAGGACTTTGAGGGTATTTCTGAAGGTAGTCTATGAACGCTTTGGAATCCCTGTTTGATTTAATAAGATCATATTCAATGGTGTAAATTTTATTCCAGGCCTGTGGCACTTGCACAGCATCCGGATAAACCCGGATAAAATTCTGATAGCCGGCAGTAGTGTTTATGCCTGATGCATCGTTAAACGCAATCTGGTTTCTTAAGCCAATGGCCCGGGGTACCTGATCAGCAGCAGGATAGGATCTTATGAATTCATTGAATCCTTCAATTGAATTTCGTTCATTGGCAATATCAAAGGCCAATTGATGAATGTGGGTGCGGCACTGGTTTTTTAACGAAGGTTCAGCATCAGGGTAATAGTCAATAAAATGATTAAAACCGGGTATGGTGTTTTTATTCTCTGCCATCCGGAAGGCATCCTGTATGATTATATTTTTCAGCCTTGCAATTGTATCAGCCCGGATGTCATCCCTTGCTATCTTCTTCAACTCCTTTTCATCCGACTTGCGAAAATAATACTCGGCCTCTTTGCAAAAATAATAAGCACTATCCGGGTTATATGAAGGAAAATCGTGTAGAATAAACAAACTTGCCAATGAAAAGTTTGTACTCACGGAAGCCGGCTCCTTTTGGTAGTCACTTTTTAATTTCTCTTCGGCTTTGACGTATTTTCCCTTGGATATCAGGTTATGGTAATCCCCCTGTGCATAAGAAAAACATGCAATAAAAAGAAAAAACAGAACAGGTAAGCTCTTATGCATCATTCGAAAAATAAACCTGAGAGTTGTCTTTGGCATCATTAAAACGACGCACACTCCCACGGAGTCTGTCCTTCAAAATGTCCGCCTGTCTTCGGTCCTCTTCCGGCAGAACTGCCTCCAAAAATACTGGCACTGTTGAAATCGAGGATCAGGCTGACTTCATGTGCCCCGCCTGTACCCATCAGTGCTCCGGTCATCTGCATGTCGTAGCTGTAGGTAAATCTCAGTCCGATATTTCCGGGAATGTCAACACCATATCCAGCCATAAAAGCAAGTATCCCGTTATTGTAGGATCCAAAAGAGCCTTTGTACCATAACCCCACCAGGACGCCATATTTGCTAAGATTAAGCCCTGCCTGTATCGAATTTAATCCACTCTGGTTCTGATATATAACACCTGGATTAATCCTGAGTGACCCTTCTGTCATCCTGTTAAACCCTGAAGAGCTCCCTACAACAAATACCATATCTGCATTTGCGACCCACTTGCGCGGTAAGGGTGCCTTTGCTGTTTGGAGAAAAGATTGATCAGGTTCAAAGAGATGATCAACCGCAAGGCCTACAGTTCCAGAATAACTACGCTGCTCATTTCCAAACTGGACAGCTCCCCCCACTCCAAAATCAGGCATATTCCTGACATTTTGTTCCGGCTGAATAAAGCCGGTATGGTATATGTTTCCATAGCGTTCACTCAGGGCATCGGAAAAGGTGAAATCATCCCAGTTGACACTTTTCTGCAACCACGAAACCTTAACCCCTACCTGGCCGGCAGCAAGAGCTGAAAACGGGATTCTCACCGCCATGGATAGTCCCAGGTTGAGATTTTTAATAAACCCGATGCCCTCATTATCCGTATTGATAAATAGACCAACTCCTCCTGAACCGGGCAGATCCCGGCTACCAAGGTCTGCCTCTAAGTGGTATGACTTAAAATCATAGGGAAGAACCGGCCATTGATCCCGGAAGGAGAGACGAGCCCTTAACCCGACATACAACCCGGTATAGGCCGGGTTGTAGTAGACAGGGTTATTTACAAATTGAGTGTAGTTCATATCCTGCCCGAAGAGATGGTTCGCAGCAAATCCCATAACAAAAATCAGTGATATTATCCTTATCTTTTTCATATTGCTGTCTCCTGTATTACCTGATCAATGTTACTGTTCCCATCGTAGTCGTGCTGCCGTTGCCGGCTTCGGATCCTTCCCACACCTTCCCGTTATTGAAAGTGGCGCTGATCTTCCACATATAGACATCCTGCGGCATAAGTTCACCGTTGAAGGTACCGTCCCAGCCTTCAACCGGGCTTCCCTTCCCATCGGTGGAGATCAGGTTCGACTCCCAGATAAGGTGCCCCCACTTGTCAAACACCATGGCATGATAGTCCTTCAGATTTAACCCCTTCGGCTGGAACAGCCTGCATCCCAGGCTTCCGCTGAGATTGGTGGGTGAAAATGCATTGGGAACAAACAGGTTGTCGAACATGAATTCATACGTCAGATAAGTGGTATCATAACAGAGACCGTCGTTCCAGGTAACCAGTTCAATGGTATATACCTTGTCGTCATATGTGTATAAAGCAACTGGATCTCTATCCGTCGAAGTCTTACCATTTCCCAGATCCCATCTGAAGGCCTTCGCATCTGCAGATGATTCATTGTTCAGTTTGAGGTTTCCCTGTTTGCCATCGAAATTATCCGTGAACGTGAAGGCTGCAATGGGAGATTGCCTGACAACAAAGCTTGAATAAACCGTGTCGTCAACACACCCATTCTTGTCGGTGACTTTAAAATAGACAGGGTAGGTCCCGATGGAATCAAAGCGGTGGAGAGCAACCCGGGTATTAAACGTCTCATACGGTTTTTGAGGATCATTGAAATTCCACAACCATTTCATCATGGTGGTATCGCCTTTTTTGGAATTATCAACAAATTCAATATCGTACCGCTGACATGGAGGAGAACTGGTAAAGGCGGCGACTGGCAGTTTATGGACAATCACCTGTTTGTAAATTGAATCGCGACAGCCGATGTTATTCCTGACGATCAGCCAGTTTTTGAAAACTCCGGGTCGCAGGTATTTATGCACCGGGTTAATGATGGTGTCCTGGTAGGTCACGGTGGTATTATCACCAAATTTCCATGTCCTGTAGGTAACCGGCACCTGATTCTCCTGGGTAAGGTCGATAAATCGGGTTGAATCCCCGAAACATACCGAATCCCTTGCAAAATTCGCAACCGGGGCCGCATTGATGGTAACTGACTGGCTATTGGTTGCCGTCACCGTATTGCCACCAACTATGGTTTGGGTTGACAGGGTAACAATATATGTGCCGGGTGCGAATTTATATCTGACCGTATCCCGGTGCGTTGTATAAATCAGGGGTGGCTTCAGGTCGCCGAAATCCCACTTCCAACTGCTGATCTTATTCACCGGTGAAGAGAAATCACGGAATTCAATCGAATCACTGGAACAATTAATGGAGTTGAGCACCGTGAAAGCCGAAGTAATGCAGGTTGTACTTACCTGTTTCACAATTGAGTCGACGCAGCCGTGTGAATTGGTCACAATCAGCGTTACCTGGTAGGTGCCTTCCGCAGTGTAACTGTGCGTTGCATCGCCATTTTGAGGAGGTGTAAGTACCAAAGAAGGCGTTGTATCATCCCACTTCCATTCCCAGCTTGTGATTGTCCCGAATCCAGGTATAGATACATCATGAAAGGTTACTGTATTATTGCAGGGAGTCGATTGGAATGTAAAATCAGGTTCCGGCAGTTTGACAACCTGTACCTCCTTATACACACTATCGGAACAGTTGTCGGAGTTAAAAGCCTTCAACTTAACTGTGTATAAACCAGGATTTAAATAGGTATGGTATGGGTCATAGAGGGTGGAGGTAGCGCCTGCCTCACCAAACGTCCATTGCAGGTCATGCAGCACATCGCCCGCAGCAAGGTTCACCGGCTGGAAATGTGTCGGAACTCCCAGGCAACTGGCATCTGCAGTAAAAGTAAAGGCAAAACCCGGCTTTACAAAGATGGTGGAGTTGAGGGTGTCGTAGCATCCGTTCAGATCGTGAACAACCAAAGAGACATCATAATTGGCATTCTGGGGGTTATAGGTATAGGTCGGATTGGGGTTTGTGGATGTAAATCCGGGTTCAAATGTCCATAACCAGCTGTTCACCGGGGACCCGGCAGGTGTGGAGTGGTCGGTAAAGGTCACTTTGCCGGCCGGGCAATTGGTGCTGAAGTAACTGAAGGCAGCTGTGGGTTTTTGCTGAATGACCACGGGAATAATGACTGTATCCTTACATCCAACAGTATTGGTGGCGATCAGCCTCACATCGTAGGTATCTGCATTAACATACAGGTGTGCCGGGTTCTGGAGGATTGAAGTGCCGGCATCATCAAAATCCCATTCCCAGGCATTGATCGTTCCCGAGGTAGTATACGACTGATCGGTAAAATGCGTCAGGGTGCCCATGCATTTATCTGCCGATGTAAACAAGGCCACGGGAGAAACTTTTACCAGTACCTGGTGGGATACGGAATTCTGGCACCCCATGGTCGTGTTCACAGTAAGTGTGACAGTGTATGTACCCGGAGCCGTATAAAGATGTGTCGGACCCGGCACATTGCCGGTACCTCCATCGCCAAAATCCCACAGCCAGCTGTTAATGGTACCTGAAACCGAAGAAGATCCATCCGTAAACTGAGTGACGGCCCCCTGGCAAACCGTTTCAGCCGTAAACGCAGCAACAGGATTGGCGCTGATGGTAATTGGCTTTGACACGTTGTCATAACACTGGTATGCGTTTTTCACGATCAGCTGCACGGTAAATGGACCGGCACCCGAGAACGAATGAACAGCATTTTGCAGTGTTGAGGTGTTAAGAATGCCGGTAACCGGGTCCCCGAAAGTCCATTCCCACCCTGTGACAGGCCCGCTGCCATTGGGTTGTGACACATCTGTAAACTGTACCGGTGTCAATGCACAGTTTGGCGAGTCGAATATGAAATTGGCATACGGAGGGTTATACACGGTCACGGTGTTGGTTACAGTCGTCCTGCAACTGTCGGATGTGATGACCATCAGGCTCACATTGTATGTGCCTCCCGTTGTGTAAATATGGTTTATCGGAGATTGTCCAGGAAAAAGAATCCTTGCAAACTGACCATCTCCGAAATTCCATTTCCATTCTGCAATAAAGCCATGTACAGCCGTGGATTGATCCGTGAAGGAGACATTTGATCCGCTGCAATTCACACTGCTGTTGGTAAAAGCAGCGATTGGCGCCGGATTTACATGAACCAGCATGGTTTTTGCACTGGTGCACAGACCGGCATTGGTCACAGTAAGCGTCACTGTAAATGGACCTGCCGTTGTGTACAGATGTATCGGGTCGGGCGTAGTCCCATGCGGTTGCCCGTCTCCAAAATCCCAATCCCAGCCAATGATGGTCGCCGGGGTCGAAGTTGACAGATCCGTGAACTGAGTCGCAAATCCCTGGCAGACAATATCAAAGGAAAAATCTGCAACAGGTGCCGGAGCGATTGTGAGTTGCTTTGAGAGGGTTTCCTCACAATTTCCACCATTGCTGATGATCAGGTTCACATCGTACGGTCCTGGTCCTGTAAATGCATGTACCGGGTTCGGCAGGTGAGAAATGTTGTCAATGCCGGAGGTAGGATCGTCGAAATTCCAGGTCCAGCTGGTAATCGGTCCTCCACCGTTTTCCTGGCTCAAATCGGTAAACTGCACATTCTGACCCGGGCATAACACTTCCGAATAATCAAAACTTGGCACCGGACCGGAGACACTGTAGATCAAATGTTCAACATAAGAGATACATCCATCGCTGGTTGTTACCGTAAGACGAACAAGATGCTGCAAGGCAGGGCCGACAAAGGCATGGGTCACATTCGGAATCATCGGAGCCAATATGGGCACGATTATTCCATCACCAAAGTTCCATTCCCATTCAACGATCTGACCATGAAGTGTAGTAGACGTATTGGTAAAGGTTACCAACGCTCCCTTACAAAGCGGGGCATTGGTTTGAAAACCTGCCTCAGGCAATGGAATAACCGTAACATTTATGGTTGTATCATGACTGCAGAAGTTTGAATTTTTGACAGTCAGGGTTACCGGGTAAACTCCGGGATTGGCATAAATATGAGAAGGATTCTGCGAAGTTGAAACAGGACTGCCGTCACCAAAATCCCAGATCCATTCAATGTTGTTATTTGGCAAAGTGGCATCCGTGAAGTGTGTGGTGCTGCCAAGGCAGGCTGTAGTGGCTGTAAAATCAGGTCTGGGGGTCTCCAGAACGATGACATGCTTTTCTATGACATCGACACAGCCACCCGAATTCATCACATTCAGTCGGACCAGGTAATCACCTGCAGCATGGTAAACATGTATAGGTTCAGGTTGAATAGAACTATTATTTACCCCGGATAATGGATCACCAAAATCCCACGTCCATTCAACAATGGAACCTCCACCCTGCAACTGTGAAATATCCGCAAACTGAACATTTTCGCTGACACAGGGATTGGTAAAGCTAAAATTCGCAGCCGGTGAAGGAGTGATTTCAACATTCCTGACTTTCACCGCCTCACATCCATTGCTTGTGGTCACGGTAAGGGTTACCGGATAAGTACCGGGAAGATCATATATATGGGTTACATCCGGCGGATCCGGCCATGAGATCTGCGCGTTGGTTGCATCCCCGAAGTCCCAATACCATGTCGTAAGGTAGTTGTTGCCCGGAGCGTAAGAAAAGTCTGTAAAGGAAACGTCATATCCCGAACACATCGGGGCATCGTGCGAAAACATTGCGATTGGCAATTCACTGACAGTAACGGGATGTACAAAAGTTTTCACACAGTTGTTGATATCTGTTACCGTTAAAGTAACTATATAATTCCCGGAGGCCGGATAGAGATGTGTTGGCTCTATCGGGGCTGTATAGGTTGCAGTATACTGGTCACCAAAATTCCATTCCCAGGTTGCAATATTAATGATATCGGGACCGGTCAGATGAAACTGGGTGGGTACCCCGAGGCAGGCCAGATCGCCGGTAAAGTCAACACGCGGGGCAGGAAAGACCACGATCACCACCTGATCCGTGTAGAAGACTTCGCAGAGTGTTTGCGGATTCCAGGCTCTTACCTCGTAAATTCCGGGAGTCGTTTTCCAGCCAAAGCTGATCGCAGCATTGGTACCTGGCATTGGCAGACCGTTTTGCACCCCACCCAGATACAGTTGATAATGGATTCCGACCTGGGAGCCGTCGATGCCGACTTCAACCCCGGTTCCTCCCTCGCAGTATCCTCCTCCGTTGATGGGGAACATTGTGAATGTGTCTGGCTGTGGGTTCACTGTAACCGTAAAGGATGGGCCGGTTGGATTGATGGTACAGTTTACGTCAGAAACAGACAATATCGTATAGGTCGTTGTTGCAATCGGACTGACACTCAGGTTATACGGACTTGTCGGAATGTTGTTCACGGTGAAATTACTCACCCCATCCGTGTAAATGATTGTCCATGGACCAGATCCTTCAAGTGTAACAAAAACAAATCCCGGCGAACCCTCGCAGATCGGGCTTGTCCCGGTCAAAGAGACTGTCGGCAGCGGTTTGAAGTCTATCCGGACCATATCCGTACTGACTTCTGGTGCGCACTGCTGTTCACCATTCACGGTAAGCACCAGCTCAACATACCCCTGCTGGGTATCCTGAGGCCCGGGCGTATAACTGGCATTCATCAGTGAAGCATCATCAAACGCACCGTCGCCGGATGTGCTCCAGAGAACAGACATGTAATTGGTTGCAGAGCCATTGAGCGGAATCGCCACATTGGGACAGGAAAGAAAGTCAGTTCCGGCATTGGCAACCGGCATCGGATAAAATGTAATTGTCAGATTGTCTGTGACAACCTCGGTGATACAGTTCAGGAGACCATGGGCGTTGAGGGAAAGGATTACCGATCCGGTCAGGATGTCCAGGGCACCCGGGGTATAATCAGGATCCAACGCATGGATGTCGCTGAAATTTCCATCACCGGAAGTGACCCATTCAATGTCTGAATATCGCTGTACTGACGCATTTGCATGGTAAACCTGGTTTGCACATATCGTTACATCAGGCCCGGCATCCACCAAAGGCAGCTTATTCAAAGTTAATGTCATGGCATCCTGGTCAGTTTCCAGGGAACAGGTTGCAATCCCGGTGGCAGTAAGCAGAAGTTGAACACTACCAACAATCCGGTCATTGGCACTTGGCGTATAGGTGGCGTCAACCAGTGAAGGATTATCAAAAGTGCCATCACCCAAGGTTGTCCATAATACTGAGGTCTGATGACTGGCAAATCCCGAAAGGCGATAATCCCAGTTTTCGCAGATCGTTGCATCCGGTCCTGCATCGGCAACCGGGAGCGGTTCGATAAAAATCGTAAGGAAATCAGATGCAATGTCGTTCAGACAGCTCAATGTTCCATGAACAGTCAGCCGCACAATGACCTGGCCGGCTATTTTATCCGCGGGGCCCGGAGTATAAGCCGGGTTGGTAACACTGGCATTGTCAAAGGTTCCATCCCCGTCGGTTGTCCACTCCAGCGTAGATGTATTTTGAGTGGTTCCATTTAGAGCTGCACTCTGGGTAAAGCAGATCGTTGCGTCTGCACCGGCATCAACAACCGGGAAAGGATTGATCAGGACCACAATTTCATCGCTGACGATGGCTGAAGGGCATGCTGTTGATCCGTGCGCAGTAATCTGCAGACTGACCGAGCCGTTGCTTATATCCGTAGTACCCGGAGTATAAACCGGGTCAAGGATGGCAGGATCCGAGAACTGCCCGTCACCGCCCGTTGTCCAGAAAACAGTGCTATGGTTGGTAGCGACGCCCGATAATTGAACAGTATATGTCGCACAGATTACCGCATCAACCCCGGCGTTGACTTCCGGTCCATCCGTGATGACCACGGCACCCTGCATGGTAGCCGAACAAGTGGTTGTTAAATCAAGGGCTGTCACAATGTAATTCCCGGCAGGCTGCAACCCGAAGATCAAGGCGTTACCGGTACCCGGAACAATGCCGCCAACGGCAAAGCCATTCCAATATAGCTGGTAATTAACACCAACCTGCGAACCTGATAACCCAACCTCTGCCGGGGAGCAATTGGCCCCGGCCGGTGTGACGTTGAATGCCAGTGGTCCGGCAATGATATTTGTGCTGCCTGTCATCAGGACTTCGCACAAAGAGGTTGGATTGACCGCTTTAATGACATAAAGACCGGCAAGATCCTGCGGCCCGAAATGAAGTACGGAACCATCTCCGGTGAGCGTTGCCATCAGAATGTTATCCCTGAACAACTGGTAATCGATCCCCGCCTGCGAACCATTCACATAAATGTCAGTCCCGGCACACTGATCGCCCTGTGGCTCGATCAGGTAAACCAGGGGCAGCGTTGACAATGTTGCCGTTCCATTCATCACGGAATGGCAGTTTGTCGCGATAAAAACAGCATCGACCGTATAAACCCCTGAATAGGACTGGATTCCAAACCAGATCGGATTGCCAGTACCAGGTACACCCGCAACAACAATGCTTCCATCGCGGATCAATGTGTATTCAACCCCGAATTCCGAATTATCAAGCCCGACATCCATATTTGCACAGGCGATACCATTGGGTACAACCTGGTACTTCTCAGGAGACGGGGCGATTGTCAGAATATCAGCCATGTCAGTTGGGCAAAGCGTCACAACATCCACAGCCACAATCGTGTATACGCCACTGGTGACAAAGGTCCCGAATTCA
>CAIYJU010000179.1 GCA_903926565.1 uncultured Bacteroidales bacterium
GGCTTTCTTAATTTGATGACCCGGAATATTATCCCAAGTCCTGTCCATTTCCAGTTTCTTAAACTCCTCGGAGATCTTCACATATTTGTTGAACACGCTGTCTTTTTTATGGCCTGTGATATCCTTGATCGTTTTTGTATTCATTCCCAGAACGATGCTATTGGTGATGAACGTTTTCCTGGCGGTATGGTTGGTAATCAATTTCCATTTTGGCTCTGAATGCTCCCTGGCCTTGCCGCCGGAATAGTCAACATAGTGGACCCGGGTATTAATCACTACGGTAAAGGTACGGTATTACACACATTTTTCTAATACATAGCGGACTATTCTCATTCCAGAAAAATCATCTTCTTCGCAAAATTGTTTTCGGTAACCAGGGTAACATCGTAAAATCCACTTTTGACATGCAACGATATGGTCGTATTTGTAAACTCTTTTTCAATCTTTTTAAATACAATTTTCCCGGCGGGGTCGCTGACTTTTATCCAGCAACACGGGATTCGAATTTTACTCCTGAGTTGGCTATTTTTCCCTGAAGCGCAAATTTCAAGTACGTCGTCAAATGGTTTCATACACTTTGAGACTGTTAATATTTCCAAGAAATGAATCCATCAAAATGGTAAAATGGGTAACCTGCTACTGCACAACCATTTTCAGGATTCGCGTCTTGCCATTATTCACAATCCGGGCAACATAAACGCCTGCCGGAGGGTTGAGATGTACCGTTTGTAGCCCGATGCCATTCAGTTGAAAATCATGCAATTGCTGCCCCCGGATGTTGAAAATGCCAATGGAGGCAAGTCCTTCAACGTTTTTTACAGATAAGGTGCCACTATGATACCACGCGATGATTGTTTGCACTGCTGGCAAATCGTTGATGCCTACACTGCCAAAATGCAGTTCAAACCGGGCCGGTGAATCGCCCGTTGTGGAGGTGAACGCATAAACCGGGTTTTCCGACAAGTTGTGGTCTGTCCCGAGCTTTTTGTCCTTAAGAAAAACAGTGGCTGCCGGTTGCAGGGTTGCGATGCCGGTGGCTTCGATGGTGAAGTTCGTGCCTTCGTTTTTGATGAAGGTGAAGGGGATGATGGTTTCTGCCGTAAGCATCGGCAAACTGTTCACCATCAGGTTTTCACCCGCCATTACCGAGTAAAACAACGGGGCATATCCCGCAAGGAAACGGCCGTCGTGCTCAACGTCAAAGCCAGTGGTTGAAGCCGGGTTGAACCTTACCTGGCTTTCCTGAAAGGAAGGATCATCGAGGTTATGGGCAAATAGTTTGATCACCGGATAATCAGTGTTTTTGTACCAACCCTGGGCGCTGTGCACACGCAGTGCTGACGGAATGGTGAACGAACCGGGGCCAGTGGTTACCTGAACCATAAATCCGTTGCCGGAAGGAATTATCCCACCGGCGCTGATGGGGGTGTAACTTTGCCCGACTTCATTCCAGATATTCGCGACCCCACCAATGCCGGACATTGTCCAATCGCTGTACCAGGGAATGGCTGAGGTGAAAGGATTGCCCAGAAGATGCCAGCCGCAGTTCGTACCGGAAGAAATTGCAAGGCCGGAAACCGGAATGTCTGCAACATTCAGTGCGCCGGCAAATAATTTGGTTGAACTGGTTTTATATTCGCACAAATATCCATGCCCCAATTCAAATGTGTTACTTCCGTTTGCTTCTGCAAAAGTAGGGTTTGTTCCGGCTTTATAATTGACCCAAAGATTATCCGGCTCACTCCAGGCGAAAAAGTCGTAATCTGTAGCAGGATCCACTGTGAAATTACCGGCGATCGGATAATCGGCAACGGGTGATGACAGAAAATGCCAGCCATCATACCCGGTTATCCATGCGGCGGCAGGGATGTATCTTTCCACCGTTCCGGGAACACTGGCGGTGGTGTGTATAAGGGAACCGGTCCCTGCAGCGGTTGATTGAACCACCAGGCCGGCGTTTCCGCCATTATTGGAAAGTATCCCGTTCACGGTAAGGGCTTTGCCTGGTGCGATCGTCAACACAGCGCCTGAAGCGATGGCAAGGTCGTTGCAAGCTGCCGGAGTGGACGGGGCCTGATTTACAATCGGGTCATTGGCCACATGGGGGATATTGATGTTATAAAATGTAGTAGGCATTGCATTTGGGGTCCAGTTCGCAGCTGTGTTAAAATCGCTGCCAGTGCCGTTCCAGGTTAAAGTCATTCTTTCAGCAGCCATCCACCGTGAAAAATCACCGATTTCCGACAGTATGATGATATTTGTGGAGGTGTTTACCGTCCCGCCTTCACAGGAGTATGCAAAACCGCCATCGGTTGATTTGTAGAGAAACAGTTTGTTTTCAGTTAGGCCATTCAGCTCATTGTCCATGTAATTATAGGTGAGTGTGGCATTCAGCCCGGTATTGTTCTCAGGTGCGATATCATAATATCTCAGCACACTGTTTTTTTCGCCCCAGCTTTGGTTAGTGTGCCCGCGGGTGACGGTGGTTGCGCCCATGTCGGCAGTGGTGGTAAGTGTAGCTCCCAGGCCGGCAACATTTACTGCCGAAATATTGTTCAGGTTCCGGGTGGTGGTGATATCTCCGGTTGTACCATAAAATCTGCCCGAAGCTTCATTAAGCGTGATTTCGTTGCCCAGTGTGATGGTTTGCCCAATAAGATCAATATTGTTTTCAAGGTTCAGGTTGCCATTGGCATTAAACGTAACCGGATCGTTGAACGGGATTGCCTTGATACCAATATTTCCGGCCGTGCTGCTGCCGATGGTTATTGCCGAAAATCCATTCACAAAGTTGGCAGTAAAGTAGGTGGCAGGCAGAATCATTGCTCCTGTACCGCCGGCAATCCCAATTGTATTTCCATCGGTGAAAGGTTTCAGTATAAGATACCCGCTGCTTCCGATACGAGGAGCAGCAGACATCCAGAAAATGTTTGTAATGAGACTAATATTTCCGGAGGTACTGGAAATGTTTGATTGAATCGCAATACCATCCGATAAATACTGTGTTGTTGAACTTCCGGTAAGTGAAATATTTCCGTAGGTTGTGGTGATGGGGCCATTCAACACGATTCCGTCGCAATCCCAGGCGTTCTGGCCACCGATGCCGTAAAGACTTACATTTCCGGCACCTGTGTTTATGCTTCCCAAACTTATGTTTATACCATCGGCGCCATATCCACCATTGGCTGTGCTTTCACCTTTTATCAGGATATCCCCACCCGAGGTTGAGAGATTGGCCGAAGTAAGTGAAACAGCATCTGCGATACTTTTGGCAAAGCCGTTGCCGACTGTCAACCCGTTCCAGGCTGCTGAACCCGATCCTCCCCCTATCCATAAATGGCCACCTTTGGTATTGATGGAAGCGGAGTTATTGAATAGAACCCAGCCTTCACCTGAAGCATCCGAATCGGACCAGAAAATGGTGTTTAAAGCAAATTCGGTAGAAGGTGCTATCGAGGTGGAAGCATACATGGCAATATTTCCACCTGCCTTCAATGTTAAGGTGCGGGCAGCTGTCAAAGCCGAAGAGATGGATGCATTGATAATAATGTCGTTGGTAGCCTGGATGGTGAGATTGCCTGCTACCAGGGCTGTTTTAATATCGACCACATTGATTGTGACATCCGTTGAAGCGGTAAGCACCCCGCCGCTGATTGACCAGCCGCAGGTGGGGCTTTCTGTGGTTCCGATAGTAATGGTTGACGGAAACGTTGCGGTGTTTGTATATCCCTGCAAGCTTAAAAATGGATAGCCACTGTTATCGGTTGCATTGATTCCCCAATAATCGTTGGCCCCATTGCCGGTTTCTGCCTGGAAATCCCAACAGTTACCTACAAAGGTTAAAGCGGTTTTCATCTCGGCAGTGGTTTTCCCGATACCGCCGGCACTTGTCGCCTGCCCTGAAGTTTGGGTATCCCAGAAACTGTTTACCAATGATGCAAAAAGTGTCAAACCAACCAGTCCGCCAACATCGATACTTCCGGTTACGTTTGCAGAGGAGTATGCGTTTGTTACATTTCCATTCCAAATAAACCCAACCAGCCCACCAACTTCCTCATTTCCGGTTACACTTCCTGCGGAGTAAGCGCTTGTTAAGGTTCCGCTGCTCTGCATAATCCCAACCAGCCCGCCGACATAACTGCCGGTTCCGCTTACATTTCCTGATGCGTAAACGTTTGTGAAGGTTCCGCCATAAGTCTCCCCAACCAGCCCGCCGACAAAATTTTGTCCTGCGATGGTTGTATTGGTCAACCCCAGGTTGCTGAAGCTGTTGGATGTGTTGATGTACCCAAAAAGTCCAATGTAATCCTGTAAAGGGCGGTTTATATGCAAACCATCAATGGTGTGTCCGTTACCATTGTAACTGCCGGTGAATTTGACAGTTTCGTTTCCAATGGGTGAAAAGCCTGCGTTGCTGTTCCAGCCTGATGTTGCAGCAGCATCAATGTTGGCAGTCTGGATAAAATGTTTTGCCCAAAAGTCTGAATTTTCGCTTAAAAATTTCAAATCGGCAAGGGTTGCTATCTGGTATGGATTTTCCGAAGTACCGATACCACCTGAGTAGAGAAGGTCTGTCAGGCCCGGTATGGGATTCACTACCGGTGAAGCGCCAGGCTCATCATAGGTAAAGCCTTGCAGATATGGATAAGATTTATAAAGGCTGGTGATTTCTTTAATCTGCCATACTCCTGTGCCTGCTGTAAAATTCCAATCGGTAAAAGTGGGTTGGATTTTCATCTCCAGGGAGGTTTTACCTGTACCTTTGGCGCTGCTGTTTTGCCCTGATGTTTGCTTATCCCAGAAACTATTAACTAATGTTATGTACCATTCCCAGCCAATCAGCCCGCCTACATAATTGTTTCCGGTTACAAGCCCTGTGGAGTATGCGTTTGTGATATTGTCCCTGGTAGCTGCAACAAGCCCGCCAGCTCCCCAGTCTCCGGTTACGGTTGCAGTGGAGTAAACGTTTGTAACGAGTCCATCGTTAATTTCCCCGACCAGTCCACCCACATCCTTCGGTGCGGTAACATGCCCTGTAACATAAGAATTGGCAATGCTTCCGGTAGCGGCATCGAAATATCCAACCAACCCGCCCACATTCTCCTTACCTGCAATGGCAACATTAACCAGACCTATGTTGCTGATGCTGCCGGATGAACTGACGTAACCAAACAGCCCAATATCGACCGTTGCAGGGCGGTTGATATACAAACCGGTAATGGTGTGGTAATTGCCGTTGTAGTTGCCGGTGAATTTTTTTTCAGTAAAAATAACCGGGCTTCTACCAATGGGTGAAAAGCCGAGGCCGGTGTCCCAGCCCGAGGTTGCCGTGGCATCAATATTGGCGGTTTGGATAAAATATTTTGATAAATCGTAATATTGTTCGCTTAAAAATTTCAAATCCGTAAGGTCGGCAATCTGGTAAGGGCTGCCCGATGTTCCATCGCCTCCCGAGTAAGCCCATATAAGACCCGGTATTGGATTAACGGCTGGTGTAGTACCCGGTGCATCATAAGCAAAACCTTGCAGACTTGGACAATATCTGTAATTGCTGCCCGCTGATAACATTTGCCATTTGCCTGGCCCGGTTGTAAAATCCCAACCGGTAAAGGTGGCCTGGGTCCTCATTTCGTCGGCAGTTTTACCGATGCCGCCTTCACTGGAGATTACACCCGATACTTGGGTATCCCAAAAACAGTTATTGAAGATTCCATCCGTATTCTTTCCTACAAGTCCGCCGATATGTCCCGATATAGGGGGACCATTTACCACGGGGTTTACACCACCTTTTACAAGTCCAATGGCGTAAGAGTTTGTGAACCATCCCTCTACAATCACACCAACCAGTCCACCTGTATAATCAATTGCAACTGTATTTACTGTGGAGTAAGCGTTTGTTATATATCCCTTCTCGATTCTTCCAACCATTCCGCCAACATTTGAACTGCCGGTTACACTTCCTGTGGCGTAGGCGTTTGTGACGGTTCCCGACATGAATTTTCCAACCAGTGCACCTACATAATCTCTACCTGAAATTACTGCATTGGTCAAACCTACATTGCTGATGATCGCACCTCCGGTAATGATGCCAAAAAGCCCGATATAGTCCTCAGTAAAAATCCATAAGGTATGGTATAGACCACGGTTTATATACAAACTATTAATCGTGTGGTAATCGCCATTGTAGTTGCCGCTAAAATGATTAAGTTCTTTCCCAATCGGGCTCCAGCCAAAATACACACCTGATCCATCGGGAAACCAGGTTGAAGTGGGTGAAGCGTCAATATCGGCGGTTTGGATATAATATTTGGTCCATCTTATTGCCTGGGTTGGAGAAGGCACCACGGCATCGGCGGCGGCTATCCAGTAAAGGTTTTCAAGCGTTGCTATCTGCCAGGGATCGGCTGCCGTGCCCGAACCCGCAGGCGCTACCGGGGTGGGTTGTGCCGAAATTGTTGTGTTACTGCCCAGTAGCAGGGCAACCGTAACCAAAAGAGAAAATAATAGTTTTTTCATGGTAATGTATAGTTAGTTTTTAGTAGTGATCCCGGAAACTACAGCCTGATAGGGTTTGAAACTCTGGCAGCGGTAAACATCAAACAAAATCCATTGCAAGATTATAATTAAAAAATGGGAAACAGCCAACCAAAAGGTTAGCAAAAGGTTAACAAGGAAGGGGAAAAAGTTAGCAAAAGGTTAACAAGGTTTCGACAAGCTCAGCACAAGAGAGGACAAAGAGACGAAGAGATGGAGCGAAAGGAAGGCAGGGCGATAAGGAGACGGAGAAGCTGGCAATCCAGCTTAAAATGCCATCAGATAACTATGAAGATTATCCGTCAGGGAAAGCCCCAGTTTTTTTCGGAGCCTTGAACGGGCAACTTTAACGCTTTCCGGGGTGAGAAATAATAAATTGGCAATATCCTTGGTGTTCATTCCAAGTTTCAGGAAAATACTGAGTTTAACCTCACCCGGGCTAAGTTCGGGATGGGTTTCAGCAAGCATCTGAACATAACCGCTGTGAACAGTCTCAAAGGAAAGCTGGAACCGTTGCCAGTTGTCGTGAATTAATAGTCGGTCAAGTTCGCCGATAATGGCTGCTAATTCTTCCCTGGGATGGATTTGGTCGTCGCGAAAAGCCGGTAGCAAATCCTCCATTCGCTTTTTAAATTTATTCAGAAAAGTATCGTTTTTGGTTATGTCCAGCGCAATTTCTGCCAATTGCCTGTCTTTTTCAGCCAGTGCATTTTTATGTTGCTCCGAAAGTAATAATGCCGAGTGGGTACGGGCTAACAATTCCACGGCATTGATTGGGCGGGTTAAAAAATCAATTGCACCTGCTTGCAGGGCTTCCCTGAGATTTTCGGGCGAAAGCATGATGCCGGTGGCCATAATCACCGGGATATTACGGGTTGTTTTTTGTTTTCTTAATTCAAGGATCAAATCAATACCCGATGATCCGGGCATATCCCAGTCGGTAAGAATAATGTCGGGTAACATTTTAAGCGCCAGTTCCAATCCCATTTCCCCGCTGTTGGCCTGATAAATAACCAGGTCGGGGCGGTTTTGTTCAAATATCGAAACGATAACCTGAAGGTTTTCAACAAGATCATCAACAATCAGTATGGCTCTGTCTTTCATGGTTATTGGTTTGTCAGTGATTGATAGTATTTGCCGTTCATGGCATTTACAGCCTGGTAAACTTCATCTTTCCAAAGCTGAATATCGACATTTTCTGATACGGGGATGGTTTTAAGGCAGGCATGGATTTCGCTTACCGCGTAAATCTCGAGGGTCCTGAGTTTCGACAAGAAAGGGGCGAGTTCTTCGAGGGCTGTTTTACTTAATTGCAATTTTTTAGTTTTGCCTGGAACATGTTGGATTTCAGTAAATAAATCAGCTCTTCCCATCTTATTGGCAAAAGGCAGCGTAAACCAAAAAACGGAACCGGCCCCTTTTTCTGAAGTCGCCCCGATGTTACCGCCGTGTGCTTCGACAACCATTTTGCAAAAGGCCAGGCCTAATCCGGTTGATCCGGCCAGTCCCGATTTTTTCTTTTCGGTCTGGGCGAATTTATCAAAAATTACAGGCAAAATCTTTTGATCAATGCCTTCGCCTTTGTCGGTAACTTCAAGTTTAAGCCATCCGGGTCCTGCTTCCAAGATGGTGATATCAATATTTTCGTTGGTTTTCGAAAACTTGATGGCATTGGCAAGAAGGTTGGAAATCACTCTTTGCATCAGCTCGCTGTCGGCAAGTATGGTATAGTTGGAACTTGCAATAATCTGGATATTCAGGTTTTTTTCCTGGGCCAGCAATCTCACATCGTTGCACGCTTCCCGGGTTATTTTACTGATAAGAATGGCTTCTTTCGTGATTTTTAATTCGGCGTTTTCATATTTGTAAACATCCAGTATATTCATTACCATGTTGAGCATAGCCCGTCCGTTTTTTTCGATGATCACCTTTGCTTTATCGGGATTTTTCTCGATCTGTTCAAGGTTAATCATCGTATTCAGAGGATTTTTCAGGTCATGGATCACCATTCCGGTCATGGCTTCCTTAAAGTCTGACAATTTATGTAATTTTTGATTCCGAATTTCCAGTTCACCCGCCTGCCGGTTGATTTCCTCATTTTTAAGCAACAGCAGGCGATTGACCTTTTTTAGTTTCAGTTGTGTGAATACAACATAAATCAAAATTAATACAGCCAGAATAATTCCGGCGAGGAGGATGTTGTTCTCTCTTTTCTCCAGCCCGATCAGGTATATTTGATCGGCAATACGCGCCTCCTTTTTCCCTGATTCATACTGGGCATTCTTCTCGGCAATAAGCTGATCGTGGGCTTCTGCATACCGCTGCCATTTCAGGTTTTCCTTAATTGCGAGATATTGATAGGCTTGCCTGAAATTGCCTGTCCCTGCATACGCCTTTGCCAGACATTCGGCTGCGGATTCGAGCTGAATTTTACTTTGGGCTTTCCCTGAAGCCTCATTTGACTTCAATGCATACGAAAGTGCATTTGGAAAATCATTCATAGCCAGGTATGCCTTTGCGAGATTGTTATACAGGTTAGCCTCAAGTAAAATGAAACTGTCATCGGTAATTTTTTTTAAAGCGTCATTAAAGTAACCGATTGCCTTCTGGTAATGACCCTGCTGGCGCTGGGAAGCTCCCATGATTTCGAGATTGCTGATCGAAATACGCTTGTTTCTCCCAGGCGTTAATACCCTTTGTGATGAATCAATGTACGCATCGGCTAACTGATATTTATTCAGTTCGAAATATACCGCAGCCATCCGGCTGAAAACATATGACTCCATGGTGTCCATATCCGAAATTTCCCCGCAATGGGCAGCCTCTCCGAAATACTTGATCGCAGCTTCATAGTGCCCAAATTGCCTGCTTTTTTCAGCAACCAGAACCAACAATTTTATCTTATACGCCTTGTATTCTATTTTATCGAAATAAGCAATTGCATTTTGCCCCTGAACAAGAGCGCTTCCCCTTCTGTCGGTTTCATAAAGCGCCGAGACCAGGTTATAACAACCCCGGAAATAGCCTTCATTATGTTGGGCTTTCAAGGCAACCTGCTGAAGCTTCTTGGAGTAATAAATAGCCGAATCGGAATTTTTGGATGTCCAGTACCGGGAAAGAACCATTAGTGCCTGAATTTCACCTTTCTCCGTTACCGCTTTCTCCATCGAAATGCGCAAACTATCTGTGTTTTCATCTTTGATCAGGGTCCCTAAAAGCAACAAAGATGCAAGCCATAAATATCTGAACATACCAATATCCTTTCTATGCAAAATTAGCATAAAACAGAGACTTAAACCCACAAATATCCGTACAAACTCGCAACCGTCCGAACACATTAAAACCCGTTTCCATTTCAGATTATCTTACCAGATTGCTGCAAAGTCTTGTTTGCATTTCTGATAAAATGACTGTTTTTAGTCATCATATCTTGCATTGATGTAAAACCGGTCACTGTCGAAAAGAAGATTTGTTGCTCCTCGTTTAACTCCAATCATGCTTTTTCAGCTATTCGCAAAAGGTTGTGAATCATTGGACAACTTTCATCTTTTGTTCGGATGTAGAATGCCTTGAGCAACTTCTCAATCACAAGATGTCCAATGAATAATGACCACATATAGTCACCAGACAATAAAGATGGTCCATTGTCTGAAAATCTTTATCCGAAGATTCCAACCAGGATTGTATGACTTCTTCTTTTGTCATCTTTCATATTGTTCAGACAAACAATACATCATTTTCAGATATATTTATCAGAGGTTAAGTTAATCTTCCATTTCCTTAATAAAATCAACCACTTTCATGTAATCCGGAACGATTCCAAAGTTAGATAATTGGTCAGTTAAGTGTACGAAAACACCCTAAGCCCCATGCCAGTCGTGGGTCTTTATTTTCCCGGCAGCCTTACAGAGAGAATGAACAAAATCATAAACTTGTTGAAGTACTTGGATTTTCTTAACCACAAAGGCACTAAGAGCACACAGAACCACTAAGCGTTTGTCAATAAACATTTTATTATCCTAAGTGTTCCTTCGTGTTCTTAGTGTCTAAGTGGTTTATTTTCAATTATTAAAATACTGTTATAAAAGTCTGGCGTGTCACAGGTTATCTTCACAAAAAAAAGACATGAATACATTGTTTAGCTGCTGTTTTTCCTAACTGGCACGAAAGTGCTTAATCAAAAAATAATATTTCATATTACATTGATATTCTGTTATATATAATTTATTTATATGTATTATACATCTAAATGAGATAAACATTAGGTTTTCACAAAAGATCCACCAACCTTTGTGAATAAACTAACAATAGAAATAGCAGTTTTGTGAGATACCCTGAAATCAAAAACCCATGAAAACAAACATTTATTTCATCGCATTACTTTTTTTAATTGGGATAGCCTTGTTCCCTGCCTGTAAAAAAGACACATCAGTTAATCCAATTCCCTTGATCAAGATTGAAGACACCGCTGTTGTTATCGAAGATATGGGGAAATACTATATGGTCACCATTGATATGACAAAAGGCTATTCCCATTACCAGGTTGGTCAGTCATATGGCAGATGCATAAAAAAAATGGTACCCGGGTATGAAGATATTATAAGTTCATACCTATGGCAGCTTGCAACCGTTCAAGGGCTCTGGCTCAATACCATTCCTTCAAGAATTGAAAATGTGAAACCTCAGATTGATGCCGCTTATGTTGATGAAATGAATGGATTGGTCTCCCAGATGGCAGGGACCAGCGATTGGACAGGGCACCAGTTGATCTATGGTTTTAACCTGATTCCTGATATCTTCCGAAGCTCGCAATGCAGTGCTTTTGGATGTTGGGGAGCCGCATCGTTTACAGGAAAAAATGTTGCTTATCGCACACTCGATTGGTGGGGCGGTTTATGGAAAGTAAAAATACCTACCATCCAGGCGGTTACAAAAATCAAATACCCTACCCAAACCATTTACCTTATCGGAGCGCTCGGTAGTTTGGGGTGCATTACCGGGATTAATTATAATACAGGGGTAATGGGAGCCATTCTGGATTCGGATGTCGGGTCCGATTATCATTCGCCGGGTATGCGTTCGTACAACTTCGATTTACGTCATGCGCTCGAAACCTCAAATACCAAAGAACAAGTGGCAGGATATCTCAAAGATCCATTAAAACCTTATGCCTTCAATCACCTCATCTTTCTGGCGGATGATAAAAACTGCGTCATGCTGGAAAACAACATTTCCAACTCAGGGTCAAACCCACAACGTGCTCTCCGGTATGACACCTCTTACCTGAACCCAGGTATCAACTGGAACTTCAAAGAGATGATCGGAGGGGTGAATTGTTTCATGCTGCGCGGACAGGTTGACAATTATTCGGCTGGTCCAAATGAAAAAATCAACACCCAGCGGTGGAAGTTGATGTTGCAGCGAACGGTAGATAAACTTTACAATAGTCCCCAACATAAACTAACCTCAGACGGCGTTCGTGAAATCATGAGCTCATACTGGGGAAGCAAACCGGAATCGCTGATAGGGGGATACGGCGACCTGTACAATACCGACACCCAGCAGATGATGGTTTATATTCCTGTTGACAGGTCACTCAGAGTATTCTTCAAACCAAAAGATAATTCCACACCACTTGACCCAGGTGCTTACTTCATTACCATTCCGTTATCACAATAACCCATAACAAAATTAACATTCCTTAACCAATGAAAAAATTAACATTTTTAGTTGTCTTTTCGCTGATAGTGAGCACCATGACCGCTCAGTGGGTTTCCGACCCTTCAAAGAACACGCTGATAGCAGGAGTTGATACGGCTTATTCCTATGGCGAAATGGCAGGGAATAAAAATGATTCGGCTTCGTACCTGTTGTATTACAAATCATTCTTACCGACCCCTCTCAACTATATGCTTTACATGCAAAAAATCGATTTTCGCGGGAACAGAAAATGGGGGAATGATGGAGTTCTAATCAGTCAGGGGCCAAACCGAACATGGGTCTCCGGCGTTGCATTGATCCCGAACCAGGATTCATGCATCTACGTGGCTTATTCGAAAGCGGCATTTTATCCGGGGCCGCAGGATACCGTAAACAGAATCTTTTTGAACAAAGTCACAAAAAGCGGAACAAAGCTATGGGGAGTAGAGGGAATTCAGGTCAGCGAATCAACGGCAGGCTCTTCCTATACACCTGTTTTACTCAATACGGAAGATAACCAGGTTTGCATTGGCTACGAAGTTATTGATTCCGTTGATTCTCCCTTTGGGCCACTTGTGAATCTGAAACTGAAAAAATTCTCTGCTTCAGGTGTTCAACTATGGCAATATACCTTACCCCGGGATGCTGAACATGATAACCTTGGGATCATACTTGAACCTTTGTCGGGAGGAAACATCATGGCCATTTACAAGCATATTCATATCAACTTTATTGATTCCCTTTTCAATCAATCTCTCGTTGCCCAGAAATTTGATGCCGGAGGAAATCCTGCATTTCTGCAACCCAAAGAGGTTGTAACTTACAATTGGTATAAATATGAACCGCCGATGACTTCCGTGAAGGTTGAAAGCAATATGCAGAATGGCTTTTTTATCGGCGCTTCATGGGACGAAGGACCTGTTGCCATACAAACGTACATTCAACAAATTGATGCCGATGCCAACACCCTCTTTCCTACACCTGTACCTCTTGTTCCCGATTCCTCCGATAATCTTGACCGCACCGATTATGGTATGCGTTACCTGCCGGGTTCCCGGGAACTATTGGTCGTTTGGGCAGATAAACATACGAGCTTAAACAACGCAGCGATCCTTGGCCAGAAAATAACTTTGGCGGGGCAGCGGGTTTGGGCTGATACGGGGAAAGTAATTTATCCGCTGATATCCACCCTGGATTCCGCCTATGGATATATAAGCCTGAGAAAGTCCGGAGCAGATGAATCAGTCCTGTTTTTTATGAAGAAAATCAACAACGACAGCCAGGATATTTTTTCCTATGCCAATAAATATGGCCCGGATGGAATCAGTATATGGGGAAAAACTGTTTTGCTTTCAAACCATAAGGGAACGGTTAATGGGCTGAAACCCCTTGAAGAGATTGGTAGTCAATGGGTGGTTTCTTTTTCCGATTTTACTGATACGGCTTATGCCAGTAAGGCAAAGGGTCAGCTTTATGCCCAGAATCTTTTCGTGGATGGAAGAATAGGATTGGGAGTCATGGAGCATTCAAACCATTCGGTCCCGGTCAAAATTTATCCCAATCCAACTTCAGATAATCTTACCATTGAATTCGAAAAGCCCATCTGTAAAGGCGTGAAACTTATCCTGAACAATGCACAGGCCCAACCTCTTCATTGGTGGGATTATATAGAAAATTTACCGAAATCATCATCTGTTACGATATCTCTGAAAGAGTTTTCAGCCGGGTTCTACCTGCTGAATATTCAGACTCCTGAAGGATCCGCAATGGTAAAAGTGCTAATCTCACGTTAAATAATCTTCGTCAATAAATCACCCATTCCCTCAATAAAATCAACCACTTTCAGGGAATCTGGAATAATCCTAAAGTTAGATAATTGGTCAGTGAAGTGTACCGAATCGGATTCCTCGCTGTTTTCAGCGGGGAATTTTTTTTATGCCACCCGGACGCCTTGATATTCCTTTTGATAGCTTAAACAAACAACTCACGCTGGGGTTAGACCTTTAAGACCGGAATTAGAAAAGAAAAATTGGCAAAATTTCATCCTGCCTGACAAATATATTTAGAGGTCAATTTGGATCGGCAGACACTGGTCTTCGTGACTGGTTTATCCACAAGCCGGCCCGATCATGAAACTCGTTGTTCAACCTCATTCAACCCTGTGGCGAAATCATTTTATCCGTATATTCGTAAGATAATAGTACGTTCACTTTTGGATGATTGCATTTGTGACAGTAAGGTAATGCCTTTAAGCAAATTATAACTCAGTTGTGAAATTCATGGCATAATCCGGGATTAACCTGGAAAAACCGAAGTTCCCGATCACCCTCTGCCGATTTTTATTGATCGTCTTATCTTTTTAACAATCAACAATATGATGTGGCCTGATTTCAGGTAAACTGCAATCAATCTAAAAAGTAAATCATGAAACTTTCTCTTCCACCAAACACTGTATTACTCCCTGCTCCCGTGCTAATCATTGCAACATATGGCGCCGATGGCAAACCCAATATGATGAATGCCGCATGGGGTGGAATTGTATCAGGCAGGCCACCTTGTATCAGTGTGTCAATAAGGGATGGTAAACTCAGTTTTCACAACATCAGGCAAACCGAGGCATTCACAGTTAACATTCCCTCTGAAAAGTATTTTAAAGAGGCCGACTTTGTCGGCATTGTTTCCGGGAAAGAATACGACAAATTTAAAGTTGCAGGACTTACGCCGGAAAGGAGTAAACTGGTAAATGCTCCTGTCGTAAAAGAATTTCCATATACACTCGAATGCAAACTGGTCAGGGAAATTAATCTTGGCTCACATACAATGTTCATTGGAGAAATTGTCGGAATGGTCGCTGATAGCGAGGTTCTGAATCCAAAACAACTTCCCGATATTGAGAAAGTCAGACCCATGATATGGGGCTCCTTTGGAAGCCAGGCATATTATAACATCGGTGACAGACTTGGGGATGCGTTTTCTGTTGGAAATGAATTGAAACAAAAATGAGGTAAAGATTTAGTTGAAAAATACTGAAACAGAAAATCCGGAGTAACCAATTAAAGAATCAATCCATGTCAAGACGTATTGTTGGGATAGACCAAAAACTTCCGCTTTTCGAAAGCCTTCCGCTCAGTTTCCAGCACCTGACAGCCATGTTCGGGGGAACCGTGCTGGCGCCGGTCCTTCTTGGTGTTGACCCTTCCATCGCATTGCTGATGAACGGGATCGGCACGCTGGTGTACGCCTGGGTAACCAAAGGCGGTATCCCCGCCTACCTGGGATCAAGCTTTGCCTTCATTGCACCCACACTTCTGATTATCAGTGTTTATGGTGGTTATAATCATGCCCAGTCCGGATTCATATTTTTCGGAATGTTCTTCATCCTGATATCGTTTGTCGTGAAAAAATGGGGCACCAGGTGGATTGACATCCTGATGCCACCTGCGGTGATGGGTGCGGTGGTTGCCATCATCGGGCTGGAACTGGCACCGGTTGCCGCCCAGCAGGCAGGGTTGTGTCCTTATCCCACAGCTGTCGGGAAAATTGTTGAACCCTTTGTGCTGAACGGACCTGTGCTGATCGTTTCAATGTCGACATTGTTTATCGGCATTTTTGGCTCGGTGATGTTCAGGGGCTTTATGCAGGTGATCCCCATCCTGGTCGCTGTCATTGGTGGTTACCTCGTTGCCCACGCGATGGGCCTGGTCGACACAACTGCAATCAACAATGCCGCATGGTTTGCCCTGCCGAAATTTCATGCTCCGGTTTTTGACATCAAGGCAATCATCATCATTGCCCCGGCATGTATCGTTGTCCTTGCCGAACATATCAGCCACCTGATTGTCACCGGCAGGATCACCGGGTCCGACCTGATGAAAAAACCCGGTCTTCACCGGTCATTGCTTGGCGATGGCCTCAGCAATGTTTTATCGGGTTTCGCAGGATCAACGCCCAACACGACTTATGGCGAAAACATCGGCGTGATGGCAATCACCCGTGTCTATTCAGTTTGGGTAATCCGGGGAGCCGCTGTCATGGCCATTCTGTTTTCATGTATCGGAAAGATCTCTGCGGCAATTTCAACTATTCCCACCCCGGTGATGGGAGGCATTACCCTGCTCCTGTTCGGGGTGATTGCCATGCAGGGATTGCGCATGTATGTAGAGCAAAAGGTCGATTTCAGTCAGAACCGCAACATGGTGCTGGGCGCCGTTGCCTTTGTGGCAGGCATCAGCGGGGCAGGCATCAGCATCGGGTCGGTGCAATTAAAGGGAATGGCGCTTGCTGCCGTCATCGGGGTTGTTTTGTCTCTGGTTTTCTGGATATTTGACAAACTCGGGCTGATGAATACAGAAGCTGCCTGACAGGAGACTGGAGGTAATCCTGATCATCATTGCAATACGCTGTTTTTCACAGATTTCGTTTTTCATGGGTGGTCGATGAATCCAATCCGGCCGATAATAACATCCTGGTCGAATCCATCGAATTCGCCTATTCCTTTTTCACCCGTGAAAAATAAAACCATGCCGATTTCCATTGACTATCTTATCTTTTTAACAATCAACAAGATGTGATCTGATTGCCCCGGCGAAGACTGGTGATCTCATTTTATTGAATGCCAATGGCATAAGGTGACCTGCAAAAATCACCGGAGGATAGACCGGGTGACCAGTTTATGGATATTGTTAAGGATTGTTCTGTTAAATAATGTTAAATATAATGTGTATTTGGATTAAATAAACGTATTATGGTATATATTTACTGAAGTTTAGTATCATGAGACCAGATATTGTGAAATTACTTAACCCGTATTTTAATATTAATAAAACACATTATTATGAAAAACATACTTATACTAATCCTATTCATTATATTGATCATCAATGGATTCAGCCAAACCCCGGTCACCCTTACGTTCCAGGCAAAAGATTCGCTCACGCAGAGTTCTTTGGCCCTGGATAGTGTCAAGGTGACAAATCTGGCCGAAAATTGCGACACCACCATTTATGGCGCAGTTTCTGTTTTGAATGTTGTTGCTTTATGGCCTGTCGGCATCGAAGACCCGGCCACCGGGAGTTCAGAAACTTTCACGGTGACACAGAACACGCCCAACCCTTTCCGGGGATCAACCCTGGTCAGGATTTACATGAAGAATTCCGGAGAACTTAACCTGTCCGTTAATGACAACCAGGGTAAGCAACGCTCGGAATACCACAACACGTTAGAAAAAGGATGGCACCTGTTTGGTGTTTCGGCAAACAGTGCCATGCTTATGTTTCTGAATGTGTCTGACAACTCAACCACGAAAACAATCAAGCTGCTCAGCACAGGTGCAGGCAATGAAGGTGACCGCATTTCCTATAAAGGAATGACCGGGCAAGTTTCAACGCTTAAATCATCGCCGAATGCAGCAGGTTTTATCTTCTACCTTGGAAACCAGCTTCAATATACAGCTTATGCCGGGGGATACCAGGAAAGAATCCTTACAGACAATCCTGTTTCCAGCGAAACATATACTTTCGCTTTGCTTCCGGCTGTTTTCACCTGCGGCTCTTCCATCACCATTAACCATGTGGCCGGGGCAGTAGCGCCTGTAAATAAAACAGTTACCTACGGCACCGTTACCAATATTCCCGGAGAACCTTCAAAATGCTGGATCACCAGCAACCTCGGCGCCGATCACCAGGCAACAGCAAAAGACGATGCTACCGAAGCCTCAGCCGGCTGGTACTGGCAGTTCAACCGTAAGCAGGGATATAAGCATGACGGCATGGCCAGGACACCCAATTCCACCTGGATCAATAGCATCAACGAAAATAACGACTGGGCACCAGCCAACGACCCGTGTGTACTCGAACTCGGCAGTGGCTGGCGACTTGCTACTCAGGTTGAATGGACCAATACAGATGCGGGTGGCAATTGGACAAATTGGGACGGCCCGTGGAATTCTGCTCTAAAACTTCATGCTGCAGGGAGACTAAATGTCAGTAATGGTGCGCTGGAATATCGCGGCTCGGATGGCGGTTACTGGAGCAGTAACCAGTTCGATGCGCAAAACGGCCGGTTCCTCTCCTTTGTCTATAACCTGTGCGGCATGTTTCTCAACGGCAAGACAAGTGGCTTCACCGTTCGCTGCGTCAAAGAATAGTGATTAACTGGTTTCGTTTTAATCAGATTGCTCCGGCGAAGACGGGTCAACGTGCGTGTTTATTCCAGGCAGGATCGCTTTTTCGAACACCGGTCAAAATGATTGCTTTTTCAACCTATTGAGCTAACATAACCGGCTGGCATGGGGAATCAGGCGAGAGGCTCTCCCCCCCCGTCAGTGGGTCGATTGAAATCCCGATAACCGCCTTGCAACCTCCCGGAAATGGGTTGGGATGAAAAGTTCCGTCATCCTGCACAAAGACGAAGTACCGTTTCCCGACAGTGAGATCAGGAATATCAGGGATCTTCAGAGCCCTTCCGTTGAGCATCCCTCCTGCATAAACGATCCGAATCTCCGGATCGTTACCAGATCGTGAAGGATTCACGGATCTTACGATCTCGATGTCACTGAAAACAGTTTCGGTGACGGGCATGGAATCACCTAGCAGGAAACAATTCTGCCTGACGACCGTTCCGCTGAATACAAGATCAGCCTGCGTGCCTGCTGCATCATACACCGGGGTGTCCTGCTGGGCCTTGACTTCCGATATCAGGCACATAAGCAGTAAAAATCCTGAAGTTAACTTTTTCATAGGGCTTTATTTTTCGTGGTTGTTTCCCGTAAAAGTACAACCACCACACTGGGCAGGTCAAGCGTTGAAATGCCTGATAAGCATGCGTATTTTTTCGTATACCTGATTTGCCGGCTGGCCTCTGGTTTCTGAAGGTAACGGGTCAGGGAGGCTGCACGATGGCAAAGGTCAGAGGTTTCCAGGGAAGCGACATGCTTCCAAAGACAAGCAGCTTCTAAACAGCTGTATTTAAAATCCGTTCAATTTCATGGTTACGGTCGGAATAAGCAGAAGGAAGCCCAATATGATCAGGATCAGCATGAAGGGGAGGACCCATTTCAGCCATTTATCGTAGGGAATGCGGGCGATGCCCAGAACACCCATCAACACGCCGGAGGTAGGAGTGATCATGTTTGTAAAACCATCTCCAAACTGGAAAGCCATGACCGTTGCCTGACGGGAAACACCAATGAGGTCGGAGAACTGCGACATGATCGGCATGGTAAGCGCAGCTTTGGCTGATCCGGAAGGCATGATAAGGTTGATCCCGGTCTGGATGACATACATGAGGCTGATGGTAGCATAGTTCCCCATGTCGCTCATTGAACCAGCAACATAATAGAGCAGGGTGTCGATCACCTGCCCGTTTTTCAGGATGATGATAATACCCCCGGCCAGACCGACGATAATCCCGGCTGAAAGGATATCGCGGGCACCGTCGAGAAAGTGCCTGGTAAGGTCATTCAGCGAGTAGTTCATCGCAAGTCCTGAAGCGATGCCCATGACAAAGAAGAGGGTGGCAATTTCCATTACATACCATTCATAACCCATAACCCCGACTATCAGGAAGGCAATGGTAAAAAACAGAAGGTTGAGGATGTAAAAATGCACTGATTTTCGCAGCAAAAGCAGGCTGGTTAGCAGGTAGACTGCCGTCAGGACGGGTATGACCGGTGCCGTAAAGGCTGACAGTCCTATTTTCAGAATCGTCACCGGATAATAAACTGAAAACAGTATCAGTACAACCTGAATGGCGCCAAAAACAAACCAGGCGCTGCGGGGTGTGTGATACTCGCCAGCATCTTCCTGCCTGTCGTTTTGTTCCCTCCAGTGGGCATCCTCGTCATACATGCTGGAGGATTCCGGATTTTTCCTAACTTTATGTGCATACCAAAGCACATAGGTGATACCGACAAAGGTTATTACTACCCAGCAGAATAACCGGTATTCGATCCCGGAGAAGAGGGGTAATTTTGACAAACCCTGCGCGATTCCGATCGTAAACGGATTGAGTAATGCCCCTGCAAATCCAAGGTGGGCGGCTATATAGCACATGCATACGCCGGTAATCGAATCATATCCCATGCGGATGGCAAGGGGGATAAAGATGATCGTAAAGGCGATGGTCTCTTCGCTCATGCCGAAAACTGCTCCGAAGATGCTGAATATCAGCATTAATAAAACGATGATGAGGTTGTCGACCCCAAGGTATTTCATTACCCGGTTATGCCCGATCTTTTTGGTGTAACGCAGGAATGCATAAATGCCGATATCGATCGATTTCGTCTGGTTCATGATCCAGAAAGCCCCACCAATCAGCAAAATGAATACGATGATATTGGCTTTATCGACAAATCCGTCGAAGATGGCTGAAAAGATCTGCCAGGTTTGAGGCGTATTCCCAACATAATGAAAACTGTTGCTTTTAATGACCTCCCGGTCAATCCCGTTCACCTTGATCATTTCCCGTTCAAATGTACCTCCCGGAATGATCCAAGTAAGTATCCCTGCAATGATAATAATAGAGAACACGATGACGTAGGTGTGGGGGATTCTTGATTTTTTTGCCATAGGAGCCGGTCGGATTTAAAGATTCAGGTACCAAGTGTCCAAAGGTAAGAGGATTATTCATCGCTTGTCGCAATGGTTTATATTACCGAAGCAGAATTGAAGCCTGGCTGGAAAAACTTCTTGCAGGAATCTTTTTTCACCACCATGTTCAGCGGAATATTATTTTGCAGGCAATTCGTTTACTTTCATTTTTACAGCATCAAGGTCATTAATTGCCGACTGATTGCCTTTGAACCGGATATACCCCATCTTGTCGATAACAATCAGGCGGTCGTTGGTGGTTTTATAGTCGCCCGCTTTCCTTTTTCGCTTTTTTCTGGCGGCTGGTCGTTTTATAGGCCAAAAAACCTACAATCAATACGCCAAGAGCAACGGAAAGGACCCTGTCGTGCAATTGAAAAAAATCGGGGGTTGTAGGAACGAAATGGTCCCGAGCGGTAACAACAACAAGGAAAATGCAAAGGCGTAAAATGATACTTTATAACACAACATATTAACAATAAACATGTTACTAATAGCTAAGGACCAACTGTTTAACTACGTAAAAAAAACGCATCCGTTTGAACAATCTGACGGGAAAATGACTATATTTGAAGACTATGACAAATTACTTATAAAATACTTTACATAATAAAGAGGGATCGAACTTCCGGAAAGGGCCAACTAAGGTCAACAGTTTTTTGAAAGTGAATGTTGTTATCGACAGGTTTTGAATCCTTCGTGATTGAAATTGTTTGGCAGATCGAATATGATACTGAATATCCTGGTATGTAATGACAGGAAACTATTCCTTATATATTCCAATCATTTATTGTCTAACACTCAAAACCACGAAAGTATGTACAAAACATTTTACAACAAAATGAAATGGTGCATCACAGTATTAGTGTTTGTATCAGGTATCTCTTATTTTCCGCCCGTAGTCGGGCAAATTACCAATGAATGGGATTTTGGCGATGCACCGGAAGAATATGTCGCCTATCCCGGTATCCCGCCTGTGATGGGCTGGTTTCCAACCTGTATCAATGTAGGGGCAACCGGAACCTACATCAGTCATGGCACGTGCGTGTGTGTCTCGGGTGGCTATTTTGGAATGCTCAAGGATGATGAAACCGACGGAAACGCGGGTAGTTGTCCCGCCGTTCCGCCGAATACCATGGCACCCAACATGGATGAGTGTTTTGGCGATATGGACGCGGGACTGACCAAACCTGGCGCATACAGAATAACGGAATTTAACGGACAGGGGGTCGTCAGTACCTGTCCGTTTTCTTCGGGCGGCAAGCTTGGAGTTCCTTGCGGAACAGCCACGTGGGGACCCGATATCGACATCCAAATTGTCGGCTTAACTCCTCAGCTGGGATATCCTCCTCCGCCAGCTTTTTACCTGAATGTGCTGGCTGACTGGAACCAGGACGGTCAATGGACCACCTTTACACCCTGCAACGGAACAATTCAGACGGATGAACGGGTCGTGAGGAACGCTCTGGTCCCGACCATGTACTACGGTCTGGCATCTGGGCTTAATTTGGGTGGTTTTCAGATCGGACCCAACAGGGGTTATGTGTGGTTCAGGTTTACCCTTACGGCAGACCCGCTACCGGAATATTGGACCGGTGCCGGGACATATGACCTTGGTGAAACCGAGGATTACCTGTTATATGTGACGGGCACCGATTTCGGCGATGCACCCTCGCCCTACCCCACTTTATTGGCCAACGGCGGCGCGCGTCATGACATCGGCACCCTTCAAATGAGTCCGAATCCCCTCGCCTGGCCCGATTACGAAGCTGACGGACAACCTGACCTGAATGCTGAGGGTGACGACCTGAACGGGATTGACGACGAGGATGGCGTGTTGCTGCCGTCCGTCTTTGAACCTGGCCAGACCGCGCAGATCACCGTTCTGGTAAATGGAGAATTTACCGGTTACCCGGTTTCAGGTAAGCTGAGTGCCTGGATTGACTGGAACCAGAACGGTACCTGGGAAAACAACCCCATGGAGCTCATTATTAACAACCAGGTGGTTTTTGAAGGAGCAAACAACTTTACGATCAACGTACCTGGTGGACCAACCGGTTATACCTTTGCCAGGTTCCGTATCAGCTCTCAGGGGGTCACCACCCCCAACGGGCCTGCCCCTAACGGAGAGGTTGAAGATTACCGTGTATTGGTCCAAATCCCGGAGGTTTATGACTTCGGTGATGCTCCCGAAGGTGCCCCGGCCTATCCCGACCTGGGGGTGCCAGGCCAGTTCCCGACCTGTCGGACTGCCGGTCCGGCCGGGTTTGTCCGGACTACCATCGGCAACGCGTTCTTAGGGTATTCAAAAGATGATGAAGCAGACGGCAATGGCGGCGCCTGTCCGAATTTCACACCGGGTCTCTACAACATAGACGAGTGTCAGAACGACGGTGATGCAGGGCTATCCATTGCAGGCGCTTATACAATATTTGGCGACCCGGGTTCGGAAGTTGTGACGAACTGTCTGTATACATCCGGAGAGCCACTGGGGAGTGTGTGCACACCGGCGATCTGGGGTCAGCATATTGATATCTTCGTTCAGAACACGACGCAAAACACGGTTTATGTAAATGTCCTGTTCGACTGGAATCACGATGGGGTTTGGTCAGGTTCTGCACAGTGTCCGTTCGGCCCCCTGGTGCCTGAACATGTTCTGGTGAACCATCCTGTTTCTGCCGGATATTCCGGACCCTTGTCGTTGACCCCCATGCTCCAGCCCTTACTCATCGGCCCACAGAAGGGATATGTCTGGGCAAGGTTTACAATCAGCGAAACTTCTGTCCTTCAAAATTGGGATGGAAGCGGGATCCTGGGAGTCGGAGAAACCGAAGACTATCTGCTGAAAGTCAACATGGCACAGGACCTTAACCTGCTGAACATCAACATCCCGACAGGGCAATCGTATTGCTTCGAGGCCACGCAGACCATTACCCTGGCAGGCGACGGAACTACGTTTATCGTCCAGGATGGTGCATCCGCCGACCTGGTAGCCGGGCAGAACATCCTCATGAAAGCGGGAACCCATTTCAAGAACGGCTCAACGGTGCACGCCCGAATCGACATTACAGGCCAGTACTGTGACGCTCCCTTCACGAAAGCGACATCAGAGACGGTTAATGAAAAGGTTATTCCCGAAAAGGATGGCCTCTTCCGCGTTTATCCGAACCCGACCACGGGGCTGTTTACCCTGGCACTGAAAGATTCTGAACCAGCCGGAAGTATCCGGGTAGAGATTTTCAGCCTGATGGGTGAATGCGTTATGCGCACCGAGTTGCCACTGATGAAACAATACCAGCTTGACCTGTCAAACAGACAACCCGGGTTGTATATGATAAAAGTGGTGAAAGGCTATGAAGTTGGTTATTTGAAGTTGATAAGGCTCTAAGTCGTATATTCCCTCATTCTTTTATAGAAATAGCCGGCCAGGTATTTAAAGGGATACCTGGCCGGCTGTTTTCATTGCTGCTCCCCCGATTTACCGGGAAGAGTTTTGGAGGTTTTATTCGACATTACTTCTTCTCGATGGTCATCACTGCGTTGCCCATTGCTGGCATAACGGAGACAATTTTATCGGCTGACTGGGTTTTAGGATTGATCCAGAAGGTGGTTTTATCGGTTGCGTTGTCGGTGCTGACCATTTCAACCTTTACACATTCGTCGGTCTTAATGGTTTCCTTGCCTGTCACGCTTATTTTCACCTGCTTGGCTTTCATGGTCGTCATGTCAGGAACCTCAACAACAAGGCTGAAACCATCTTTCAGCGGCCACCTGGCAATGATCTGATCCACTCCGGGTCCGTCCTGTAAAACAGCGCCTGTAAATTCCATCTCTGTCTTTTTCCCCTGCATGTCCACGATTGCCTTGTTGCCTTCGAGTGTCATGCTGATCTTCTGACCCATCTGTTCCATCTCCCTTGAAACCGGGGTCGCATCCTGTTGAAACAGGATCGCATCCTTCATCTCTCCCATCGCACCAGAAACCAGGTCGGAAACCAGCCAGTTGTTATCTTTGGGTTCAATGGTCCGCTTCATCTGCATCGCAATTTTCTGACCCTGTACTTCAAATACCACATTATATTCCATTGCCGAAGTGCTCCAGACGTTTTGTACGGAGGGAAGTGCTTTTGCTGTTTTCTGGGCTGTCTTCGGCTCATATTTCACTGTTGAAATATCAACACGCAGCTTATCAAGATTCGTTTTCACATCTTCTTCCATCCCTTCCTGGTATCGACCACCGAGGATTTCGGAGAGGAATTTCTCAGTTTCCGCATACATTGCTTTCTTGTTGAGCGGTTTGATAAAGCCATGTCCTTCGTCGGGAGCCAGCAGATATGCTACTTTCTTCCCCTTCTCCCTCAGTGCGATCACGATCTGGTCGGCTTCGGCTTTCTTCACCCTCGGATCATTTGCGCCCTGGATAATTAATAGCGGCCTGTTGATCTTTTCGGCGCTGAACAGCGGACTGGCAGCACGAATGGCTGCCTTGCCCTCCTCGGTATTGGGATCACCAACCATGCCGTACAAAAATGCCCTGCCTGATTCCCAGTATGCAGGGATGGATTCGAGCAGGGTAAAGATGTTGCTCGGGCCCACAATGTCAACGCCGCATGCATACACCTCAGGGGTGAATGCCAATCCGGCGAGTGTTGCATAACCTCCGTAACTGCCGCCCATGATGGCAACCTTGTTCTTATCGGCGATACCCGCTTCAATCAGATACTTCACACCCCAGGTGATATCATCCTGCATCAGTTTTCCCCATTGCATGTCGCCGGCATTTAAAAATTTCTTTCCGTATCCACCGCTCGACCTGAAATTGGGCTGCAAAACGGCATATCCACGGTTGGCCAGGAACTGGACTTCCGGATCGTATCCCCAATTGTCACGAGGTCCTTTCGGGCCGCCATGAACCAGTACGATCACAGGAAGGTTTTTCCCTTCAATCCCTGCAGGCATGGTCAGGTATGCCGGAATATCAAGACCATCGCTGCTTTTGTAGGAAATCGGTTTCATCCCGGCCAGGTGTTGTTCCACCGCTTTGAGTGCCGGCCTCGGAGTATATTGATGGATCAGTTTTTTTGACTTCACATCGAAAAAATGAACTTCAGCGGCATATTTATCACCACTCACAGCAATCAACAGTTTGGAATAATCATTTGTGGTGCTCTGCAGGTAAACCTCACGACCCGGGAATTTGGATTCCAGGTATTTATAGGTTGATTCCCATTTCTTGTCTTTCCAGTAATACTCGGTTTTATCCAGGGTGTAACTTGTGGAGATGATTTTCCTGGTATTGTCATCGAGCATCAGTCCGCCGAAATCGACTTTTTTATTCGGATCGCTTTCCATCAACTTCATTTTCTGAGTTTTTGGATCCATCAGAAACAGGGTCGACTTATCAATGTCTCCCTTGTTTGTAACAAAATAGCATTGCGAATTATCCTCATTCCATCCGGCAATGTAGGCCTGTTCATTTACGTTGAAATCGTAGATCGGAGTGAGTTTATTTCCTTCATCGACCCTGAACATGGTGGTATTGCCCTTTTCATCGGTTTTGCTCATGACCCTCATTTTCTCATCCCAGTCAAAATCATACCCGGTGATGCGGTCATTGTTTTCAAAGAGTTTTGTCAGTTTTCCTGAGGCTATCTGCAATTCATAGAGATCATGCCATGCGGCATCCCGATCATTGAGCCCCACATAGAGAATGTTCGGATCCTTCTTGCTCACCATGAAAATTTGTGCAGCAACCTCTTTCAACGGCGTGAGATTTTTCGATTCGGGTACTCCCCCTTCTGCCGGACTTGCTTTGGGATCAACCGCAAAAATATTCATGTTCTCATCCCCGTCCTTATCTTTTACATAAAGAAGGTATTTGCTGTCCCTGGTCCAGAAATATCCGTAAAACGGACGTGTGCTGTTGGTCAGGGGGCGGGCCTTTTCAAAAGGCTCGTCAAAAGATTTCACCCACAGGTTCATGATCCCGTTGTATTGTTTCATAAACGAGATAAATTTCCCATCAGGGCTCAACTGGCCCCCGGAGATTTCCGGGTTGCCGAAAAAGAGATCACGGTCCAGTAACGGAGGCTGCTGGGCTGATGTTGAGTAAGCAATTGTCATCATGGTCATGGCCAGTAAGAAATTTTTAATCATTTTCATAGGATTTGAATTAATTGTTTAAACGTTATTAGATCGCAATATTTCCCAGATGTTACAAATTATTTTCAAAATCTTTCAACTGCCGACAATAAATATCTGAAAACTCCGGGTATCAGGGAGAAAGAGAGGTTTATTGGCATGCACTATTTACAAAATACATTTCAACTTTACCCTTATTCTTTGCCTCAATCATTCCACGCGGCGTACAATTGAACCTGGGTTTTACAAGCTGATAGGTTGCCTGGCTGATATTTATCCTGCCGGCTTCCCCGCTGCTTTCAATACGTGAGGCTGTGTTAACCGTATCGCCCCAGATGTCATAGACGAATTTCCTGATTCCTACAATACCAGCGACCAATGGGCCGGTATGGATTCCTATCCTGATTTCAAAAACTTCCTGCCCGGATTTTTTCATTTGTTCTGCGTGTTCCATCATGAATGCCTGAATTTCGAGTGCGGCATTCACCGTATCAACTGCATGTGTTTTGTTCTGTACAGGAAGTCCGCCGGCACATAAATAGCTGTCGCCAATTGTCTTTATCTTTTCAAGGTTGTATTTTTGAATGATCCTGTCAAATGCGGTAAAGCAGGTATGAAGAATGGTAACCAGTTCGGTCGCGGAAAGTTTCTCTGAAATTGTCGTGAAATTTTTAAAATCCGTGAACATCACCGTCACTTCATCATACTGCTTTGCTTCAGCACTCCCCGTCTGTTTTAGTTCTTCCGCCACCTTTGCAGGAAGGATATTCAGCAAAAGGCCTTCGGATTTCTTTTTTTCCCTTGCGGTCTTCATAAGACCCATAAAGATTGAACCTGCCAGTAAAATCAGGAGGATCGTGCCGATGAAAAGAAAATTCCTTTGGGTAGCGCGGGTTTTATTCTGAGAATCAAGCAGGGCAATACGCTGTTCATTTTTCTCTGTTCCATATTTTGTCTGCATTTCTGCTATGCTCCTGATCTTCTCGCGGGTCAATAACGAATCGTTCAGCACATTAAACTGTTGCTGCAAACGATATGCCTGCATGTAATCGTGGTTAAGTGCAAAAGCCTCTGAAAGTGCATCGGTACTTTCTGCCACACGGACCCGGTCATTTGTCTCATTTCCAAGATCCACAGACTTCTGAAGATATGAAATTGCACTGTCAGCCATTTCACGGTTGATGAACATACGTCCCATGTTGAAATAGATGTGGGCGAGGTCAGAAAGTAAACCCAGTTCTTTATACACCGCCACCACCTGGTTGTAATAAAGAGACGACTTTGCATAATCATGAAGCTGATCATAACAGAGTGCAATATTGCATTTTACCTGGGCCCGTGAGACAGGATTACCAATATTATGGTCAATGAATTCCTTTTTGAAAAAGTAAGACAATGCTTTTTCATACTGTCCTGTGTTGAAATAGTAGTTGCCCAGTCCTCCGTAAACAAGACTAAGTTCACCCTGGTTGTTAATGCCCGAAGCTATTGATTCCGCCCTGAGATAATACTTCAGGGATGCCTCCGGCTGATGGAAATCAACGCAAAGGTTACCCAGCGAAATGTAGATATAAGCAAGATTGGCGGAGTCTTTTGAAAAATTGTTCAGTCGCAGCGATTCATAAAGGATGCTAAACGCTGAATCTTTTTTTCCAAGCGTGCTGAACACATAGCTCATCATGACACATGCAGCCGAAGCTCCATTGAAATCCCCGCGTGATTTACGGATATCATACGCTTTGCGGAAACAGGATAGCGCAGTATCATTCTGCCCTCTTGAATAAAAATAAGAACCCATGCGCATGGAAGCATCACTGATACCTTTCGGGAAATTGGCTTCCTGCGACAGGCGAAAGGCTATTGTCGCGAGATGAAACGATGAGTCCCGGCTGGTATTTTGCCTTAAAAGCGAAAGGTCCAGGAGCCTTTTAATCCGGTTCGTATCCGGCACAATTCCTGCTTCGGAATTCACAGATCCGTTGAACAGCAGGATTATAACGATGTAACTATAAAGCCGCAATTGGTGAAACTTATAGCTGTTATCTTTTAAGGACCGGAACCGAATTAGTTACTGTTCCGGTTTTGCGTACACCTGTTGCTCCGTTTTTACCTTGAATAACTATCTTGACGTCGCCTAAATTGAATGGTATTTTGGCAACATCAACGATATGTTTAAAGGAATATGTCGTAAAAGGGGTATCGGAAGGTTTTGAAGCCGGAGGCGGAAAATCGGTCGTCGCTGAAAAGGTGACTGTATTGGTTAAAGCGTCAAACGTTCCCGTCGGATCAGCCCAGACCAACTTCGTACCCCATGAATCAGGTATATCTGCTTCTATAATAAATTGAACATTCCCTGTTGCATTGTTTCTAAAAGCCATATTTTATGTATTTTAGGTTGTTTATTTATATTTAGTCCAAAGATAATGTAAAAATATTAAAATCCTCATTTCAGGGATAAAAAAATTTAAGCGTGTACAATCAGACCGGTTTTTTGAAAGGACTTTGATAGGAACAGTCAAATATTGATGGTTTTTCAGGAAAGTGCAACCTTGTGAAATTCAGTGGCAGAATTCTTCTTGAAAAATGTTAATGTATAATTTCTTTATCATGTTTAGCAACAGTAATGTTCCAGGCGACCTGCATAAGTAAAACTAACCTATTGTCTCAGGCCTCAACATAATTTGGTCACATTTACCGTCAGCAAATCGGTTTAGTACCATTTCTCTTATCAATCCTGAAAATCTATCGGCCATCTTATCAACAAGGCATGGTCGTCAAGGTTGCAAATGTGTTTTATGATCAGTAAGCCAATAATTAAGTGAAGGCTTAAAACGGTATGACCTGTGCTGGTGATACAGGCATGTTTCAGGTACAAGTAACAGACTCCATCCCGGAGGTTCTCTGGGTTGAGAGTCTGATCAAACCCTTTTTAGAATTGTTAACCCCGTTGATGAGAGGAAGAAATCACGCGGAGCAGTTTTCACCTGAACCCGGTGGATTTCATTTCCGGCTTTGTCTTGTCAACATAACCCTTTCTGTCAATAATTCTGATCAGTGAGTCGCAAAAAATCCTGACCCCACTCTGATTTAAATGATCTGCGTCATAAAAGTCCAAACTGTCATTAAGGTTAAGCAAATTATTAAAATTGTACATTATTCCTTTGTTTAAGAAACAGGAGTCAATCTCTTTCGTGTTGATCCAGGATTGATTTTTGAATCTGGTAACAGGTGCCTGGACTAAAATAAAAGGGATATTTCGGTTTTTCAGGAGGTCCAGGCTTTTTGTGAACGCATGCATTTGCACGTTATTAATGATTAATTTGTCTTTTTTTATACTGTCATGACTCGAAAAGTGTTTCAATTTACTTTCAACAAAGCCTCCATGGATATAAATATTATCACCGCTCATATAAACTTTCTTCAATTTTTTATTTCTGTTGAACACCTGACGGTAATATGCATATATCAAGGTGTTGTATGCCTTGACATGATTAAGTGTCATCACCATTTTTACAGTTTTCAAATCTATCTTGTCGCTGGCAAGAAGATCCAGCCCCGATTCCAGGCCATCAAGGGAAAATGTAAACGGATAAACTTCATAAATGACCAGTTTAGGCTGTAAAAGTTCGAGGTATTTTTCCAGCAACATTTCGGTCTGGATGGGTGTTTGAGCGCTGGAGCCAAAGTTGAAAGAAGTATAACCATGGTCACGGAAGATCCTGGTATCGAAACTCCTGTAGGCATGGGAGGATCCAAGAAACAAAATATCTACCTTTTTATAATCAGAAATTTCGTTGATTCGAAATGACATAGCATTATAGTAGCCAATATAATAATATATGTTTTTCTTATACGAATGATTATGAATCAGTTCACTCCAAAGAATTATCGATAAACAATAGAATACAATTGTAAAGAGCGTGAATGAAAATAATTTTTTAAAAAACGATCTCATCTATGACAATTTAGAATTGAAAATAAATAAAGGGTGATTCACTCGTTGACATGAACATACCGATCAGAAAAATAACTAAGCAATATAGTGACCATCTAAACAAAATCGGCCACTTTTTGCCAATTCCTTCAATGGCATATTCCTGTTTTCTACCAATCCATTCAACCAGAAAAAACAAAGCAATCAGAATCAATAATACCGAATCGACTTTTATATCCGGAGCAGTAAATAAGGATGAAGTAAAAATTCCGGATATATATTTACATGCATCCCAAAGGTTATCTGCCCTGAAAAAAATCCATGAAAACATAATAATTGTCAAGGTAAGCAGAGTCTCGACAAAAATGAAAACACTGTTATTATTGCTGAGGTTAAATCGTTTAAGCAGCCTTTTCCTGGGTTTTACGCTTATATGATAAATAATTAGAAAAACACCCTGAATCAGACCCCAGACTATAAACGTATAATTGGCGCCATGCCACAATCCGGTTAGCATCCATGTTAGCGTAATCCCTGTTATATAAATCAGTATTTCAGTTTTGATAAAGTAGAATTTCTCCGATTTTATTTTTCCTGAAACCCAATAAGCAACAGGCAGAAAGGTATAATCCCTGAACCATGTTGTAAGCGACATATTCCATCTTTTCCAAAAATCCCTGATATCCCTTGAAAAATAAGGATAAGCAAAATTTTGCATTAAATTAAAACCAAGGAGCTTACCAATTCCGATAGCAATATTGGAATATCCGGCAAAGTCAGTATATATCTGAACAGTGAACAAAAATGCTCCGAGTGCAAGTGTACTGCCATTATACGATTCAAAGCCATGAAAGATCGTGCTTACATAACCGACACAATTATCCGCAATCACCATTTTCATGAAAACACCCCAGAGAATTTGTTTTAAACCGCTTATTGTCAGGGCATTATCGAATATTCTTTTAGTTTGAATCTGTTGCAGTAACCCAATCGGTCGTTGGATTGGACCGGCAAGGATTATAGGAAAAAAACTGAACGTCAGCAATGCATCAAAAACGTTGCGTACGGCCTCAAGTTTATTCTGATATACATCAATAATGTAGCTTAATGAAAGAAAAATGTAAAAACTTATTCCCAGAGGCAGGATGATGTTGAAGGTTTCAATGCTTACTTTAACACCGGTTAAGGAGATAAGGCTCATAAGGCCATCAATGAAGAAATTAAAATATTTAAAAATTATCAAGGTGCCTATATTAACTATCAGTGCTGCAAAGAAGAAGGGTTTGCTTTGTGATTTCTTTGCCCGTTTCCGGATCTCTATTGCCAGTAAATAATTTGAAATCGATATAAAAAACAACAGGAGTAAAAACCGCCAGTCCCACCATCCGTAAAAGAAATAACTGCTGCCAAGGAGAAGGAGATTCTGAAGTTTCAGGTTCCGGTTAAAAACGAACCAATAAAAGGAAAAGACGACAATAAGGAATAAAACAAAGGGGATAGAAGTAAAAAGCATCTTCAGTACCAATTAAATTGTTGACAGTAAAAATACGAAAACAATGTCTCGGTACAGTCTCTTGGAATTATATTTTATTTTTTTCAAACCGGTTCCATGCTTGGCATTATTTCCCGCCAAAGATTTTAGTAAAAATCAAAGCGACAGGTGCGAGATGATGTGGTCAGATCGCCTCTGCGAATCCAGGTCAAAGTGAGCGTTTTTTCCACCTATGGGGCCAGTGCCACCGGTCGGCACGACGACATTGACGAAAGGCTCTCCCCCCCTGTCTGGGAATCCCTGGGAATTCCGATTACTGCCTTGCACCCCCCCGGAAAGGGGTTGGGATGAAAAGTTCCGTCGTCTTTCACAAACACGAGTTACCTTTTGCCTGCGGCAAGGTGAGGAATATCTTTGTCCAAGTGAAAAAGCTCTGCCAATTAAATTTCAGGCCCGTTTCTTCATCAAAACCGAAGATCTGAAATCATGGAAAGACATCCCGGTTATAGCGGTAACAGAGCGCTTCATGGAGTTCACCGACCCGAAACCGCAAAGCACAACGTATTGAACCAACAGGTAGTCGGGGGTTTCGAGTATTACGCGTTCCAGTTCGTTAACACGGAAACCATTTACAAAAGTGCAGAAGTTTAAATTGAAATTCTGGTTAATCACGGTTGACAGGTACGTTCTGTTCGTCCCGACGGTTTTTGCCAGATCTTGGATGGTAAGGTCGTTGTTTAAATAGAGTTTGCTTTCCACGAATGTCAACAGGATTTTATTGACCAAAACTTCCTGATCCGTTACTGATGTGTTAAACAACTGAACAGGTTCAGAATTGTCTTGCAATACGTCCGGATTGATTACCTTCTGCCTGGCCCCGAGGTAACCTATGAAATACAAGGTAACCGTTATCGATAACCAGGCGAAAAAAATCAGAAAATCCTGCGACATTAAAAATGTCCTTCCAACTGCAACCACCACAAGGGTGACAACACCTGATGCCACAATGGATAAATTCAACATTTTGGCATAGTTGGTTTGGGCATCCCGCAGATCCGAATAAAACTGTATAGCCCTGTCTGAATACCTGTTGATGAGCCGATGATTCGCAATAGTATAAAAGATGACCTGTGCGCAAAAGATCATTTTCATGATAACACGCAGGATTTGAAGAAATTGAACGGATGGTGAACCCGGGCTGTCGATTTTATTGAACAACCATGCCTTATATTCCGGCAAAGACGAATTGAAAACGGCAATTCCGTATAGGATCACGAAAGTTAACGGAAGAACAAGGTGTAATATGTATTTCCTGAAGGAAATCTCGTCATCCACTGTGAGCAACCTGAAATAAATATGGTACAGGGGGAAAACCATAATACCAAAAAGTTGCAGGGGAATATCAAACCAGACATACCAATCAGGGAAATTGGCAAAATAGAGAAAATGACAGAAAAAAAGCAGCGCCGGCACCAGCATGAACAGTGAAAGATACCTGCGTGACCGGTCATGGTCTTTATGATCACTCATCAGGGTTATTGCCCAGAACAGTGATATAAAAACCGGCGCCAGTAAAATTACGATTCGTATCATCTGAAGGCAAAAATAGGATAACAAAATGGAAAATGTACGTTTTGGACGTTTTTTTTACATTTTAATTTTTGATTTCGGGGCTCAGTTATACCTGTTGCCGTCGGTAAGCCTCTGCTTGTATATCAGCGGCAATTTCCCGGATTCCTGTATTGCTAATAAGGATAACTGCGACTTGATTATGCACTCTTATGGTTACTGCAGGTTGTCGACCATATGCCGTTTGCAGGACAGGAGAGGGCTTCTGGCCTCCCCCTGTGTTTTTAGTCAGCAAGGAACATTAAAGGATTCCCCGGTTACGAGGGGGACAAAAGAGTATGAGAAGCTGAAGCCATTTTGTTTTGTTCAAGGGATCAATATGTTTAATAAGGTAAAAACGCATTGAATTGATGCGGTAAAAGTACAACCGCTGTATAAGGTGTATCAAGCGTTGAAATGCCCGATCAGCATGCGTATTTTACGCAAAGCCTAAGATCGGCGTATGGTAGCAGACAATCTGATAAATGGAGTGATGTCGAAAGAGGAATGCAGTTGCTTATTTTTCAACGCATTGCTGTAATTTACAATCGGAAATCGTCCAATCGGAAATCATCCAGCCGGTTTTGTCTTTGCCACCTTGTTAGACACTGGTTTCAGATTATACAGGTACTTGTAGATTGCAGTCAGATCTGTTGTGTCCATTCCCGCATACATGGTCCATGGCATGATCGACTGCATCTCCCCTTTCTGGAGAACCGGCGGCTTGAAAGTAGCCAGGTCATAAGACTTGAAACGGAAGATAAATGCCTCTTTGGTCCACTTGCCAATACCGGTTTCCTGGTCCGGAGTAATGTTCGGGGATACCAGCAGGCTGCCATCAGGCATCTGAAACTCGCGCCCCCCGGTAAAGGCAAGCGTTCTGACAATCTGGCCATGCTCGGCCGGGGTGTGACATTCGACACACCCCGAAGCCCTCACCAGGTATTCACCGTACCCAAGGGTATCAGATGCCGGTGGTTTGACCTGCGGAGTTGCCTTTTTGGGAATCAGATGTAAAATAATATTCATCGGGAAGGTTGGATTGGAGCGTTCAGATGTATAATCAATGGACGGAATGCTGCGGATGTATGCAATCACGCTCAGAATATCTTCCGTATCGAGCGTCGCATAGGCAGGATAGTTCATGATCGGAAACAGCGGATGCCCGTCTCTGCTCACGCCACTGGTGATGGCCCGGTAGATTTCAGCATCGGTCCAGCCCTTCAGGTTAAAGGGAGTGATGTTCGGCGACATGAAATGCCCGGGAAAACCCAGCTTTTCATCAAAAATCTCACCACCTTTCCCTTCGGTTCCGGGAGTTAATGGACCTGAAAACCTGCTCCAGTCGCGCGTGGAGTGGCAATCCATGCAAACCATCACATGGTTGGCCAGGTACTTCCCGCGTTCAATGCGATCGGGTGATGGTTCCACTTTTACTGTTTGTAAAGGGATATTGGGCAGGAATAAGACAACATACAGGATGATTCCTGCAATAATTATAACCAGTACGGCAACCAGACCACCAAGGATCATCAGCCATCTTTTCTTTTTCATAAGGCACGATTTTGAGAACTATTGAAGACCAAATTTAGTGCTTTTTTTTTCTGAAGTCCAGAAATTGGTCTTTAATAAATTCCCAGCCTTTTTTTACATCCTCTGCAGAGGTATGGGTTTGACCGGCAACAAACCGGATAACATACCTGCCATTAAGCTTTGTTTGTGTCAGAAAAACCTTCCCGCTCCGGTTTATTTTCTGAAGCATCTCTTCATTGTACCGGTCCAACTGTGTTTCATCATTTATGCCTTCCGGGTGAAACCGGAAACACACCAGGTTAAAAGGAACCGGCGCCATCATCTCCACCCCGGGTGTGTGAAGAATCTCCTCCTTCAGCCATTGTCCGAACCTGATGTGGTCGCGGATTTTCTGTTGCATGCCGCTGACACCATAGGTCCTGATGACAAACCAGAGTTTTAAAGCCCGAAACCTCCTTCCCAGCGGAACGCCCCAGTCACGGTAGTTGTTCACAATTTTATCCTCCGCAGTTTTAAGATAATCGGGAAGGATGCTGAAGGTGTTGATCAGGCTCTGTTTATCGCGGATGAAGTAGGCTGAACAGTCGAAATTGGTAAACATCCATTTGTGCGGGTTCACCACAAACGAGTCGCAACGGCCAATCTCAGGGGCAAGAACCCGAATCTCAGGAATCATAAGTGCCGATCCTGCATATGAGGCATCAACATGGTGCCAGCAATTGTATTTTTGACATAAACGACCAATCTCACCAATCGGATCGACTGCGGTAGAACTGGTTGTTCCAAAGGTGGAGACCACTGCAAGCGGGATGAAACCATCGGCAATATCGCGGACAATGGCTTCCTCCAGTTTATCTGATCTCATGGCAAAAACTTCATCCACCTCGATTTTAACCAGGTTTTCGATGCCGATTCCGGCAATTTTTACATCCTTGTCGATGGAAGAGTGACCCTGCGTTGAGGTGTATACCCGGTAACGTTCATTGCCGGTAAATCCCCGTCGGTTTATTTCAAAAGCCGACTTTCGTTCACGGGCCGTAAGCAGTGCAACCAGCGTGGCCGATGAACTGCTGTCCTGGATCACTCCTGTAAACTCCTTTGGAAGCCCAAGGATGTCGCGCAACCACTCCATCACACGCTCTTCAAGTTCCTCAGCCGCCGGGGAGGTAAGCCATAACATGCACTGGGCACCCATGGTGGCCGTGAGCATCTCAGCAAGGATCGATGGTTCGCTGTTGTTCGCAGGGAAATAGGCAAAGAATCCCGGATGCTGCCAGTGGGTCATTCCCGGGATGATGATTTCGTTAAAATCTTTAAAGATTTTTTGAAAATCCTCCCCTTCCGCGGGGGCATGTTCAGGAAGCTGGTTCCTGATGTCTCCCGGACTGATATCGGGTTTCACCGGGTACTTCTCCTGGTTTGCCAGGTAATCGGCCATCCAGTCAACCACCTGGTGTGCATTTGTCCTGAATTCTTCATTGTTCATACACCTCATTTTCTACTGGCAAATTTAAACGAAAACCTTTGACCTTTTCACAATTTCTCCTTCTCTCCACCCCCCTATTTCACTACTTTTGCATCATGCATCCTAATTCTGTCATTGCTGTTACAAATGCTTCTGAACATAACCTTCGTTCGGTGAGTCTTGAATTTCCCAGGAATAAACTCATTGTGGTTACCGGGGTATCAGGGTCCGGGAAATCATCGCTGATTTTCGATGTACTTTACCGGGAAGCCGAAAGCCGCTATCTTGGATCGTTCTCCTCGTTCGCACGTCAGTTCATGGGGAAACTGAAAAAACCAGACGTTGATAGCATTACCGGGTTATCCCCTGCCATCGCACTTAATCAGAAAACGGTGGTCACCAGTCCTCGCTCAACTGTCGGAACCATTACCGGCGTTTATGATTCACTTCGTCTGCTGTTTGCACGTGTTGGCCGCCCACCCGCCGAAATCCCCCTGTTTCCGATAAACAGGAGTTCGTTTTCCTTCAATACGCCGGAAGGGGCTTGTCCGGTATGCAAAGGGCTTGGCGTTGAAGATTTTCTCGATCCGGAACTGCTGGTCTCCGACGATACGAGAACCCTGCGTGAAGGAGCGCTGGTGATCACCGCACCCAATGGCTACATCATTTACTCCCAGGTGACCCTGGATGTACTCGACCAGGTTTGCCGTTCTGAGGGGTTTCACATCGATATCCCCTGGAAAGACCTCACGCCTGTACAAAAACACATTGTTCTCTATGGCAGTAATAAGATCGAAATTCCATTTGGCAAACATCCGCTTGAATCGCGGATGAAATGGAGCGGAATCACGGCAAAACCGCGTGAACTTGGTTATTACAAAGGCATTCTCCCGGTAATGGAAGCCATCCTTCAACGCGACCGGAATAAGAATATCCTCCGGTTTGTCCGCAGCGGGGAGTGCCGGACCTGCCGCGGCAGGCGACTGAATGAAAGAGCGTTGTCTGTCAGAATCGGCGGGTACAACATTGCGGAACTTGCCGCACTTCAGTTGGATGAGATTGAACAGGTTCTGAACGGGATCGCACTCACAAAAACGGAACTCCTGATCGCCGGTCCGATCCTGGCACAAATAACAAAACAGGCTGGTCTTCTTAAACGATTAGGCTTAGGCTACCTTTCTACCAGCCGGGATTCGGCGACCCTTTCCGGCGGCGAATCGCAGCGTTTGCGCCTGGCAAACCTCGCGGGGATGGATCTTGGCAGTATGGTCTGTATCTTCGATGAACCATCAATCGGACTTCATCCGCACGACATCCGGCAACTTATTGACATTCTGAAGGAAATTCGTGACAAAAGCAACACCGTAATTGTTGTGGAACATGATGAGGAGATTATCCGGCACGCCGACTGGCTCATCGACATCGGTCCCGGTCCCGGTATATCCGGCGGAGAAGTATTGTTCAATGGTCCGCCGGAAACCGCAGTCAAATTACCTGAATCAGACATCAGAAGGAGCCGTACCCTCTCTTATCTTTTTGGATTCGAACATATCCCCGTACCTTCCGGCCGAAGGCCAGGTGCCGGTTACCTTACCGTTGCAGGAGCCTCTGCGCACAACCTTAAAGATATCGATGTCAGCTTCCTCCTTCGGGCATTGAATGTGGTGACCGGGGTGTCAGGTGCCGGGAAGTCCACCCTGACAAACCACATACTCGGTTCTTTTTTAAAAACCAAATTACATCACTCAAATGGGTCTATCGGCAAATTCAGGTCCATCACAGGATGGGAGTCTGTAAGGCAACTGATCTCAGTCGACCAGACACCGATCGGGCGAACCCCCAGAAGCAATCCCGCAACATATACCGGGTTGTTTGACCATATACGCGATTTGTTCGCAAAGCTGCCCGGGTCTGTCAGCCGGGGTTATGATAAAAGCCGGTTTTCTTTCAACACACACGGCGGGCGTTGTGAATCCTGCGAAGGCGCGGGTTATCAGCAAATCGGAATGCACTTTATGGGAAACGTGGAGGTGCTCTGCGAAGCCTGTGAGGGACGCCGCTTTGATGCCGGCACACTTGAAGTGACTTTTGCGGGAACGGAACCTTCCGGCAAAGGAAAAAATATTTCCGAAGTTCTGGAGATGACGGTTTCAGACGCCCTGACATTTTTCAAAGGTGAACCAAAAATTTCAGGTTACCTTGATACATTAGACAGCCTTGGGCTTGGTTATCTCACACTTGGTCAGCGATCTTCAACCCTGAGCGGAGGCGAGGCCCAGCGCATAAAACTTGCCGCGGAACTGGCCAAACCACAATCAGAGCACACCATGTACATCATGGATGAACCAACCACCGGCTTACACATGTCAGATACAGGAGTATTGCTGACTGCACTCGGCAAACTGATTCAACAAGGCCATACCATCATACTGATTGAACATCATCCGGGACTGATTGCAGCTGCTGATCATATCATTGACCTGGGACCGGGAAGTGGCCGCGACGGCGGGTTTTTGCTTTTCTCAGGTACACCGGAGGAGATGGTTTACTGCGAACATTCACTCACTGCAAAAGCCCTGAAGGAATATCGAATATTGAATAGCGAATATCGAATGTCGAAATTCTTTTCTAACGAAAATTTTCGGGAATCACCCCTGTTGCCGTCAGGCAAATCATTCAATATTCAAAATTCGTTATTCAATATTCAATATTCCATTAAACTTAAAGGTGTTACCACGAACAATCTCCAACACATTGATACAGAGATTCCACACAACAAGATCACAGTTATAACCGGAGTGTCAGGAAGCGGAAAGTCCTCCCTGGCTTTCGACACGATCTTTGCAGAAGGCCGGAGCCGTTTTATGGAGAGTTTCTCTGCTTACTTCCGCAGCCGGCTTGGCGTAAAAGATCGTGCCGGTTTTGAAGAACTTACAGGACTAACCCCGGTATTTGCTGTTGACCAGGGAAATACCGGATTGAATTCCCGTTCAACGTTAGGAACAATGACCGGGATCTATGACCATTACCGGCTGTTGTATTCACGTGTTGGAACAAAAAACGAATATCGAATATTGAACAACGAATATCGAAGTTCGAAGTTCGTTGAGAAAGCTGACAGGACGGGTAATCCATCCTCCAGCCTTTTCTCTTTCAACCACGAGCATGGGGCTTGTCCTTCCTGTAAAGGACTGGGATCTAAAACCTTATGTGATCCGCAAAAACTGATTACACATCCCGGAAAATCATTGCTGGCAGGTGCCCTGGACGGGACAAAAACCGGCAAATTCTATGGTGAGCCGTTCGGCCAGTATGTTGCAACCCTGAAAGCTGTTGCGCATAAACATGACATCGATTTTTCCCTGCCATGGAACGATCTTTCTGATGAAGCGAAACTCCTGGCATTGGCAGGCAGCGGAGATGAACAGTATAACGTCAACTGGCAGTTTGTGCGGGATAACCGAACCGGGGAACATCATTTTACAGGTGTTTGGAATGGGCTGTTACACCTTGTGAATGAGGAGTATGCACGGAAACATGCCGACCACCGGGGCGAAGGCATGATGAACCTGATGAAAACCGTTCCCTGCCCTGACTGCCACGGTTCCCGTTTAAAACCAGAGGCTTTGAGTTATACCGTTCTGGGGAAAAACATTGCAGACCTGGCTTCACTTTCCGTGAAAAATACAATCGCCTGGTTCAGGTCACTTCCGTCATTACTAACTGTTTTACAGGAAGTTGAAACAGCCATACCCCTCGTCAGCGAGATCCTCCGTAAACTGGAATTTATTGCCGGTCTTGGCTTATCATACCTGGCGATCGACCGCATCTCCTCAACCTTGTCGGGGGGAGAGGCGCAGCGCATCAGGCTTGCCGGTCAACTGGGCTCCGGACTGACCGGAATCACGTATGTTCTCGATGAACCAACACTGGGCCTTCATTCCCGGGATACAGGAAACCTGATGAAGCTCATCCGGTCGCTGCAGGAAGCAGGAAATACGGTGATCATTGTTGAACACGACCGCCAGGTCATTCTCGGGGCCGATCATGTCATCGACATCGGTCCAGGAGCAGGGAGAAATGGCGGGCGGGTGATCGCAGAGGGAACTCCGCAACAGATCATTGAAAACCCGGATTCAGTAACCGGTCCCTGGCTTTCAGAACATGGTTACAAACCTTCGCATCAGCCACGCACTTTAAAGCCTGGTTTGACCATTCACAATGCCTTTGCAAATAACCTTAAGGGTTTCGACCTGGAGATCCCTGCAGGTGGAATCACCGTCATCACGGGAGTATCGGGAAGTGGCAAATCAACACTGATGTTTGATGTCATCCTCGAATCCTGGGAAAAGAAGGAGCCGGCCGGATGCTCTTCAATTACCGGATTTGAACATTTCCAGCGCATCGTCAGCGTTCATCAGCGCACAGGATTCAACGCAACCATGGCCACGCCAGCCACTTTCACAGGGATTTTTGATCAGATAAGGAATATGTTCGCCTCCACGCCGGAATCAAAACAAGCCGGCTTTGGAAAAAATGCCTATTCATTCCTGAACAAAGATGGCCGGTGCCCGGTATGCGAAGGCAAGGGGCAAATCCGCATCTCCATGGATTTTCTCCCGGATGTGAACATGGCATGTGAACAGTGCCAGGAAACTCGGTACCGCCCGGAAATCCTTTTATGCCTGTACCAGGGAAAAAACATTGCGGATATCCTGAAGATGACTGCCGCAGAAGCCTGCGCCTTTTTTTCGGAACATAAAAGTCTCCACCACCAGTTGCAGCTGCTTGAAAAAGTCGGGCTCGGCTACCTTCAGCTGGGACAATCGCTCGATAGCCTCTCAGGAGGGGAATCACAGCGACTGGCATTGGCGGCAGAACTGATGAAGCCCGGAAAAGGGGCCGCACTCTACCTATTTGAAGAACCTTCCACCGGGCTCCATTTCCTCGATATTGAATACCTGCTCTCTTTATTTCACCAACTTGCCGGCCAGGAAAACACCCTCCTCATCATCGAACATGATCCCATGATCATCTCCCAGGCTGATTATACTATTGAATTGGGACCGGAAGGAGGTGAAGCTGGAGGCTACCTGGTCAAGGCTTCACCGGCCGGGTAAAAAAAACCGCCCCGGAGTTCGGGGCGGTGTCGCTTCTTGCGATTTAAATCATCCGGCAATCTTGAGATTCCGGATCAGCCTTTGGCTTTAAATACGTGTTACGTTTGAATGCAACACGCCATAAAACAAAATGAGGTTTTTTCTTTTTTCGGTTTTTTTAGGTTTTAAAAATTATATAAACAAAGATAACTCAATTGAGCCGGAAGTCAAGCGATTTAACATTTTTTAACGTACCGTTATTCTGCTTTGTATGCGGGATAGTCAGTGTATCCTTTTTCATCAGCCGAATAGAACGTATTGAAATCAGCGTTGGAGTTGATAGACCAGTCGTTTTGCATACGCTCAACGAGATCAGGGTTGCTGATAAATGGCCTGCCAAAGGCGATGAGGTCGGCAAGGCCGTTTTGAAGGTCACGTTCAGCAGTCTCCTTTGAGTAACCACCAGCAAGGATCAGCGTGTTCTGTAACTTTTCACGGATGATCTGCTTGATGGCCATCGGCACTTCAGGTGCACCCATGGCGCTGTGGTCAACAAGATGAATGTAAAGGATTCCCAAACGGTCGAGTTCTGAGGCCAGGTAGGTGTAAGTGTCATTTATTTCAGGATAGGGAACCATGCCGCCATTGACACCGTAAGGAGACAATCGGATGGCTACTTTATCCATGCCGATGGCCTGGCCAACTGATTCCACCACCTCTAAAACAAAACGGCAACGGTTTTCGATGGTTCCGCCATACTCATCGGTGCGCTGATTGCTCGAAGGTGACAGAAATTGCTCCAGAAGGTAGCCATTGGCACCATGGAGCTCAACTCCGTCAAAACCAGCCGAGATGGCATTGATGGCTGACTTCATAAACTCCTTCTTCGTACTTACGATATCTTCAGCTGTCATGGCCCGTGGAGCCGTATGATCCTGCATTCCCTGGCTGTCGGTGTACATTTGTCCTGAAGCTGCAATGGCAGATGGGGCGATTACTTCTGCACCCTGCGGAAGGTTGTGCTGATGAGCCATCCTGCCGGTGTGCATAAACTGAACAAAGATCTTCCCGCCTTTGCCGTGTACAGCATCTGTTGTTTTTTTCCATCCCTCAATCTGGGCATCGCTGAAGATGCCGGGAATCCGCGCATATCCAAGACCATTCGGAGAGGGTGATGTGCCTTCGGTGATGATCAGACCAGCGGTTGCGCGCTGCTCATAATAGCTGGCAATGAGATCGTTGGGAATGTTTCCAAGAGCCCTGCAACGGGTCATTGGCGCCATCACGATCCTGTTTTTTAATTCAATATTTCCAAGGGTATATGAACTGAATAATTTCTGCATTTCAAGAATAATTTATTTGGTTAGAAAAATATTTTGCAAAATTAGGCTTTTTATTTAGAATTAATATAAATTTGCGGGAGATTCTGTTAAAAATGAACAAAGTAGTCAACAATGCCCTCGAGGCAATAAAAGGAATTGAAAGCAATGCAACCATCATGCTTGGTGGATTTGGCTTATGCGGAATTCCTGAAAACTGCATTGCAGCCCTGGCTGCCAGTGATATCACCGGTCTGACCTGCATTTCGAACAATGCCGGTGTAGACGGTTTCGGCCTGGGAATGCTTCTTCGCCGCCATCAGATCAGGAAAATGATCTCCTCCTATGTCGGAGAAAACAAGGAGTTTGAACGGCAGTTGCTGAGTGGTGAACTGGAGGTGGACCTTGTGCCCCAGGGAACGCTGGCAGAACGCATCAGGGCGGGAGGAGCCGGAATCCCTGCATTTTTTGTCCCGGCAGGTTATGGCACGGAGGTAGCCGACGGAAAACCCGTCAGGGAATTCGAGGGCAAAATGTATCTCGAGGAACAGTGGCTAAAGGCCGATTTTGCCATCGTCAAAGCCTGGAAAGGCGATACCCATGGCAACCTCATCTATAAAAATACCGCGAACAACTTCAACCAGGTGATGGCCACTGCGGGTAAAATTACCATCGCAGAAGTGGAAGAGCTGGTCCCTGCCGGAACCCTTGACCCGAACCAGATTCATACACCCGGTGTGTTTGTGCAACGGATCTTCCAGGGTGCCAACTATGAGAAACGCATTGAATTTGCCACGACACGGGCAGATTAGTTCCTGGTCATTCGTAAATCGTAAATCATAAAATCGTAAATCCCTCCTCATGTCTTTAGATAAAAACGGAATTGCAAAACGGATTGCACGGGAATTAAAGGATGGCTATTATGTCAACCTGGGCATCGGAATTCCCACGCTCGTGGCCAACTATATCCCTGCCGGGATGCAGATTGTGCTCCAATCTGAAAACGGATTGCTGGGGATCGGGCCCTTTCCGTCAAAAGAAAATATTGACCCCGACCTGATCAATGCCGGGAAACAGACCGTTACCGCAGTTCCCGGGGCCGCCTTTTTCGACTCTTCGGCAAGTTTTGCCATGATCCGGGGCGGGCATATCGACCTCACCGTTCTTGGTGCCTTCGAAGTTTCTGATACCGGAGATATCTCCTCCTGGAAAATCCCCGGAAAATTGGTGAAAGGGATGGGTGGTGCCATGGACCTTGTTGCCTCCGCCAGGAACATCATTGTTGCTATGATGCATACAAATCCCCAGGGAGAGTCGAAGCTTCTCAGGAGATGCACCCTGCCTTTAACCGGTGTCGGCGTTGTCAAACGGATCGTTTCTGACCTTGCGGTCATTGATGTAACCCCTCAGGGATTCAAGCTCGTGGAAAGGGCCCCCGGAGTTTCTGTTCAGGAGATCATCAATGCCACTGAAGGAAAGCTGATTGTTGAAGGGGAGATCCCGGAAATAGATGTTTGATTTGAATATCGAATATTGAATAACGAATTTTGAATTTTGAAGTAGGGCTGACTAAGCGGTTACCTTGAAAAAAATATAATCATGTCCCATTATTATTCACTCGGCCGGATTCCACGCAAACGGCATGTTGTTTTCCGGAAACCGGATGGAGGTTTATATGCCGAACAGCTAGTTTCAACAGAAGGGTTTTCCGACACATACTCCCTCGTTTATCATTGCCACCCCCCGACCCTGGTGACAAAGATTGATGAAGCCTACTCTGTTGCACCGAAGATTGCCGATCCGAAGAACATGCAAAACCGTCTTTTCCGCGGATTTGAGGTGGCTCCTGCCGATGATTACCTTGAAAGCCGGATCCCCGTGCTGGTAAACAACGACTGCCACATCAGCCTTGCCGCTCCGCGAAAATCGATGACCGGCTACTGGTTTAAAAATTCAGGCGCCGATGAGATGATCTTCATCCACCGGGGTGAAGGAACCCTGAAAACCATGTATGGGAACATCCCGTTCAGTTATGGCGACCACCTGGTGGTGCCGCGGGGCGTCATTTACCAGATGGAATTCAACACACCGGATAACCGGTTGTTCATTGTAGAATCATTTTCACCGCTCCGGTTTCCGAAACGGTATCTCAACAAATACGGGCAATTGCTTGAGCATGCCCCGTTTTGTGAACGCGACATCCGGAAACCCCTGGTGCTTGAGACCCACGATGAGAAGGGTGATTTCCTTGTGAAGATCAAGCGGGAAGACACCATCTGGCCGTATCACTTTGCCTCCCATCCTTTCGATCTTATTGGCTGGGATGGATTTCACTATCCTTATGCCTTCTCCATCCACGATTTCGAACCGATCACAGGCCGTTTGCATCAGCCACCCCCGGTACACCAGACATTTGAAACACCGGCCTTTGTGATCTGCGCTTTTGTCCCGAGGTTATATGATTATCACCCTGACTCCATTCCGGCTCCCTACAACCACAGCAATGTTGATTCTGACGAGGTGCTCTATTACGTTGATGGTGATTTCATGAGCCGGAACAACATCAAACAGGGATACATCACCCTGCATCCAACCGGCATCGTGCATGGCCCGCATCCCGGCGCTGTTGAACGCAGCATCGGTGCAAAAGAGACCAAAGAACTGGCTGTGATGGTTGACACCTTCCGGCCCCTTAAAATCACAGAGCAGGCTTTTGCTATTGAAGATCCGGACTACTACAGGTCGTGGATTGAATGAAAAAATGCAGTCGATGAAAGCAATGCGGACAATGCAAACAATTAAATGAAAAAGCTGAGATTACATATAATAAATTACCTGAGATGAATACAACAGAAGATTTTTTACCGATTAACGGAACAGATTACGTAGAGTTTTATGTGGGCAACGCCAAACAGGCTGCACACTATTATCAAACCGCTTTCGGGTTTCAGCCGTTGGCCTATGCCGGGCTGGAAACCGGACTGAAGGACCGCACTTCGTATGTGCTGCGCCAGGATAAGATCACATTTGTTTTCACCACCGCCCTGGTTCCAGACTCCCCCATTGCCGACCATTGTAAACTTCACGGCGATGGAGTAAAAGTTGTAGCCCTGTGGGTGGATGATGCGAAGAAATCGTTTGAGGAGACCACAAAACGCGGTGCAATCCCCTATCTCCATCCACATGAGGAAAAGGATGAAACGGGTAAGGTCGTATTGTCAGGCATTCGTACCTACGGAGAGACGGTTCATATCTTTGTGGAACGAAAGAATTACCGGGGTGTTTTTCTGCCCGGCTTCGTAAAATGGGAGCCGCACTACCGGCCTTCCTCCGTGGGGTTACGCTACGTTGACCACATGGTTGGTAATGTTGACTGGGGAGAGATGAACACCTGGGCCCAGTTTTATCACGATGTGATGGGATTTAACCAGCTGATCTCTTTCGATGATTCCGATATATCCACCGAATTCACCGCCCTGATGAGTAAAGTAATGGCCAGCAGCAACCTGTACATCAAATTCCCGCTGAATGAACCGGCTGCCGGAAAGAAAAAATCACAGATTGAAGAGTACATCGAATTCTACAAAGGAGGCGGCGTACAACATGTTGCCATGGCTACCGACAACATCCTTGATACCGTTGCCGCCCTTAAAAGCCGGGGTGTTGAATTCCTCAGGGTGCCCGACACCTATTATGATGCTCTGATACAACGTGTCGGCAACATTGAAGAGACCATTGAACCGCTGCGTGAACTGGGCATACTTGTTGACCGTGATGAGGACGGCTACCTGTTGCAGATATTTACCAAACCGGTGGAAGACCGCCCCACGGTTTTTTATGAGATCATCCAGCGTAAAGGTGCCAGATCGTTTGGCAAAGGCAATTTCAAGGCGCTGTTTGAATCGATTGAAATAGAACAGGGGAAAAGGGGGACGCTGTAGAATATCGAATATCGAATATCGAATATTGAATATTGAATAAAGAATGTTGAAATGGGTGGTGACAGGTTATTGACTTCGTGGATTGAAGTAAAGTCGGAGAGTGATTTTCCGATACAGAATATACCTTTCGGGATATTCAAATCGCCCGGAGGGAAGGTTGGGGCTGCCACCAGGATCGGTGATACCGTAATCAACCTTTATGCGCTTGCAAGGCATGGATTCCTGGATGGACTTGAAATTGAGGCCGAGGTTTTTCACAGGCATACCCTGAACGACTTCATTGCCCTCGGGAAACCTGCGTGCCGCGCCTTACGCAACCGGATTGCGGAAATTTTCGGGAATGATAATTCCGCACTTCGCGAACACCCCGAACTGCAGTCAGAAATCATGATCAGCCATGAGATGGTTCAGATGCTGATGCCGGTGCAGGTGGGTGATTATACTGATTTTTACTCCAGCATCGAGCATGCGACCAACGTTGGCATCATGTTCCGTGATCCGGCAAATGCACTGCTTCCGAATTGGAAACACATACCTGTCGGATACCATGGCAGAAGCTCTTCCATCGTTGTTTCCGGTACCGGCATTCACCGGCCAAAGGGACAAACAAAAGCCGACAACGCTGAGCTTCCTGAGTTTGGCCCGTCAAAACAGGTCGATTTTGAACTGGAGATGGCATTTATCACCGGGAAGAAAACAGAACTGGGACAATCAGTCTCAACAGCGAACGCGGAGGATCACATATTTGGCATGGTCCTGTTCAATGATCTCTCCGCCCGCGATATCCAGAAATGGGAATATGTACCCCTGGGACCCTTCCTGGCCAAGAATTTCGGTTCCGTGGTCTCGCCATGGATCATCACCATGGATGCGCTGGAGCCTTTCCGCGTTCCGGGCCCAGGGCAGGAGCCTGAGGTGTTGCCATATCTCCGGTTTGAAGGAGACCATAATTTCGACATTCAGCTTGATGTTTTTATTCAACCTGAAAACCAGCCCCAACAGCGAGTTTGCCATTCAAACTACAAATACATGTACTGGAACCTTGCTCAACAACTGGCACATCAAACGGTGAACGGATGCAACATCAACGTTGGCGACATGTACGGTTCGGGAACCATCAGCGGCCCTACTCCCGACTCATTCGGCTCCATGCTTGAAATTGCATGGAAAGGAACAAAGCCGGTTAAAATGGCTGATGGCAGTGAACGGAAATTTATCAACGACAACGACACCATCATCATGCGGGGATACTGCATGCGGGATAACCTGCGTATCGGTTTTGGCGAAGTTAAAACCAAAATCCTTCCAGCCACCCAATAATTCAATATTCAATATTCGTTATTCAATATTCAAAAATGAGTACTTCTCCTTCCGACTGCCTGCACTTCGATCCAAAGGAAACTTCCATCCAGAAGTTTCACCACCTGATGTTGGGAGCCATTGCCCCCCGGCCGATCGCTTTTGCCAGTACGATCGATCGGGACGGTCGCCCCAATCTTTCACCTTTCAGCTTTTTCAACGCATTTGGTGCCAATCCTCCCATTGTGGTCTTTTCTCCTTCGCGACGCGGGATCGACAACACCACCAAACACACCTATGAAAACATCAGGGAAATTCCTGAGGTTGTGATCAATGCTGTCACTTATGAGATGGTGCAAAAAATGAGTGATTCAAGTGCCGATTTCCCGAAAGGTGTCAATGAATTTGAGATGGTTGGATTGACCATGCAGCCCTCCGACCTGGTAAAACCATTCAGGGTTAAAGAATCACCCGTTCAGTTCGAGTGTAAAGTGATCCAGGTGATCGAAACCGGCAGCGGACCTGCCGCCGGGAACCTCGTGATCTGCGAAATATTGCGTATCCATGTCAATCCATCGGTGATGGATGACAAAGGCAGAATTGACCCCCACAAAATCGACCTGGTAGGCCGGCTGGGAGGGGAATTTTATGTAAGGGCTTCAGGCGACGCCCTATTTGAGCTTGCCAAGCCCGGATAATCAGATTGTAGATACGGGGCATGCCCCGTATCTACAATATAAAACAAATACCATGATGGAATCCAACCCGATCCTCGATAACCTTCCCAGGCACCTGATGAGCCTGGTGATTGATCAGCCATACAACGAGTATACACCACAGGATCATGCCCTGTGGCGGTATGTTATGCGGCAGAACGTCCGCTATCTTGGTAAGGTCGCCCACGAAGCATACCTGGAAGGGTTGCAAAAAACCGGAATCAGCATCGAATGCATCCCAAGCATGTATGGCATGAACCGAATCCTTCAGGAAATCGGATGGGCAGCCGTGGCAGTGGATGGTTTTGTCCCTCCCTCCGCGTTCATGGCGTTCCAGGCTTACAATGTGCTTGTGATTGCTGCCGACATCCGCCCGATGGACCAGATCGGGTATACTCCTGCCCCCGACATCATTCATGAAGCTGCTGGCCATGCACCAATCATTGCCGATCCATTGTATGCCGACTTCCTGCGCAGATTCGGCGAAATCGGATCCAAAGCGTTTTTATCCCCGCAGGATTATGCCCTTTATGAAGCGATCCGCCACCTCTCCATCATCAAAGCAGATCCGTATTCAAGTCAGGATGCCATTGAGGAAGCAGAAACACGGCTGAACGACATATCAAACAACATGGGTGAACCTTCGGAACTGGCCCGTATCCGAAACCTTCACTGGTGGACGGTTGAATACGGACTCATCGGAAGCCCGGAGAATCCCAGGATATATGGTGCAGGACTGCTTTCATCCATCGCCGAAAGCTTTCTATGCCTGAAACCTGCAGTGAAAAAGATCCCGCTTACTGTTGATGCTGCCAACTACAACTACGACATCACGGAACCGCAGCCCCAGCTTTTCATCACACCCGATTTTGAGTCCCTCAACGTGGTCCTCGATGAATTTGCCGACACCATGGCGCTCAGGCGGGGCGGCCTGTACGGTCTCAGGCAGGCGATTCAATCCGGGAATACCGGAACAGCAGAATACAGTTCCGGGTTGCAGGTTTCCGGTACCTTTACCCAGGTGACAGAGAAAGGAGGCAACCCTGTTTACCTCAACACCAGCGGTCCGACCA